>CAZARS010000011.1:40379-40758 GCA_964487625.1 uncultured Desulfobacca sp.
GCTGCGGCTGGCATTGAAGGCGTGATTGTCAAGACCCCGGCCCTCATGCGCCTTATTCATGAGCGTTTCCCCCATCTGGTCATTCATGCCAGTGTAGGCTGCAATATCCAGACAAAAGCAGAGATGGCCCGCTACCGGGAACTGGGCGTGACCCAGATTGTGGCCTCCACTGAAATTAATACCGTGGAGAAGTTGCGGCGCTTCAAAATGGAGGCCGATAGCCTGGGCATCAAGACCGAAGTCTTGATTCATGGCAACCGTTGCATCGGCGGGGTGGGGAATTGCGTTTTTCATGAACTTATTGCCGACTCCTACATCCGCAAGGTATACTATGACGAAGACGGCAATGAGATCGTCGAATACGAAGGCTGGCCCGACC
>CAZARS010000012.1:0-6480 GCA_964487625.1 uncultured Desulfobacca sp.
AAGATTTGCGCCAGAAATAGCAGCAAAATCGAAATTCCCATTTTGCAACGGTCTCTAGTTATATATACTCAGGGAAAGCGCAGTCGGCTTGACTGCGAGGCTCAAAAGGCCGAGTGCATTCTATGACAGAGTCGGTCGACAACTTAGCCCTTAGAAAGACGCATGGGCGGGGTTATCCGTGCCATGTGGGTCAGCGAATGATGCAATATTAATCCCCTCCCTTTTGTAACAACCACAGGGGGCATCCCCACCCCTTGACATCCCCGCCACATTTGGTTACGGTTTACCTATCTTCTGAATCCGGCGGCCATCCCAACCCTCGCCCGTGCCAGGAGGCACCCTCTTGGTGATTTCCCCAGAGATTGCTGCACCGGCTCTCTTACCCCTGTTGTGGCGGTCCTCCGGCCGGGTCGCCGACGCAGTGGCACAAGACGGTGCAGGATACCACCCCTGAGGCGGGAAGGTTGCTTTTTAATTTGACAGGCAAACAAGAACACTTTAACATTATATATGAACTTAAGTTCATTTTTGCCCATGGTGCTCATAGCTCGCCGCCAGCCCAAGAGGCTACCGCAAGGGGATTAACCGTTAGACCCAGGGCAATCCGCCGGTTGCTAACCCCTCCCCTTCCCTCTCCCACCTCCGCCGGTGGCAAAGAAATACCAGAATACCAGAATGGCGGCCCGGGTCCATCTCAGGGCGGTCAGCGGGTCGCTGGCCTTCGCCGGGACGGGCAGCAGCAACGATTTCGCCCTCCTGAGGCTTAGGTTTTTTGGGAGAACCTGGCAGTGGCCACCGCGAGCGAGCGATTGGCCAGGTGGCGGTGGCTGCAGTTCGCCAGAAATACACAGATAAGAGGTAATGCTACATGTCAACGTCAGATCATGACGCCGGAAAAAATGCCTGCTCAACTTGTGAGTCCAGTGCCAGTTGTGGCCATACCCACAGCCATCAGGGCGGCGAAGAACATTTTGAAGATGCCTTGGTGCGGGCTACTCTGAACCAGATCAGCCGCAAACTGTTAGTCATGAGTGGCAAAGGTGGTGTGGGCAAAAGCAGTGTGGCCGTGAGCCTGGCCCTGACGCTGGCCCGTCAGGGCCATCAGGTGGGCCTTATGGATGTGGATTTGCATGGCCCCAACGTCTTGCGCATGTTGGGTCTGAGTGCCCCCCTGAACGTGGAGGAACGCCAGTTGTTCTACACCGCGCCTGGCGTAGAGAATCTCAAGGTCGTTTCCATCGAGGCTTTCATGCCAGATCGGGAGAGCGCCGTTATCTGGCGGGGGCCTTTGAAACATTCAGCCATTCGCCAGTTCATCGCCGACATTGCCTGGGGCCGCTTGGATTATCTGGTCATCGATGCACCGCCGGGCACCGGCGACGAGCCCCTCTCTGTCGTCCAGACCATCCCCGAGGTGGAAGCCATCATCGTCACTACCCCCCAGGAAATTTCCCTGGCAGATGTGCGCAAGTCCATCGATTTCTGCCGGAAGACCCATATCCGCATCGTCGGCCTCTTGGAGAATATGGGACGGCTCATCTGCCCCGGTTGTGGCAAAGAAATTCCCCTGTTCTCCAGCGGGGGGGGCCAGCGTCTGGCCAATCTGACCCAAGTACCTTATCTTGGTTCCCTGCCCTTTGATCCCAAGGTGTTGGAAAGCGCGGACGCGGGGCAACTCAGCCTCCTGGCGCCGGAGAACAGCCCCTTTTTCCAACACCTGACCGACGTGGTCAAAACCCTCACTGCTACCCCCGCCACGCAAATGGCTGCCAGTACTTCCTAACGGGGTGTGACGCTGCTACCCGGGTGGGCCTGTGCCTGCCCCGGACCGCTAGAGCTTGTCTGATCAGGGCTGGAGGCGCCAGCCCTGATCAGCCCTCTCCCTCCGCCAACCTGATAAGCAGACAGGATGAACAGACCAACAGGTCGAGATTCGTCCGTAACCACTCGCTGACGCTCCTGGCTCTGATTCTTTAATTTATTTTTAAGGCGGTGGATTCGCGGTTGCGTGATGGACAAGCTTGGCCGCTGGGCCAGGTCCATCTGACCCCTGACCGTTAGGGAGTGGTATGGGGTGGAGTGGGGGCGAAGCCAAGACTCCGGCCAATCGGCAATATTTTTGTTCCTCTTAACCTTTTCTCGCATTCGTACGCAGCCAAGAAAAATAAGGAATAAATAGACTATTAAGGGCAATTTAGTATAAAATAGCTGGGAAACTTTTGCATTATTCGCCAGCTAAGGGGGCAAAGATGCAACCACCCGAAAAAAACGGCGTCATCCGGGCGGCCCATCCCAGTGATCTGGCCCAGATCATGACCATCGAGGAGGCCTGCTTCCCCAAACAATGGAATGAAAGTCAGTTTACCCCGGCTTTTAAAGACCTCTTTCTGGTCTATGAAGATGCTGAGGCCATCCAGGGTTTCATCGTGGTTTGCACCTGCCAGGTGGCCCGTCGGGCCGTGATCATGCGGGTAGCCGTACACCCCCGGGCCCAGGGGCGGGGTGTTGCCTCCCGCTTATTGGCCTATGCCCTGGATATCTTACGGCAAAAAAATATCGCCACGGTTGATTTGGATGTGGAAATCCCCAAGGTCGAGGCCAAAGGTCTCTATGAAAAGTTTGGCTTCAAGACCCTGAAAGTGGTCCACGTGGATGCAGATTACGAAAACGACGCCTTCTATCTCATGCAGCTCCGTTTTGCCTAAGGGCTGGTGAAGGCCGCCGCCCAGCTCCTGACCGGACAACCTTAGGCTCGGCGTCGCTCCGGCGATAGGCGGTGTTTCTTCAGGAGGGCGGAAAAATTGGAGCGTTGCATGCCCACTCGGCGGGCGGCCACGCTGATATTATACTCTGCGGCAGTCAGGGCCTGTAGAAGGAAGGCCTTTTCCAATTGACCGTAGCTTTCCTCCAGGAGCCGTTTTTTCGCCTGCTTCAGTTCTTGGAGGGTCTGGGGGACGGTGTCGCCGCGCCAGCCTTTATGGTCCAGATGCTCCAGCAGATCGATGCTATCCACGATGGGGTGGTCAATGAGGATCACCAAGCGTTCCACCAGATTTTTCAACTGACGCACATTTCCCGGCCAGGGATGACTGGTCAGGATTGCCAGAGCCTCTGAACTGAAACCCTGCAGGGGCTTGCCGATCTTGCGGCTGAAATGGCGGAGAAAATGGTAGGCTAAGCGGGGGATGTCGTCCTGTCGGGCTCGGAGGGGCGGCAGATGAATGGGAAAGACGTTGAGCCGATAATAGAGATCATCCCGAAACGTCCCTTCTTGCACCATTACCTTCAGGTCCCTGCTGGTGGCCGCCAACACCCGGGCATCGGTTTTCTTCACCTGGCTGGCCCCCACCGGTTTATAATCATGGGTTTCCAAGACCCGCAAGAGCTTCCCTTGAATTTCCAGACTGAGATTGGCCACCTCGTCCAAAAAGAGGGTCCCCTTATGGGCTATCTCGAAAATCCCCGGTTTGTCTTTACTGGCCCCGGTAAAGGCACCCTTCACATGGCCGAACAGTTCACTCTCCAAGAGAGTGGGCGACAGGGTGCTGCAATCAATGGGCACGAATTGATGGCCAGACCGGCGGCTGTAGGTGTGGATGGCCCGGGCAAAGAGCTCCTTGCCGGTGCCTGGTTCCCCACAGATCAGCACCGTGGCATCGGTGGGCGCCACCTTTCTGATCTCCAGGAAAATTTTCCGCATGGCCGGATTTTCCCCCACGATATTGGAAAAACCGTAGGTGTCCACCAATTGTTGGCGTAGAGCCCGGTTTTCTTCCACCAGCCGTTTCTTCTCCACCGCCTTAGCTACGGTAATGAGCAGTTCATCGTCGGTAAAGGGTTTGGCCAGGTAATCGAAGGCGCCGGCCTTCATGGCTGCGACCGCATTCTCTACGGTGGAGAAAGCCGTCATGACAATAATATATGAACTCACCCGCTCCTGTTGGACGGTGCGCAAGATGTCCATCCCCTCCAGGTCCGGCAACTTGAAATCCAGGAGGGCCACGTCAAATTCCCCGCTCCGCAGTTTGGCCAACCCTTCCCTGCCCGTCTGACAGACCTCCACCCGATAGTCTTGCTCCTCCAACACCAGGCGGCAGACCAAGCCGATGACCGGTTCGTCATCAATGATGAGAATCTGGCCGTTGGACATTAGACAACATCCCCTGGGCGCGGGCTCGGCCCGAAGTTTCGGGGGAGGATTACCGTTACCCAAGTCCCCTGGCCAGGCTCACTGGCCACCTGCAGATCGCCCCCATGATCCTGGATGAAGCCGCGGCTGACGGTTAAGCCCAAGCCGGTGGCCCGCGGTTTGGTGGTGAAAAAGGGCTCGAAAAGGCGGTCGCGGATCTGGGCCGGGATGCCACAGCCGGTATCCCGGATGGTAATGATGGCTGCCCGACGGTCCTGATCCCAGCGGCTAGTCACCTGGACTTCCCCCTTGGCCTCGACTGCCTCCAAGGCGTTCAACACCAGGTGGACCAGAGCCTGCTGCATCTGCCCCACATCCACCAGTTGATCGGGCAGGTGGGGGTCTAAATCCTGGCGAAGACGCACCGCTCGACGACGGAATTCATTCTCTAGGAGATTGAGCACCTTGCTGAGGATGAAATTGAGGTTGGCTACGATTTTTTTCGGTTCTTTCGTGCGGGCCAACTCCAGCAATTCTTGGATCAGGGCTTTGCAGCGTTTGGTCTCTTGGATGATGATGGCCAAGCCCTCATGGAGGGCTCCTTCCGGGGGTACTTTTTTGAGGAGATTACTGCTGAAGAGGAGGATGCTGGCCAACGGATTATTTAATTCATGGGCTACGCCAGCGGCCAGGCGACCCACCGCAGTCAGGCGCTCTGTCTGTTGGGCCAGCCAGGCAAATTCCTCTTGCTGTTTGGCAATGAGGCGGATTTTCGCGAGGGCACAAGTTGCTTGCTGCCCCACATCTTCCAGGAAATCCAAGATTGACGCAGTAATCTCCGGAGGAGTGGCGAAAAGCCAGGCAAGGAACCCACACCATTCTTCATTTCCCCCCAACGGCAGCCAGACCAGGGTTGCTAAGTCCTGAGCCTGGGGTTCGGGGGAACCGAGGTAAGGGGCCAAGTCCGGTTGGGGCAGGATTAACACCGGAGCCTGCTCGGCTCGATCCAGGAGTGGTTCGGCGGCCGCCGCTAATTTGCCTTGATAGGACTCGCCCCACCCCCAGGAGCGGCTGAGGAACGGATCGCCCGCGGGCCTCGGCCAGAGCTGCAAGACCGCGCCCTGGGCTCCCAGCAGGGGGGCCAGGCTGTCCGTCAGGAGCACGGCCACATCCTCGACCGTCTTGCTGGCATGCAGCTGCCGGAGGATCTCCCGAAAGGTCTTATCCGAATCCGGCATCGCTGCTTTATCCCCCCTTCTGCCTCTTCCCCAACCCATCCCTCAAAGAGGGCTGCCGTCGTCCTTTGAGCCTAATCTGATTATAATCAGAGAGAAAAAAACTGAAAAGGAAATTGTCTGGAAAGCGGGGGATATTGCCCCATGAGGCGGGTTGACTCTGTCTTGCCGGACTGAGGCAGGCTGAGGGTTAGATGGCCGCAGGGCGTTGCTTGCAGCTCACCAGACCTTTTGGCCCAAAAGTTTCACCCAGGCCCCGGCTTCCCGCAATAGGAACTTGCTGAGGCGCAATAAACGGCCGCGGCGCCAATAGTCCTGGAGGAGACCCGGGGCCGGCAAAGGCCGGAATTCCACCTTACAAGCCCGAAAGGCCTGACCGAATAGCAACCTGACCCGAGGCATGTGCAATGTGTCGGTAACCCCCCCCGCCGTCCGCAAACCTTGCGCTGCCAGCAGAGCGGCGGTATGGCGGGCCGATTCCAACGTGTTACGGCTGGCCTCTTCCAACAGGAGACGGCCGGCCAACTCTTGGGCAGCGGTCTCGCCCCACCGCTGGGATGCCTCCTGGAGGGCCCAGCCCCCCATAGCCCGGGCTTCACTGAGGGGCAAGCCAGGATGTTGCCCGCCGGAAATGATTACCCTGCTGGCGGGATACACCTCCATGGCCAGAGGCAGGGCATGGAGCACCCGAAAACGGGCTACCCGCCCCGGATGGCCATCTCTGCCAATGCGCGCTCCCAAGATGACGATGGCATCCATTCCGGCTTTGTCCTCTGGCAGAACTGCCCTACAGGGGGAACCGCCTCCCGGGCGGGGGATTAGGGGTCCGAGGCCTATGGTTAGGGGTTGGTGGTTAGTTTTTATCTCGAGTCATGAGTGTTCGGCAAGCTTCTTACAGAGCTTGATAAAGGACGCCCAAAGCCCAAAGAAACCTTTCACCGCTGGCTTCTTTTCTCTTGCCATCCTGAGGGCAGCGAGGGATCTGAGATTCTTCTGTCGCTTCGCTCCTTCAGAATGACGTAATAGGACGGATATAAGAGATACCAAGGCACCATCAACCTTAGGCAAAAACCTTGCCGGACAGGAGTGCTCTCGAGTTTTTCCCTCCAACCTGTG
>CAZARS010000012.1:6544-10002 GCA_964487625.1 uncultured Desulfobacca sp.
CTAAAGCGGTAGCCACCAACCTGATTATTTTATTAATTTTGCAAAGATCGCATTGGCCGCCTGCACAGCCACGGCCTCGGCCGGCAGGGTGATGGTGGGTTTCCCCAGACCATCGTATTCGGCTACCAATGGATCATCCGGAATCACGCCAGCCAAGGGTAGCCCCCATTGCTGGATTTCTTCCAAACTGCGGGGAGGGATCCCGTTGGTCACCCGATTGACCAGGAGGGCTGCTTCCCCCACCACGATCTTCAGGCTTTTGGCCACCTCATGGACCCGGCGGGCCGCCTGAATGCCCCGGAAAGAAGGGTCACTGATGATGAGGAGCAGGTCCACATCCTTGGTGGTCAACCGGCTCAGATGCTCCATACCGGCCTCGTTGTCCATGACGATATAAGGGTAATTCTTGGAGAGGACATCCATATAATGGCTGATCAGATGGTTGGCCGCGCAGTAGCAGCCGGCGCCTTCGGGCTGGCCCATGCTGATGAGGTCAAAGCCTTCGGCCTCCACCAGGCACTGGTTGATGCGGAATTCCACCAACTGGTCTTTGGTCATATCCACCCGGCCGCCGCCGGCCTTGACTTCCTCCCGGGCCTGGCCCACGGTCATTTCCACCTTGACCCCCAGGACTTCGTTGAAATTGCTGTTGGCGTCGGCGTCGACGGCCAGGACCGGCTTCTTGCCGTGTTCGATGAGATAACGTACAGCCAGGCCGGCCAGCGTGGTCTTGCCGGTGCCGCCCTTCCCGGCCATGGCGATGAGATAGGACAAGGTTATAACCTCCAGAATCTTTTTCTCCAGCAGCTTACCAGAATCTGCTAAAATATAAAGGGGAAAAGGTCCGTGGTCAAGGGGCTTGGCCAGCGGCCCAAGATCAGAGAGGCGAATCATTCTCTCTTAGGCAGGGCAGGAACAGATCAGGAGGTGACGCGATGCAGGTCCGGATCAATGACTCCATCTTGGAAATCATCGAAGGCGATATTACCCATCAGGATACCGAAGCTATTGTGAACGCGGCCAATGAGCAGCTGCGGGTAGGTGGCGGCGTTGATGGCGCCATCAACCGGGCCGGTGGCCCTGCCATACAGGCCGAGGCCCGCCGGATCGGCTACTGCCCCACCGGCCAGGCGGTGATTACCACCGGCGGCAACCTCAAGGCCAAATACGTTATCCACACCGTCGGTCCCGTGTATCGTGGAGGCACACAGGGGGAAGCGGACCTCCTGGCCTCTTGCTATCGTGAAAGCCTCAAATTGGCGGCCAGTCGGGGCATCACCAGCCTGGCCTTTCCCTCTATCTCTACCGGCATCTACGGCTATCCCCTGGCCCCGGCCGCGCGCCTTGCTCTCACCACGGTAGCCGACTTTCTCGAAGAGCATCCGGAAATCAAATTGGTGCGCTTCGTCCTCTTCGGCCAGCAGGCCTATGAAGTGTATGAAAAAGAGCTCCAGCGGCTGGGGCTTTAAGCCATGCCAGGTGGAGACTCCTTTATAATTCCCTCTCCCGCCACGCGGTCAGTCATTACCCACATGTTGCCCAACCTTTGATATCCATTGAAAATCCCTCTCCCCGCCTTGCGGAGAGAGGGATTTGGTGACTTGCCGGATGAAAACTAACCGGGCTTCAAACCAGCCATAACAGCAGTAAGCCTCAAGGAGTAAAGCGGTGAGTGGTTGACTTGAACATGGCCTTCCCCTTCATACCGATTAGGAGACTCCTTCGGGGTCATTGCAGAATATCAATGGGAATCAGGTATAAACCGTCCGCTTCATAATATCCTTTGCCAAACAGGTAGTTGGGATTGGTGGTATTAATAATATATCCCAGCTCCGACCCCAGGTAGCTGGTGCCCAAAGGTGAGGTGGCATTAACGGGCGTATAGCTTTTAGGAGTAGGAGCATCGCCGTCGTAGTAGGAGGTGACATAGACCTGCCCATATTTGGCGGTGTCACCGGTCCAGGCCATACCCCGGATATAGTAGTAGCCGTTGTAGCCCAGTTCATTCTTTTTATAGATCACCTGGCCGGGATAATAGCCGCTGGCTGACGGCGCCCGATAGACATACCCCTGGTAGTAGTCGCGATTGAGGTAAACATAGCTGAAAAAATACTTGTCGCCTACATCGGCCTCATAATAACCCCGGCCGAATTTGTAAACATCGACGCCGCTTTTGATGATATGATCCAGCTCGCTGCCCAAATAGTTGGTGCCCACCGCCTGGCCTTGGCGCACCGGGGTGAAGCCTTTTTTACTTTCACTATCATAGTAATAATTGACAAAGACTTGGCCATACTTGGCGCTGTCGCCGCTCCAGGAGAAGGAATAGAGGTGATAATACCCCTCCAATCCCAGTTCATTCTTTTTCTTGATCACCTGGCCGGGATAGTAGCCGCTGGCCGAAGGCGCCTGATATACAGATCCCGAGTAAATATCACCATTGCCATAATAATAGCGAAACAGGTATTTGTCGAAGGCATCGGCTTCATAGTAGCCTTGGCCGAACTCATAAGGAATAACCTGGTCCTTAAGAATGTAATCCAGTTCGCTGCCCAAATAGTTGGTGCCCACCGCCTGGCCGTGGTGCACCGGGATAAAACCCTTGTTGCTTTCGCTATCCTTATAATATGAGACAAAGACCTGGCCATACTTATCCGTGGCGCCGGTATAACTCATGGACAGGATCTCGTAATAGCCTTCCTTCCCCAGCTCGTTTTTCTTGACGATCTTCCGGCCGGGGTAGTAACCGCTGGCTGAAGGCGATCGGTAGACATAGCCAAAGTAGTAGTCGCCGTTGGTATAATAGTACCGGAAGGTGTATCGGTCGCCGACATCCGCCTCATAATAGCCCTTGCCGAATTTATAGGCGGCTACCCCATCTCTAAGAATATAATCCAGTTCGCTCCCCAGGTAATTGGTGCCGACCACCTGGCCCTTACGAATGGGAGTAAAAGTCTTTTTGCTTTCGCTGTCGAAATAGTTATCAACAAAGACATTGCCAGCATTAAAAGAAACTTTCCACATATCAGGATATATAGCGTTAACTTTATAGTAGCCGGTAAAGTTGTTCTCATCGGTAACCGACCAGGTCTTGCCGGGATAATAGCTGTGAGTCAAACCCACCACAACCTTACCGACATAGTAATCGCCATTGCCGAAATGATACTCGTAGTCGCAGTAATAAAGCGCAGGTTCTGCAAGGTATAAATCTTTAAAATGGTAATCAATCCAGATTATCTGCCCTTGATTATTCAAACCATATAAATCATAAATAGCATATTCATGGCATATAATCTTGTATGGAATGTAATAATTGAAAAAAGTAAAATGCCAATACCATATATACTGGGAGTCATATACCTTTAAGACCCAGATTACTTGCTCTTTGTCGTTGATGGCATAAGATAATACATCTTTATCTTTAGTCTCTGCTGAATACCCTGAAACGTTGAAGATAA
>CAZARS010000012.1:10012-39165 GCA_964487625.1 uncultured Desulfobacca sp.
CGGATTTGACGACATCAGCAAAATAGAGTTCCCAGTATTGCCCATCGTAGCCCAGCCAGATTACCTGCCCCCGGTTGTTGATTTTGGGCTTTTTCTGGGCCAGACCAGTGTTATATAACACCTTAGGCGTGCCGCCTTTCTGGGCGTCCCAATAATAAATGCGGTAAGTGCTGCCGTCATAACCCATCCAGGCGGCCTGGCCCTGGAGATTACAAACCAGATCCGTGTCTACATAAGGGTTATCCGTCACCTTGAGAGTTTGTTGGGTGGTGGCGTTCCAATAATAGATTTCTTCATCCTCACCGTCAGAACCCTGCCAGAAGAGACGGCCGGCCCCGGCAAACTGGGGGTTTTTCTCTTCGTACGGATTGTTGGTTATTCTAAGCGGTTGGGTCAGACCTGGCTTCCAGTAATACAGATCCCCAAAAGGGTCATACCCTTGCCAGACCACTTCTCCCGTCGGACTGATGACCGGGTTGATATCATTCGTGTTGTTATTGGTTAAGCATTTCCAGCTACCCCCGGCCACCGTGTTATAATAGAAAATTTCCCAATCCTGGCCATCCCAGCCCTGCCAGACCACCCTGCCCTGCTGATTCAGTCGGGGATTTTTATCCTCCAGGTTGGGCCGCGCGGATAGATTCGTGGCACTGCCCCCCAACCGGGCATCCCAATAGTATATGTCATAATCGTTCTCGGTGACTTTAGTGAGCCAGATGACCTGACCTTGATCATTAATCTGGGGCAGAGTGTGCTCCTTCTCAGTTAAGGAAATAACCTGGGGAGAACCGCCTTGGCGGACGTCGTAATAGAAAATTTGATACTTATAATGAGTAATATCTCCTTGCTTTTTATCACACCACACGATCTCGCCTTGATTGTTTAAAAAAGGCTCTTTGACCGTATTGTCGGGATCAAGTATTGAAACCTGATACTTGACTGCCAGCGCAGCCACGGGCAACCAGACCAGGCCTCCGCATACCAATAAGGCTAGGAGACAAAGGAGAGAGAATGGTTTTCTTCTTTTCATGGCTGTTACCTCCGATCCCGTGCCCCCCAGGTATACTAACTGAGTGAAGGGAATGCCCTCTTTACCTAAGGGCTTCCCCACGGTTTGGGCAGCCGTGGCCGGGGCGCCCCTTGCCTGCCCAGGTTGTGTTCCGCTTCGGGGAATCACGGGCTTGGCTAGTGTTTGGTAACTCTCCTCTCTAGAATTTTTCCAACGGTATCAGGCGGTGCCGCGACCGGAGCTGCGCAGGCAAGAAATTTTCCAGGGAATGAGGCACTAAGCACTGCTGGCCCAGGGCCATCCCAGGATCTGCCCCACGGCTGTTCCCGGTCATGGCACAGCCGGCCCCTTTTGCCTCTTTGTTTGTATAACCTAGGTGCCTTCTGTATATGAAGGGGCGAGCAGAAACAGTATTGCCAAGAGTCGTGGTAATCAGTAAGATAACCTTATCCCATTGGCCCCAACCCTTGCCCATGACAGATATGCTGCCTGACGGCTCGAAAAACTCTGCAGACATTGAGCCGCCCGGGGTAGGGAGCAGGCGCCTGATAAACGTTATTCTTACAATTAATTTTATCAAATATATTTCTGAATCAATACAAGATTTTTGGACTTGCTTCGTAGTTGGGGATATGATCGTCTGAGTATGGTCACCCGCTCTTGTTGAGGGTTAGCGAGCGGAGCCCCATTCCATGCGGCCATCCATTAATGTAAGGACACATGGAAGTTCTCTAATCTACAACCTTGTGTCACCGGAGGCAAGGCGCGGGCCCCTCCTGGCGATGCTGGCGCTGCCTGATGGTATCTGGGGGGTATACTGCACATGAGACAAGCAGCACTTCATCTGGCACTGACCCTGGTCGTCCTAAGCTTTACCTGGCCACTGTCCACCGGTTGGGCGGCCCGCCTATTGACTCTGCAAGAGGCCGTACGGCTGGCCGTCGAGCACGATCCGGAAACCCGCTATGCCAAGCGCTCCATCGCCATTGCAGATACCAAACGCTCCCAGGCCCGGCAGCGTTACTTGCCCAAGATAGAGGTCGGTTTGACCAATAGCCCCCAGGTCGATTACTTCGGCCAACCGGTAATCAATAAGATGCTCTGGAATAGTTTTGTCTCCCTGGATCAACCCCTTTACGCCGGCGGCACAATAAAGAATTCCGTAAAATTAGCTGAGGCCGAGAAGCGCCGCCAGGGGTTCGAGTATACCATTTATCGGCAGAAGATTGAAACTGATGCCACCCAGGTCTATTTTCAAACCCTGAGCACCCAGGCTGCTGTGGATCAATACGAAGCCCTTTATAAACAGGGCAAGGAAGAGGTCCAGGAAGCTGAAACCCGCTGGCAGGCCGGCCTCATCTCCCGCTTGGACCTGTTGGAAGCAACCAACAAGCTCTTGGAAATTGAGCAGAAATTGGCCAAAGCCAAAGCCGACCACCAGGTATCATCGGCCAATCTCAGAAAATTGCTGGGGTTGGAGGGCGAGGAGTATTTGCGGCTCGTTGACGAAATTCCCTTGCATGATATTACTCCAGAATATGATCTCTTGCTGTTGGAAGCCAAGGAAAAACGGCCCGAGCTCCTTTATCTCAGCGAAGATATCAAGTATAATCAATTAAAGACCGATATTGAAAAAGGCAGACAGAAACCGCAATTTAGTCTGGTGGCGGCCCATGAATGGCAATCCCCTCAACTCTTTGAAAGTAACAAGAATTTTGTAATCATGCTCAAGGCCACCTATTCCTGGGAGAATACCACCCTCAGTTATCAGGAAAGTCGGCAGCAGATCTATCCCAATGCCTACGCCTTTCCCCGTTATCCAGGGTCGCCGCCCTTGCAGACCTATTATTTTTCAGTACGGACCTTGAAATATTCGCTTTTTGATAATAGTTCCAACAAAGTGGAGTTAGCCAAAGCGCAAGCTGACCGGGAGCTGGCCCACGAACGGTGGCGGCAACAGCAGCTAGGTCTGAATGCCGAACTGCAGGGGGTGCTCACCCAGAAACAAGAGAGCGCCAGCCGTATCCGGGCGGCCAAACAGCAGATTACCCTATCCGAGGAGATGGTGGCCATTCAAAGGAATAAATATCGCACCGGCCTTGCCACCTTGGCCGATGTCTTAAAGGCCCGCACCACCCTGGCCGATTCTTACATTAATCTGATGCAGGCGAAGCGAGATTTTGCCATGGCCCTGGCGCAATTACACCGGCTGTTGGGACGGGACCTCTTTCCCCAGGAGGCGCTGCCATGAAGCGGGGTTGGGTCTGGCCTCTGGCGGCCATAGTAATCGTGTTGCTCCTGGGGAGCAGCCTTTATTGGTTCCTTTGGCGCACTCAAACCGGCACAACCAGCCCGGTCGCTGGGCGCAGCGGCATACCGCTGTCCAGCGCCGACCGCCGCAGCGACGGCGAGGTCGCCGGGGTTAGGGAACGCTTGCCGGTAAGAGTAGTGGCAGCCCAGAAAGGGGATTTGGCCGTAACTCTCCCAGTGTTTGGCGCCGTCACGGCGGTTGATAAATGTGATGCCTCCTACGAAGATGCCACCGGCATCATCCGGGAGGTTCCGGTCCAAGTAGGCGATGTAGTGCGAAAGGGCCAGGTCGTGGCTGTGATCGATACGGCTGTGCACGAAGCCGAGTTGCAGGCCCAACAGGCCCGCCTACAGCAGGTGCAGGCCCTCTACGATATGGCCGCGTGGAAATATCAAGCCTTGAGTCAGGTCCAGCCCAAGGGAGGCAGCTCCCTCCACGATCTGGAAGAGGCCTTGGCCAACTACCAGGCACGCCAAGCCGAAGTAGCTCAGATCCAGGCCGAGATCAAACGCACCCAGGCGAAATTACGCCAGGCGGTGATCCGTAGCCCCATTACCGGGGTAGTGGGCAAGAAAAATTACTTCCCGGGGGAACGGGTTCCCATGCCCTCAGAAAAGGGTATTGTCACCATCCTGCGCCTTGATGAGGTTTATGTCGAAGCAGAAATCAATGAACGAGATCTCACCAAACTCCGCCCTGGTCTGGAGGCCAATATCTTTTCCGATGCATATCCCCGGAAGGTGTTTCTGGGGGTGATCGAACAGCTAGAGCCGATGCTCAAGGAGCAGAGTCGGACCGTTATTGCCCGGATTCGCGTTAAAAATCCCGACTTTCTCCTCAAGCCGGGGATGTTCACTAGGTTGGAAATCGTCTTGGAGAAAACCCCGCAGGTTGTCACCATCCCGGTGCAGGCCATCCGCCTGTCGCCGGACAAGGCCACAGAAGTCTTTGTCATCTCTGACAATGTGGCTTTTAAGCGGAGGGTGACCTTGGGTCTCACCACCCCGACCACCGCAGAGGTCAGATCTGGCCTGGAACCCGGCGAATTGGTGGTGGTTGAGAGTGGTGAGCAATTAAAGGAATTGGATCGGGTCATCCCCGTACCTTATCAACCTTCTCCCCAGTCGCCCTAAGATGAGCCACCTTCCCTTTGTGCAGAGGCGTCCCATCGCCGTCAGTATGCTGTTCGCCGCCCTAGTCCTCTTGGGTTTTCTCTCCTGGCGACGTCTGCCCATCGAACTTTTGCCCAACATCAACTATCCCCAGCTGACGGTGGTCACCAGTTCGGAGAATATCGGTCCGTTGGAGATGGAGTCCCTGGTCTCCAAAAAGATCGAAACTGCCTTGGGGACGGTGAGCCGCCTCCGCCATCTCCGCTCTTATTCCCGGGAGGGCTTATCCGTCGTAGTCCTGGACTTCGAGTGGGGCACAAACATGAGTTATGCCGCCCTGGACATCCGGGAACGGTTGGACCAGATCCAAGATCTCCTCCCTCGGGAAACGAAAACCCCCATGATCATCCGTTTCAACCCCGAAAGCCTGCCGGTCATCACCTTGGCCCTCAAAGGGGAAGCGGTGAGCTTTGCTGACCTGCAGGACACCTGGGCCGAGAAGATCAAGCGAGATCTGGAACGGGTCCCAGGCGTGGCCGGGGCTCGGCTGAGCGGGGCGCGGGAGCGGGAAATCCAGGTGATAGCCTCCCAAGGGCGGCTCCTGGCCCATAAAATCCCCATCACCTCACTCCTGGATAGTCTCAAACTGGCCAATATCAACTTTCCGGGCGGTAAGATCACCCGCCAGCAACAAGAATTCCGACTCCGGACCGTGGGCGAGTTTAAGGCGCCTGAAGATATTAATCAGGTGGGGATCATGCCCAACCCTGGCAAAACCCCCATCTACATAAGTGACGTCGCCGCAGTGCTGGATACCTTCAAGGCGGAACAGACCGTGGCCCGTCTCAACGGCCAACCCAGTCTGCTCCTGGCCATCTATAAAATGGCCGATGCCAATACCGTGGAGGTAGTGCAGCAGGTGCAGGCACGGGTCCAGGAGTTGAATCAGGAACTCCGGGGCCGCCTGCAGTTGATCCCGGTCCAGGATCAGGGTCGCTATATCCGCCAGGCCATTAGCCAACTCCAGGAGGCCGCCATCCTCGGTGGCGTTCTCGCCTTCGGCGTCCTCCTCCTTTTTCTGGGCAGTTGGCGCAGCGCCATTACCGTGGTCACCGCTATTCCCATCTCCATTTTGGCCACCTTCGGCCTCATGTACCTCTCTGGTGTAAGTTTGAATATGATGTCCTTGGGGGGGCTGGCCTTGGGGATCGGCATGCTGGTGGATAACGGCGTCGTGGTCCTGGAAAATATCCGGCGTCATCAGGAAAAGGGGCAACTGGCGCCGGCTGAGGCCATCAGTCAGGGGACCGAGGAAGTCAAATTGGCCATCACCGCCTCCACCTTGGCCCATATCATCGTCTTCCTGCCGGTGATCTTTGTGGCCGGTCTGGCCGGCCAACTCATGTTCCAATTGGCCCTGACCATCTCCTTTTCTCTGTTGGTTTCGCTGGCAGTCTCGCTTTTTTTTAATCCTATGCTCATTTCCTTGGAAAGACAGCCTGACCGCCAACCAACCGCCAAGCCTCACCAGTGGCCCGCCACCTGGGCTACCTGGCTCCATGCAACCATGGATAGGTTTTATGTCAGAGGTCTTACCCAAGTCCTTACCTATCCCCGACGGGTTTTGGCCATCACCGGCCTCATTTTTATCCTGGGCACCTCCCTTTTCTTTACCCTGGACCGGGAGCTGTTGCCTACCTTAGACCAAAAGGAATTCTTCCTGCGGGTTCACACCTCCGCCAATTATTCCTATGCTGCCACGGTTCAAAGATTGGAGGAGATTGAAGCTGTTATCCTCACCACTCCGGGAGTGGCCACCGTCATCACCCAGTTGGGCTATAATCCCAAAGAAGAATACGAGAAGGTATTGCAGGAGAAAGAACCCCGGGTCGGCCAGATCTCTGTGACTCTACAGCCCCACCGGCAATTCCCCGCCAGCGCCTCTACCTTCATCCAGAACCTGCGGCCAGCCCTGGCCGTCTTTCCGGATACCCAAATTGATTACATCCTACCCCAAGCTGTTAGCCAATGGTGGGGGCAGAAGGCCGAGGTGCCAGAGTTGCTGACCGTTCAAGGTCCTGATCTGCACGTTTTGGAAACCCTGGCTTGGCAGATCCAGGACAGGATCAAGAACATCGCTGGGCTCCAAGACCTGACCGTTGACTTGAAAAAATATGGTGAGGAAACTCGCGTGGTCCTGGACCGCCAACGGGCCGCGGCCTTTGGCCTGACCATGAAAGAGATCGGCGAAAACCTCAAGGTGGCCATACAAGGAGAGGTAGCCACCCAGTTTCGCAAACCAGAAAAAGATGTGGATATCCGGGTGAAAATGTCACCGGAGAATTATCAGGACAAGCCAGATTTCAATTCCTTGTTTATCCATTCCCGGGAACTCCAAGCCGATATCCCCCTCACTGCAGTGGCACGTTGGGAAAGTGGACCAGGCTGGCGGGAAATCTTCCGGACTGACCAGGTCCGGGCAATACCCATACGGGGCAATGTGGTGGGTCGACGTTTGAGCGCGACGCAACAGGACATTGCCCAGGCCCTCGCCGATCTGAACCTGCCTGAAGGGTATACCGTGACGTTCAGCAGCGAATTGACCGAAATCAAGCAGTCTTTCCGCTCTCTGATGTTTGCCCTGGCTCTTTCCATTGTTCTGGTTTATATGATCCTGGCCGCGCAGTTTGAATCCTTCTTCCATCCCTTCATTATCTTGCTCGCCATTCCTTTGGCCCTCCTGGGGGTCAGCCTGATCTTGGCGGTAACTGGCGCCAGCCTGAACATCGGTGTCTATCTGGGTGCCATTATGCTGGGCGGTATTGTGGTCAACAATTCCATTCTCTTGGTGGATTATACCAACACCCTACGCCGTCAGGGGGCTGGTCTGGAAGAGGCCGTAGTCCAAGGCTGCCGCACGCGCCTACGCCCAGTGATCATGACCACCCTCACCACTATCTTGGGTTTGCTGCCCATGGTGCTACTCCGGGGAGAAGGTTCGGAATTGCGCACACCCTTGGCCCTCACCGTCATCAGCGGCTTGGCCATATCCACCTTTCTGACCCTTCTGGTGACGCCGTTATTCTATCTGCAGGGTGAGAAACTCCTGGCCCGTTGGCGTGGCCGCCCTCTGCCATGAGCGAGGCTTCCGAGGTATGAGTTGGCTCCCGAAAATCATACAACGGCCAATAGCCGTGGCCATGGTGTTTCTCAGCTTGGTGCTGCTCGGGACCATCTCCTTGGCACATCTCCCCCTCGACCTGCTGCCGGAGACCTCATACCCGGTCTTAAGCGTTACCACCCTGCTGGGCGGCTATAGCCCCCTCGAGATCGAGCAGACCATCACCAAACCCATCGAAACAGCCCTGGCCTCGCTGAATAACCTGGTCCGCCTCAGGTCGATCTCCCAGGAGGGGAGAGCTGAAATCCAGCTGGAATTCCGTTTGGGAACCGATATGGATTTTGCCATGCAGGAGGTCCGGGAACGTCTAGCCTATCTGTTGCCCACCTTCCCCGAGGACACCTTGAAACCCCAGGTCAGCAAATATGACCCCAATGCCTCGCCGGTGATGGCCATTGGCGTCTTTGGCCCGTCTGATGAAGTCGTGCTGCGTCAGACGGCAGAAGATATCTTGAAGAAGAGCCTGGCCCGGGTACCTGGTGTCGCCAATATCGAGGTTATTGGTGGCCGCCGCTTAGAGATCGTCATCGAGCCAGATCTGGCCCGCCTTCAAGCCCTAGGATTGTCCATTCTCGAACTGACCAACCTCCTGAAACAGAACAATGTAGAACTGTCTCTGGGGGCCATTACCCAAGGACGGTTGAGCCTACCCCTGCGGGCTGCGGGAGAATTCCGCTCCCTGGCTGATATCAAAAAAATCGGGGTAATCCGCACGCGGACCGGTTCCATCCTCTCTCTGGATGAAATCGCCCGGGTCAGTTACGCTGGTCAGGCCGATGATACCATCAGTCGGTATCAAGGCGATCCCCGGGTTATCATGCACGTCTATCGGGAATATGGCTCTCACATCGTAGCGGTCTCGGAGGCCCTCCGCCAAGAACTGGCCCGCCTTGAGAAACGGTTACCCTTCGGGGTGAAAACTGAAATCAATTATGACCAGGGCACCTTTATCCTCGAGGCCATGCAGCGGCTCCGCCTCGCTGGCATCATCGGGGCAGTTTTGGCCATGGCTGTGGTCTTCCTCTTCTTGCGCCATGTGGCCAGCACCTTGGCCATTGCTGCAGCCATTCCCATCTCCGTTCTGGGGACCTTTGGATTTATGTTCCTCAGCGGCATCAGCCTCAACCTGATCTCCTTGGCCGGTCTGACCCTCGGCATCGGCATGTTGGTGGACAATGCCATTGTGGTCATCGAAAATATCTACCGTTACCGCCAGACTAAAGTAATGGGAGCCGAGGCGGCCAGTGTGGGCACCGCAGAAGTCTTGCAGGCCTTGACCGCCGCCACCCTGATCCACCTGGCCGTTTTCTTTCCGATCTTTTTCCTGCAGAAACGGATCCGCCTGCTCTACCAAGATCTCTTTTATACGGTCTCCTTCTCTTTACTGCTATCCCTGGCCGTGGCCGTGGTGTTGGCCCCGGTGGTGGCCGCCCGTTTCCCCCGGCCCACCCATCAGGTAACTTGGCTCGTTCGGCTGAAGGGCTGGCACCGCCGCCTCCTCATACCGGTATTGCGGCACGCCCTCCTATGGGCCACTTTTGCCATGATTTTACTGGCCATTAGCCTCGCCTTCCTGCCCTTCCTGGGGTTTGAAAGTAGCACCCACCTGGACCGAGGAGAATTTTCCCTGATCGCCCAGACTCATCCCGGCACCATACAAACCGTAACCGACACCTTGGCCAAAAGAGCGGAACGACTGCTTTTGACTGTGCCCGAAGTGAAGGATGTCGCTACCCGAGTCCAGGGGAATGCTGCCACCTTCAGGGTCCGGCTTGTGCCGGCCGGGGAGCGCCGCCAAACTACCCGGCAGGTGGTTGAGGGGCTTCGCCCCCAAGTGGAGGCCCTCCCCTTTGCCCTGGTCCATTTCAATGTTGAGGGCGCAAGCAAACGCGAGCACCAGATATCTTTGGAGGTCACCGGTCCTGATCAGGATATCCTCATCTCCCTGGCTCTAACTCTGCGCCGGCACCTGCAAAACATCTCCTTTATCCGGGATGCCGTCATCCACCTGCGCAACCCCGTACCAGAGATAGAGGTAACCGTGTTGCACCAACAGGCCGCCAACCTTGGCCTGACAGCTACGGATATCGCCCATGGCATTCGAGCCGCCATCACCGGGCCGTTAGCCAATCGCTTCCGGGAGGTGGATAAAGAACTAGACATCCGCACCCGCCTACCCGAAGCCGACCGGGATAATTACCGACTCCTGGCCACTCTGACCATCCCTAAAACAGTTGGCCCATACCAACGTGAAGTCTTGGTCCCCATCTGGCCGGCCATCAGGACCCAGACCCACTTGGGAACCACGGAGATCCACCGCTTGGACCGGGTCCGGGCCATTGAACTGACCGCCGAAGTCCAAGGTCTCGATCTCTATCGGGCCACCCAATCCCTGCAACCGCTTTTAGCCAAGATCCCCCGACCTCCTGGCTATGAGATCCGCTTCGGCAGGAATCTTCAGGAATTACAAGAAAATCGCCGAGAGATCACTGCCGCCTTATTCGTCGCCTTGGTCCTGGTCTATATGATCATGGCGGCCCTGTTCGAATCCTTCCGGGCTCCTCTGGTCATCCTCTCCTCTGTGCCCTTGGCAGTCATCGGCGTGGTAATCGTCCTCCTGGCCACTCAGTATGCGGTTAGTTTGGCCGTCTATGTGGGGTCTTTGGTCTTATTGGGTATTGTCCTCAACAATGCCATCGTCCTGGTGGATCACATCAATACCTTGCACCGCCAGGGCTTTTCTGTGGTGCGGGCCGTGGTCCAGGGGACGCAAGACCGCCTTAGACCTATCCTCATCACCTCGGCCACGGCAATCCTCGGCCTACTCCCCATGGCCCTGGAACGACAAGAGGGTTCCCAACTCTGGAGCCCCTTGGCGTGGACGGTCATAGGTGGTCTTCTCAGCGCCACCCTCCTTACCCTCTTTATCCTGCCGGCCCATTACCTCCTCATCATGCGCCCCCGCTTGCAGGCGCAGCCGGCTGTTAACCTTCATATCCGGCGGGCAGCCACCCTGCCCGAGCCAATTTCCATCTCTGACAAGGAGTTATGACCATGTTTCCATTATCCCATCTAGCTCTTCGGCTTCTGGCCACCGGCTTGCTACTCTTAAGCCTGGGGCTTTTTTCTGGCTGTCAAGCCGGCAATCCGGCCCCGGAGAAAAAGGCAAGCGGCAAAGACAAACCCACCCTCAGCTCTGAGGCTTTAGAACACCTGGCCCAAGGGCAGAAATTCATTCAAGACCAAAAGTTGGATGAAGCCCTCAAAGAGTTTCAGGAAACCGTCCGCCTGGCTCCTACTTCACCGGTGGCCCATTTCTGGTTAGGTCGGGCCTATTTCTATCGGCAAGACAAAGAACAGGCCGAAAAATCCTTCAAAAAAGTCCTGGAATTAGATCCGGAGAATTACCACGCCATGGCCTGGTTGGGCAAGATGTATTCTTTTGAAAAGGATAAGTTGGAAATGGCCCAGTCTTATCTGCTTAAAGCTTTGGAGGAGTCACCGGAGAACTTAGATGCCCATTTTGACCTGGGGCGGGTCTATGCCATGCAGGGCGAACGCAATAAGGCCATGCGGGAGTTCGGCTTTCTTTTTTCCAAAGAACGAGATTTTTTCATTTACCATTTTGAATTCGGCCGTATGCTGGAAGCTTGGGGCGAGCCCGACAAGGCCATCGAGCACTATAAACGGGCCCAAATCTTAAATCCCAACTTCCCTCTGGCCGGTGAGGCCATCAAACGCCTGGAGTCGGCGAAAAAAGAAGGGAAACCTTCCCAGAGCCCGGCTCCAGCTATGCCAGCCCCGGCCCCGACTACACCGGTGCGGCGGTAGACCCCTCGGGAGGCTCATAACAAGGTTAAACAGGCGCCGCGGGCAGGGAGAGGCAGCGCTCTCGGCCGCGACGCCTCAGCTTCAACCCCAATCCTGGGGTAAACAAGATAAAGTAGTTAACGAGTCGGGCTCTCTTTTGCCGTTCCTGGCAAAATGGTATATCCTTCAGGGTTGGCATAATAAAAGGCAGAATCCACCGCGCGGATTCTGCCTTTGTTGTCCCGAGGCTAACAGCCTTTGAAGTCACCTAAGCCGCTCGGCGCCGAAAGGCCGCGGTCAGCCGTGATGGATCAACTCTCGGACGCTCGTAACTTGGATGGAGAGGGTTTGCATCGTGCTCTTTTTCGGATAGAATGCTCCTGACATTATTTCAGGACATCGGGAGGAGGGGGATTAGCATGAGCGATATCAAAAAGATGTACCGCACCGTCATGGATGATCATTTTCCGGAAAAACTCACCATCGAGTTCGGCGATCAGAAGCTGAAGTACCGCAAACGCACCTGGAAGCTGCCGGATGACAAGACCGGCGAGCTCATCGAGAAGGGGCTGCGTTACGGCGAGAATCCAGGGCAGGAAGCGGCCTTGTATGAGTTGGTAAAAGGGCACCTGGAGTTGGGGGAGTGCAGGTTTCTGGAGCCGGGTTACGGCATGGTCAGCGCCATAGACGAAGCGGCCATGCTCCAGGCCGGCAAACATCCCGGCAAGACCAACCTGACGGACATCGATAATGCCCTGAACATCATCAAATTTCTGCTCAAGCGGCCCTGCGTGGTCATCGTCAAGCACAACAACCCCTGCGGCGTGGCTTACGGCGATACCCTAGCCCAGGCCTATGACCGGGCCAATATGGCGGACCGCATCGCGGCCTTTGGCGGCTGCGCGGTCTTTAACCGAGCCATGGACAAAGCAACCGCAGAACTGGTGGTGCAGAATTATCTCGAGGTCATTGCCGCACCGGACTATGAAGAAGGCGTGGTGGATATCCTGAAGACTAAAAAGGACCTGCGCATCGTCCAGGTCCCCCGATTCGATAAACTACCTGAACTCTGCCGGAAACGTTTTGTGGATATCAAGTGCCTCAATGACGGCGGCCTCATTGTCCAACAGTCACCCCTGAACGCCATTTTGGACGT
The DNA here is from genome assembly GCA_964487625.1 of uncultured Desulfobacca sp. Taxonomy (GTDB): domain Bacteria; phylum Desulfobacterota; class Desulfobaccia; order Desulfobaccales; family Desulfobaccaceae; genus Desulfobacca. The sequence continues at coordinate 22,592 of CAZARS010000012.1, forward strand.
GACGGATTTCAAACCGGCAGTGGCCGTGCATCAGGGCGTGGAGTATCGCACCCGCCCGGCCACGCCGGCAGAGCTGGAAGACCTCCTCTTCGGTTGGCAGGTGGAGCAGGGCGTTACCTCGAACTCGGTCCTCTACGTCAAAGACTGTTGCACCGTAGGCATCGGTACCGGTGAACAGGACCGGGTGGGGGTGGCCGAGATTGCCATTTACAAGGCCTATACTAAGTATGCCGATGCCCTCTGCTTCAGGAAGTTGGGCAAGTCATACAAAGAGCTGGAGCTGGAAATCGAACAGAGCAAGGCAGACCGGACCCTGAAAGACGAAATCGATGCCCAGACCAAGACAGATAAAGGCGGCCTCATTGGCGCGGTCATGATCTCTGATGCCTTCTTCCCCTTCCGGGATGGTGTTGACGTGGCCCTGCGTCAGGGAATTGTCGCCATTGCCCATCCGGGCGGCTCTCTACGGGATTATGAGTCCATCCAAGCCTGCAACGAGGCCCAGCCACCGGCGGCCATGGTCTTCACCGGCCAACGGGCCTTTAAACATTAGCCGCAGGCCATCAGGCAGATCAGCAACCGGGGGCGGGGGTGAACGGAACGCGCTCCCGCCCCCCACTTTCGGGCAAGAGCACTCATGGCCAAGATTTATTATTGTATCAGCGACCTGCATATCGGCGGCGATGAAGCCCTCGGGGTGTGCGATTATGAGGCTGAATTCATCGCCTTCCTCCATAACCTCGCCGAATCGGGGGAAGACGCGGAACTCATCATCATCGGCGATATCTTCGGCCTCTGGGAGTTTACCGATCTGGAGGGGCCAGCCAAGCTGGACAAGCTCATTGAACAGTTTCCGGCCATCTTTGCGACCTTCCGGGAGGTCGGCAGCAAGATTACCATCACCCTCCTGCCTGGCAACCATGATTATGAGATTGCCTGTTTCCCCGACTATGTCCGGCGCCTCCAGGCCTATAACCTCCATCTGGCCCAAACGCCGGCCATCACCCGGACGCTGGGGGGCCGGACCATCTGGATTGAACACGGCAACCAGTATGATGCCTATAACCGCACCCCTGACTTCGGCAATCCGTACGCCCAGCCTGTGGGGTATTTCCTCACCAGCACCGTGGTCAGCATGGCTGGCCGGCATTCCCGCTTCGGCCGCTATAACTGGCTGAAAGACATCCAATCGGTCTACCCTACGGAACAGGTACCCTATTGGATTTTTTCCAACTATTTTTACCACGAGATGAGCCTCTGGCTGCGGTGGCTGCTGGTGCCTTTCCTCCTCCTCACCGGCTTGGAGATTTTTGTCTTGGGGGGCGCAGCCTTGGAATTTTTCGGCATCACCAAGACCAATATCTTTCTCCACAACCGGCTCTTAACCTCTTTGGGTTTTGTCGGCAACCTGGTGCAGCTCATTCTGATTATCAACACCATCCTCACCGTCAATTTTCTGGTGTTGGCTATTCCTCTTTACTTTATCTGGCGGGATTTCCGGGCCACCTTGGCACGCTTTCGGATCGTTATTAACCCAGCGGACCTCAGCAGCGAGAAAGAACAGAAATATCTGGAGGCCGCCCAGGAGATTTTTGCCAAGCATCCCGAAGTGCTTGTCTTCATCTACGGCCATACCCACAAACCCTCAGTCCGCCATCTCAACGGCCGGGTGGTCATCAATACCGGTACCTGGCTGAAACGCTTGCAGGATGTGCCACCTCGCCTAGGCCTACTCCCCAAAATCTATCTCCCCTTTTTCTGTCTGAATTATTTCCGGCTTAGGGAGGAGGACCAGGCCATCAGCATTGATTATCACATTATTCCCAAAGAGCCTCCCCCAGACCTCACCTTCCTGCAACGCCTCCTCCTCCCTCGCCGCCTGCGTCAGGTTGAGGAGGACGTGCCACGCCACACAGTGGTGGCAACTGCCTGATACCCGCTCCTGCCTGGCGCTTTCTCGCGGCGCAGCGGAGAAGTGCCAGCCCTCAGAGATTATTATGAAAAGATTAAAGATGTTCTCCCTTTCGACCGATAAAGGAGAAGGATGAGAGTAAGGGGGGATAAGAATGGCTGAGTTGCAAAACAAAGGTCATCTGGTGGGATTACGACGATACACCATACTCCTCATCGCCGCTTGGACCCTCGTGGTTATTATCTCCGGCGCCTGGCGACTCTACGAAGAGCGGGCCGAAAGGCTGACCATCATCAGAAATGTGGCCCGGTCCCATGTGGAAAAAGACCTGTTGCTGCGTGAGTGGAATATCCATCACGGTTTTATCTATGCGCCGGTAACCCCTGAGAATCAGCCCAACCCTTACTTGAAATTGCCGGAGAGGGATATTGTTACCCCCTCCGGGCGGGTGTTCACCGCCATTAATTCCTCCCTGATGATCCGCCAGATCTATGAGTTGGCAAACAAGAAGTCAGAATTTAAAGGTCATCTCACCAGTCTGCAGCCTCTTCGTCCCCAGAATGCCCCAGACCCCTGGGAGCAACAGGCCCTAGAACAACTCTCGCAAGGTGCTTCAGAGGTGAGTGGCATCACCGAGATCGCTCAACAGCCGTATTTCCGCTTCATGCATCCCTTGGTGGCTGGCGAACGCTGCCTCGACTGCCATCACCACCTCAAAGTTGGCCAAGTGGCTGGTGGGCTTAGTGTGGCCCTGCCCCTCTCCACTTTGGCGGCGACGGGGCACCGTGCCACCCGGAACATCCTTCTAGCCCATGGTTTCCTCTGGTTAGTGGGACTCTGGGGTATTGTGTTTGCTTCCCGCCAACTGCACCAGAAAATCAAAGAACAACAGAGCATGGAAAATGTGTTGCGCCAGAGCGAGAAAAATTACCGGCTCCTGGTCCAAACTATCCCGGCCTTGGTCTATCGGGGCTACGCCGACGGCCGGGTGGATTTTGTTGATGAAAAAGTGGTAGAGGTCACAGGTTATACCAGAGAAGATTTCTCCACAGGCCAAATAACCTGGCCAGAGGTTATTCTGCCGGAAGATCGGGCTGCCAGTAAAAAGATCTTCCTGGAGGCCTTGAAAGGTGATGGGGCCTACCGGCGAGAGTACCGTATCCGTCGCAAGGATGGGCAAATCGTGTGGTTGGCCGAGCGGAGTCAGATCGTCCTCGATGAACAGGGACGCATCGATTTCGTCAGCGGGGTTATGTTTGATATCTCCTTGCAAAAGGAGATGGAGCAGTCCCTCAAAGAGAGCGAGCGGTTCTGGAAGAGTGTTCTTGAGGCCGTGGGCGTGGGGGTCATGGTGATTAATCAACAAAACGGACAAATCACTGAGGTCAACCCCCAAGCAGCCAGTATGGTCGGTCTGAATCGGGACCAGATCATCGGCCGTTCTCGGCAGGACTTTTTTCTTTGTCCCCGACAGGAACAAGCCAGGGCTGCTGGTCTTGCCGCCCGGGCCGAAGGGAAATTGCGCTGTGCCGATGGCTCCTTGCTGCCCATCTGGAAGACCGCCGCCCCCATCCGCATCGATCAGATTGATTATGTACTCATCAGTTTCGTTGATCTGACAGAGCAACGCCGCGCCGAATTGGCCCTCACGACGGCCAATCAGGAATTACAGGCGGCCATGGCTGCCCTGGAGAAAACAAATAAGGAAATCAGCCTCATCGGCAAGATGGTGGAGCTCTTACAGATATGCGAGACGCCTGATGAGGCCTATCCCATCATCAGCCAGTTCGGCATTGAGCTTTTTCCAGACGCCAACGGCGGCTTATATCTCCTGAACCCTTCCAATAACCTGCTGGCCCTGTCGGCCCAATGGGGTGAGGTGCAGGCCAGCGAGACGATCTTTACTCCCAGAGAATGTTGGGCCCTACGGCAGGGGAGGCCCTATGCCAGTGGGCTGAGTCCCGGCAATCTCATTCACCCTCGCTGTCAGCACATTGATAAAAAGAGTGTCGGTGACTATTTCTGCATGCCTCTCAATGCCCAGAACGAAATTTTGGGCTTGCTGTATCTGGAAGTTACGGCCCCAGCCGCCGCAGGGGATGCTACTGTCCGTGGACTGAGTGAGGCCCAGCAGAATCTGGCGCGCACCTTGGCGGAGCACATCTCTCTTTCCTTGGCCAATCTGAAGTTGCGGGAAACCTTGCGGCATCAGGCCATCCGAGACGCCCTCACCGGCCTCTTTAACCGGCGCTATCTTATCGAAACCTTGGAACGGGAAATTGCTCGGGCTCAGCGGCGGCAGGTCGGCCTCGGGGTGATCATGTTAGATGTGGATCATTTTAAACGCTTCAACGATACCTATGGCCATGAGGCTGGTGACCACCTCTTGGCAGTTCTTGGCCGTTATCTCCAAGGTTCTATCCGGGCTGAAGACATTGCCTGTCGCTATGGCGGCGAAGAGTTCACCCTGATCCTCCCAGAAATCACCGCGGAGACCATCATGGAACGGGCCGAACAGATCCGCGCCGGCGCCCGAAACTTAGAGGTTTATTTTCATGGAAAATTGCTGGGGGAAATCACTATCTCCCTGGGAGTCTCCTACTACCCCCAGCATGGTCAAGATAGCGCCACCCTCCTGCAAGCGGCGGACGCCGCCCTTTACCAGGCCAAGCAGAGCGGCCGCAATCGGGTGGTCATGGCCGGCTCTGCCTGGGAAACCAAAGCTCTGCCCTCCCAAGCAGCATAAGGTGCGGGGTTAGAAGGTATGGATTAGAGAGGAATGGGAATAAGGTTATTCATGATAGCTATAGACCTCCCCCTTTTTAGGACCATTGAAAATGTTAGATCCCTGGTTTTGAAGCTGCCACGCTAGCCGAAGCCTTGGGTGAATGAGATCGTCCAATTGCCGGTTCGCAGGATAGGGCGACGCTGGAAAGCGGCCCGAGCGTCGAATCCGGCGTCCTGACGGTCGGGCAGGTTACTCTGCCCGTTTTTTTTCCTGCTCAGCCGGCGGCCCCAAAAAATACTCAACTCCGGGGGTGCGGGGGCCGCGCCCCGCTTGGGTTTCTTGCCAAGCGGCCCGCACCCCCCCTGGAGTAAGATAACCCAAGCTGCTGGAGACGCTCTTGGTTGTCATATCCAGCCAGGATCGTGGGCAGCCGTAAGCGGGGCCGTCACTGGTGGCATCCTCCAGAAAATCATAGGTCCAGACATGGTTAGGCTGGAGCGCCTGCAGAGGAACTGCCCCCCATGACGACCGCCGAGGCTTCCGGCGTCTCCCTGGCCGGGCCAGCCCCTCCTTTTTGCGGGTTAAGCGTGGCACCGGCCCGCACCAGCAACGCCCAGGCCCGCCGATAACCATAACGGTGCTATGTTGGGTCGATCTGCCACAACCTGGCAGCCAGAGGCCCGTCATCCCTGGGGTGCGCCACAGAAGGATACGCGGCGCGGCTGATCCACAGCAGCGCCCAGCTGCATCATGCCGACCGGCTGCGCTTGATCCAGAGCCGGACTCCTGCCCGCCGCAGCGGTGCGCCTACCACTTTTTTGCCAGCACTGCCTGCCTGGCGTCGATCTCCAGATCTTGGTTGGCCAAGAGCCTTTTGAGACAAGTATTTTCGTCACCAACTCCCTCAGGCGTCGGGCCGCGGACACCTCTAGGCTGCCATACTTTTGCCGCCCGCAGTAAAAAGATTCCTCGGAAACGCCGTGGGCCCGGCAAATAACGCCCGCGGTCAGTTCGCCCCACTCTCTGACTCCCGCAAGATGCTCATGATCTACTCCGCGGCAAGCCGCCTTTTCCGCATCTTGAATCTCCCTGCGCTCAAGAGATCCCAACATTTTTACTGGTCTATTTCTCGGAGAGCAGGGCGGCTTCAATTAGGCTTGACTAATAGACAGAACTTGAGTTACCCCGCCTGAAATTTAAGAATTCCTTAAACCAGCCGATATAACTGGAAAGAAGAATTTTTAGGAAATGGTACATACGCTGGAGTGGGAAAACCGTGGGATGTCCCTAAGAGGTCCACAATGGCCGAAATTTCCCGCCGAAGCTTCGGGAGCAATTTCTTCTTTTGTTCCTTGCCTGGGTAACCCGTTTTCTCACAGGCTACTATGGCCTTCGAGGATGTAGGTAGAATTTTAAGACTATCTGAGGAAGGAGGAAAAAAGCGATGAAACAGAAGACATGGCAAGTATTATCAGTTGCGATGGCTGGGCTTTTTATCATTTGCTTGGCCTTTGGAGTTAATCAGGCTCTGGCCTCAAAATATTTTACCTTCACTTATACCTATTCTGAAGGGGATGTTTATCAAGGTCGTGGCTATATTAACAGCACCTCCCCTGATTATAGCTTATATATCATCGGCTATACGAAAACCATGATGGATGAATCCAAAAATAACGGCACCTATAAAATTACTAACGTGACGATGAGTAGTGACGAATCCAAAAATAATTATATCTATGTAGATAAATATTATGATAAAGAAAGCGATAACATGTTCATTCCTGTGAGCGTTGGCAAAGCGGTGGGGACTCAGGGATTGGGTAGTGAGCGTGATTATATTCAGGAAACCGGCAAATCCTGCTTTTATTTTGGCTACTATTCTACTTCAACTTATAAATACATCGCCGAGGCAGATGTTTCCGTAATTTATTCTTTTAATTATACGTTCGGCAACGGGGATTATTATACCGGCACCGTATATGCCAAGCCGACCTATGGTTATTATTATAAAAGTAGTACGGATTTTTATAGTTTTAAAAAGAAAGATGAAAATGATCAACTGGGAGTATATGTAATTACCGGAATTAAAGGATATTATGATCACAGCAATGATGGCAAAGTTATCATCAATCAATACTTTAATTCAGAAGATAAAACTATTTATAACCCGGTATCAATAGGGTCGAGAGGATATTTAGGTTATGAATATGGCTGGATCATCAAAAGTAATGAGCCCCAGTTTTATTTCGGAAATTATAATAACATAAATTATGAAGCAGACGTGGGCAATTCCAGCCGGTACACTTTCACTTATCTTTTTAAAAATGGCGATAAATATGAAGGCTTTGTTTATGCCCCCGCTTCCCAAGGATATTTTGTCGGCTATACCAAATCCTTGGCGGATGAGCATGGCCTCCTGGGGGAATACAAAATCACTGGGGCTATCGGGGGCTTTGATAATCGCCGGGATGGCCAAGTCTTTGTTACCAAGTACTATGATAATGAAGGCAATAAGAGTTTTACTCCCGTGGGCTTCCGGTCACCGGAGAGTAACACGCCGGTGGATAACCTGGCCAAAGGGGTTGGCTTGAATTACTTAGGGAGCGAAAAAGATTATATTATCCGAAATAATGTCCCAGAATACTTTTTCGGAGCAGGGCTAAAAAATTCCATCCCGGTTATTTTTGAGGCTGATCTCGTCTGGGTGGAATATGCCTTTAAATATACCTATAGCAATGGAGACTTTTATGAAGGAACCGTTTGGGCCAGAATGGATTATGGCTATTATGCAGGATATTCCAAAGCAACAATAGATGAGAATGGCTCCCAAGGTAAATATTACATCAGCAGTTTTAAGTTATTATATGAACCTATAATTAATGATGATTTAATGGGAAAAGTTATTGTAAATAAATATTATGACAAAGAAGCCAATGCAACTTTTACACCCGTCAGTGCCGGCGAAGCTGTAGGCTGGGAATATCTGGGTAGTGAATATGACTATATTATCCAGGCGGGCAAACCGGAGTTTTTCTTCGGCGGCGGGTATTATGAGGCCGAGGTTGCCTGCGCCTATAGCTTTAAATTTTTCTTCGGTAATGGAGATTACTATACCGGCACCGTCTATGCCCCGCCAGGCTATAACAATGCTCCGAAGATCAAAGACGAAAATGGCCTCATAGGAAATTACTACCTTTTGGGGGTACGGGCCTATGTGGATAGTAGTCTGAATGGTCAGGTCTATCTATCCCGCTATTATGATGCAGAAAGCCAAAAGACGTATACACCTTTGCGGAATAATCTCCCAGCCGGCAATAACTTCCTGGGAAGTGAGGGGGGCTATATCATCTCACAGGGCTCTGCGGACTTCTATTTCGGGAAAGGCAAGGGCACCTTGGATCCCAATACCTTTTATGAAGCGGATCAGGCCTATCGCTATAATTTCCAATTTACCTATGGCGGCAAAGATTATTACACCGGCTATGTTTTTGGCGCCCCCAATCTCTACTCTTTGACGTACAAGAAAAATATTACGGATGAAAATGGCAAAATCGGCAGTTATACCATTACCGGCATCACCAGTGGCTTTGACCTCTCCCAAAATGGCAAGGTCTTTGTTTCTAGTTACTATGATGCCGAAACCGGCAACACTTACACTCCCGTCAACAGCAGTGTAGCTTGCGGAACTAACTATCTTGGCAGTGAAATTAATTATATCATCCAAAATAACAACGATATTTATCGGTTCGGGAAATATACTGACGGCAAATTCTATGAAGCTGATATTGCGGCAAACATTGCCTATAATTTTATTTTCTATTATAACGACAAAAATGGTGATTATTATCAAGGAATTGTATATCGATCCGCTAATAATATTTACTATAAAAACTATACATTAAACAAAGTTGACGAAAATGGACAAAATGGGTATTATATCATTACCGGAGGTAGCCCTGCAGACGATAGCAGCAATAATGGGAAAGTTATCGTAACTTCCTACTACAATTATGAAAATAATACTACTTATACCCCTTTAAATGTCACCGGAGCTAATTATTTAGGAAGTGAAACTGGTTTTATTTTCAAAACGACCAACCTACTGTATCGTTTCGGATATTATGGCGGAAAATTTTATGAAGCTGATGTCAATTAACATATTATTGATTGTACCGTGTGAGAGAAGATAGTGCTATTTAGTGTCTACCCGGAAAGTCCTCAGCTCCCTCTCCCTACCGTGCGGAGAGGATAGAGGTGAGCGTCACACAAGCCATCATTTTCTGAGGGGGCGTTGCCCCCCGAGAAGGTCGCCATCATCCAGAGGGATCTGGTAAGGGCGGGCTGAGGCCCGCCCCCCCACGCCCGCCCTTTACTTCATGCCTTAAGAGAACGAGCGGTTTAGTTCTCTTGCCGCCGACCATGGGCCAGTAGGCGTACCAAGCCAAAGACCAGCAGGCCCCCGGGGATGGGGACGGCTGAAATGCTGCCCGACCAACTCGTTGATAGTTCAGTATTTTTTAATTCTTCCAAGGTCTTGGGACCAGTAAAGGATAGAGTCGTTATCCCTCCTTGTAGCAGCTCTCCTAAAAAGGGATCGGTAAAAGGTCCCTGGCTACTATTCGGGGGCAGATTGGCCTCGCCTTTGTAATTTAAAACAGTGCAGGAGCCTAAGGCAGTTATCGTTTTCCACGCCAGAGAACCATTGAAAGCCTCCGAGCCCTTCGTAAGCTAGAACCCCCCTGTACCGGTCACCTGGACCGTGTTGCCGGTTATCTACTCGATCGTAAAGGTTCCGGCTACAGTTCAGGTGTAAGCAGGATTAAAATTGGAGAATATGAGAGTGCCGGGGGCAAATGCCCATCGTCAACTTTACCATTGCTCCAGCAACAGAGTATCATAGCCTGAACCCTTTTTTGTTCCTTTTTTTCTCGGTTTCTGTCAGGTATCCCCTAACACGCCTGGCCTTGTCTGCCCCCCCCAATCGGTGTCCAGAAAGCTGTACCTTAGTTTCTGAGCAGATAAAACCTAAGACTTATCAAGTAATTTTTTTTAGGGTATATTTAAATGGGATTAAGATAGGGGAAGATAGGGAGGGTCCAAGGGCAGCGAGGGTTGTCAGGATCAGAGGAGCTTGCATGATTTATCTTGATTATAATGCCACGACGCCGTTAGCTGAAGAAGTGATCCAGGGGGTGCAGCCTTATTTACGGGCGGAATTCGGCAATCCCAGCAGTGACTACCCCTTGGGGCAGCGGGCTAAAGCCGCGGTGGAGCTGGCCCGCTCCCAGGTTGCAGCCCTGCTCGGGTGCCAACCCGCTGAAGTCGTGTTTACTAGTGGTGCCACCGAAGCCAACAACTGGGTCCTCAAGGGCGTGGCTCATCAACAACGTGATCGGGGGCGACATCTCATCACCACCAGCATCGAGCACCCCGCCGTACTTAACCCTTGCCTCTTCCTTCTGGAAGAGGGTTGGGACGTAACCTTCGTGCAGGTGGATGGCCAGGGGTTGGTGGACCCCGAAGACATCCGCAAAGCGATCCGCCCCGAGACGGTGCTAATTTCCGTCATGTTGGCCAATAATGAGACCGGCGCGCTCCAACCGGTGGCCGACATCTGCCGGGTGGCACAGGACTATGGCATCCAGGTGCATACAGATGCGGCCCAGGCCGTGGGCAAGATACCTGTAGCGGTCCAATCGCTGGGCGTGGCGTTCCTGACGGTGGCTGGCCATAAGCTCTATGCCCCCAAAGGCATTGGCGCCCTTTATATCCAGGCCGGACAGTCCCTGACGCCTCTGTTGCATGGCGCCTCCCAAGAAGGAGGGCGTCGGGCTGGGACCGAGAATGTTATCCTCAGTGTAGCCCTCGGTTTGGCCTGCCAGGTAGCCCAAGACCGGTTGGGCGAAGACATGGCTCATCTCCAGACCTTACGGGATCGTCTGCACCAGCGTCTGCAGGACGGCTTTCCTGCCTTGATCCTGAACGGCCCGCTCCGGGAACGTTTGCCCAACACGTTAAACGTCTCTTTCCCTGGCTTGCGGGGTGCGGATATCCTGGCCGGTTTGCCCGATCTGGCGGCGTCCACCGGCGCTGCCTGTCATGGTCCAGAGGTCAAGGTATCCCACGTCCTGGCCGCCATGGGTGTGCCGCCCGAGATCGGCCAGGGTGCTGTGCGCCTCAGTGTAGGCCGTTACACCACGGAGCAGGAAGTAGATCAGGCTGCTGACCTCCTGCTGGCCCGGGTCCGGGCCCTCACCACAGCGGGATGACCGCCCGACTGGCCAGGACACCTGGTGGCTGGTGAGGGGGTGATGGCCTTTGTCTGGCTTTTTTGGGGCCTCGGATCGGCGCTGGCGTTGGCCACGGCGGATGCCCTGTTAAAACGTTCCTTTACCCACCTCAGCCCTTATGGGATGACCTTGGTGCGCCTGGGCTATGCGGTGCCTCTCCTGAGCCTGGGTTGGTTATGGACGCCGGTCCCTGATCTGGACCAGGAGTTTTATCTCACCGTGGCTGCCGCCCTGCCCTTGGAAGTGTCGGCCAGTTTGCTCTATATGGCGGCCCTGCGCCACGCCCCGCTTTCCCAAGCTGCCCCTCTCATGGCCTTTACGCCTCTGTTCCTGATCCTCACAGGTTGGCTGGTCTTGGGGGAAGCCCTCAACCTGTGGGGAATCTTAGGCATCGTCGCTATTGCCGCCGGCAGCTATCTCGTTAATTACTCCGAACGTCAGGGGGGCTGGTGGACACCGCTCACGGCCCTCTGGCGACAGCCGGGGCTGCGTTGTATGCTCCTGGCAGCAGCCCTCTATGCCTTGACCTCGGCTTTGGGCAAAAAAGCGGTGTTGGCCTCCTCCCCGACGTTTTTCGGCCTCTTCTATCCCACGGTCTTCGTCGGGGTCATGCTGAGTGGCTATCCCCTGAGCTCTCGGCCCGGCAAACAACTGGTGGAACAACCCTTCTGGGGTTTACTAGTGGGAGCCTGCATGGCCGCCAGCATCTTGTGTCATTATTATGGGATCCAGCAGGCCCCAGCAGCTTATCTCATTGCCGTCAAAAGGACCAGCCTGCTGTTTAGTGTCCTTTACGGCAGCCTATGGCTGGGCGAAGGACAGGTAGCTCGACGCAGTCTGGGAGCGGCAAGCATGGTCCTCGGGGTGGTGCTCCTCACACTCATGGGTTGAGGAAGGGAAATAGAGTCCAGCTTCAGGGAGAGCGATGAGAAGTATGGTTGAGCTCCATATCCAGCAGCAATAATTGCGCCGCCCCTGCGGCTCACAAGAAGATGGATAAAATATTGCCTGCGGCACTGCTGCCCTCCGCCTAGGCTGGCAAGCCTGGGCCATCTGGATTTTCATAATCTCTGGGGAGCCAAAGGCTCAGGCAATAATTCACCAGAAAGCGAGAACTTGTCAGCCCGTGGTTTAGCCCTTAGCAGGCACTGAGAGGCACCTGCTCGCCTGGGCCGACCGGCGGGGCAGCACAGCTATTGGCCAGTTTTATGACGGACTTGCCTTATCGGACAAAAGTGGCGCGGCCCCATCTCCGGGCCTTTCGGGTTAAGGTGCAGCAGACTGATCTTTTGATCCAAGCACAGAGTGACCTCACTGCGTTGGCCACCACCGCGGTCTATGAAGCCCGGCGGGGGTTAGAACAATATATCGCTACTCACCCTGAGTTCGTGGATACCTTGGAGCCTTGGCCAGCGGACCCTCTGGCCCCACCTTTGGTTCAGGAGATGATCCTGGCCGGACGCTTGGCTGCAGTGGGCCCCATGGCGGCCGTGGCCGGGGCCATCGCGCAGCAGGTAGGGCGGTCCTTGCTTGCCCAGAGTGAAGAGGTCATCGTGGAGAATGGGGGCGATATTTTCTTGCGCCTGCAGGCTCCGGCCACCGTGGCCCTTTATGCCGGGACCTCGCCGTTGAGTCTCAAGATCGGCCTCGTGATCCGCCCCGAAATGACCCCCTTGGGAGTCTGCACCTCTTCTGGCACCGTCGGCCATTCCTTAAGTTTCGGCCATGCCGATGCCGCCTGTGTCCTGGCTGACAACGCGGCAGTGGCCGACGCCGCAGCCACGGCCCTGGGCAATCGGGTCAAACGCGAAGATGACCTGGCTCCGGCTCTGGCGTGGGTGGCCGAGATCCCGAACATTAGAGGCGCCGTCATTATTTACCGGGATAAGCTGGGGGCTTGGGGGCAGATCGAGCTCCAGCCGGTATAGTGAGTGGCTAAGGATGCAGGGCTAGAATGCCGGGGCCAACCCTGGTCCACTGACCTTTTCCCTTGACCAGCGCCGCAGGCTGACCTAAGATCATGAATACACGGTGCCAAGAACGATAGCCGTATTGCCTTGCCACGAGGTAGAGCGCCCTATGGTCGACGCAGCCGTTGCCGCCCGGGTAGCCCAACTCCGGGAATTGATCAATTACCACGATTACCGCTATTATGTCCTGGACGAGCCGGAGATTGCCGATGTGGAGTATGATCGCCTTTTCCGGGAATTGCAGCAGCTGGAGGAACAGTACCCCGAGCTGGTAACCCCTGATTCCCCTACCCAGCGGCTTGGTGGCCGCCCGGCCGAGCGCTTCGAAGCGGTGGCACACCGCCAACCCATGCTCTCCCTGGAAAATGCTTTCAGCGAAGGCGAGGCCCGGGAATTTGAAAACCGCCTCAAACGGTTCCTCCGGCAGACAGACCCGATCATTTATGTGCTGGAGCCCAAAATGGATGGGGTGGCCGTCAATCTCACCTATGAGCACGGTCACCTTACTGTTGGCGCCACTCGGGGGGACGGCTGGCGGGGGGAGAAGGTTACTCAGAACCTCAAGACGGTCAAGACCATCCCGTTGCGCCTCCGGGGGGATGTGGTCCCTGTCCCGGCCCTAGTAGAGGTGCGGGGTGAGGTCTATATGGACGTGGCGGATTTCAAAAAACTGAATCAGGAGCGGGAGGCCAAGGGGGAGCCGGCCTTTGCCAATCCCCGCAACGCCGCGGCCGGTTCTTTGCGCCAACTGGATCCCAGCGTCACCGCCAGCCGGCCCTTGAAAATCTTCTGTTACGGCATCGGCGAGATCAGCGGCCAGGTTTTTAGCAGCCATTGGGAGGTCCTGAACACTCTGAAAGCCTGGGGGTTGCGGGTTAATCCCTACGTGGAACAGCAACAAGGCATAGAGGCTGCCATTGCCTACCACCACCGCCTGGAGCAACAGCGCCACGGCCTCCCCTATGAAATTGACGGCGTGGTCATCAAGGTGGATCGCCTGGATCTCCAAGCCCGACTGGGCCTCAAAACCCGGAGCCCCCGCTGGGCCCTGGCCTACAAGTTCACCGCCACCCAGGCCACTACCCGGATAAAAAAAATCATTGTCCAGGTGGGGCGGACCGGAGCCGTGACCCCCACGGCCATCATGGAACCAGTGGAAGTGGGCGGCGTCACCGTTAGCCGGGCGACTTTGCACAACGAAGACGAAGTGGCCCGCAAGGATGTCCGGGAAGGGGATTGGGTGCTGGTACAGCGGGCCGGGGACGTTATTCCTGAAGTAGTCAAGGTAATTACCAGCAAACGCACCGGCCAGGAAAAGCCCTTCACCATGCCAACCCATTGTCCGGTCTGCGGCACCCGCTTGGTCCGCCCTCCGGGCGAAGCCGTTACCCGTTGCCCCAACCCCGATTGTGCCGCCCAACTGAAGCGGGCCATCCGCCATTTTGCCAGCAAGGGGGCCATGGATATCGATGGTCTGGGGGAAAAGATTGTGGAGCAGCTGGTGGATACCGGTCTTATCCAGGACGTAGCCGATCTCTATCGTCTCACCGTGGCCGATCTGCTCCCCTTAGAGCGTTTTGCCGAAAAATCCGCGCAGAATATCATCGGGGCCATCCAAGGGAGTAAAAACCCGCCCCTGGAACGGTTTATTTATGCCCTGGGCATCCGCTATGTGGGAGAGGCCACGGCCAACCTTTTGGCCCAGCACTTCCAGTCCCTGGAGGCTCTGGCCCGGGCCAATGAGGCGGAACTCTTGCAGATCGAGGGCATCGGCCCTCAGGTGGCGGGCAGTATCCGGGATTTCTTTCAGAGCGAGAAGAATCGCCTTCTTTTGGATAAATTGCGGGAGGCTGGAGTGGTCCCTCAACCGCCGGCCAAACCCCTTCCCTCCCCCTTGGCCGGCAAAACCGTGGTCTTTACCGGGGCCCTGGACAAATACTCCCGGGATGAGGCCAAGGCCTTGGTGACGGCTTTGGGAGGCAAAGTGGCCAGCTCGGTGTCGGCCAAGACCGATTACGTGGTGGTGGGGGCTGAACCCGGCAGCAAATACACCAAGGCCAAAGAATTGGGCCTGACCATCTTGGATGAAGCAGATTTCGACAGACTGGTGGGGAGAAAAGCATGAACGACAATAAAAGCCGCGTCCATGTGATCATTTCCGGCCGGGTCCAAGGCGTTTTTTTCCGCGCCTCGGCCCGGGATGAAGCCCGCCGTTTGGGGGTCAACGGCTGGGTTCGAAACCTGCCCAATGGCGATGTGGAGGCCCTCCTGGAAGGAGAGAAAAAGGCCGTCGCCCAGATGCTGCTGTGGTGCCACAAAGGGCCGCCGTACGCCGTGGTGGACAAGGTCGAGGTGTCATACGAACCTTTTATCGGTGACCAGCAAGGTTTTCGAGTGGTATATTAACAGGAAAATCCACACAGGATAGAATATGGTTGAACAGGAGCCCGTTAACAGGACCAAGAAAGTGTTTACCCCCTCTTGGGCAGCCTTTTATTTGTATTATGTAGCCATTGCCATCTGTTGGTTCGGTCCTCAGATTAATCCTGAGTTTGCCAGGCGCATTTTTCTCTCACCGGAATTAGGCATGTTCTTGGGCCTAATATTATTGGGGGCAGTTTTTTTTCTAAGATTCGGCCAACACTACGAAATGGATGCCACAGGGGTCCGCCGAGTCCAGCGGTATCCGGCTCGGGAGGATCACCTGGCCTGGGAAGAGATTCAAGCCATTGGGGTGCGCATCGGTCTGACGCAGACCCTCCTGGGGGTAGGCAGCGTGGTTATCCGACCATGGCGCGGGGAAGAAATGGTTTGGTATGGGGTGGAAAGCCCCAAGTTGGTAAAAACCCTATTGGAAAGAGGGCTCGATGAGTTTGCCGCCCAATGATTGGCCCCTCACTGATGAGGTCTTGGCGGGGGAAGAATTTGACCTGCCAGTACCGTGGGAGGATGAGACACACCCCAGCGTATCAGCCATTTTTCTCACCCTGGGGCAGATTCTCTGGCACCCGAAACGTTTCTTCGCGGGGCTGGCTCTGAGTGGTGGCCTGGGAGATCCCTTGGGCTTTGCCTTGTTGGCAGGAACGGCAGGAATGTTGAGCCTCCTAACATGGACCACGGTGCTGCAAGGCTCCATCCTGGGCGCCTTGCCAACAGGACTCGTCTCTGTCCAATTGGGGGACCTAGCCCCAGAGCCCTTGCTGATCATGGGGATTATCCTCTTAGTTCCTTTTTATGTGGTAGCATCGCAGTTTCTGACCAGTGGGGTTCTGTGGCTGCCCCTGCGGTGGCTGGGGCCAGCGGAGGTGACGTATGAGGCGGTCTTCCGGCTGGTGGCCTATTCCCAAGCGGCCATGGTGCTTGGCGTTCTCCCTTGGCTGGGAGGTTTCTTGGCACAGGTGTGGCAGCCCGTGCTCGTGATCATCGGGCTGTCCCAGACCTTGGGGCTCTCCTGGGGCAGGGCTCTCCTTGCCCTGATTCTGGCAGGAATGTTGGTAGCCCTAGGATTTCTTCTCCTCCTCATGGGGCTGTTCGCCCTGGGACTCTGGCGTCTGCTGGGGAGTTGAGGCCGCGGCCATGGCCCGGGTCCGTCGGCGATAAAAAGCAAGCATGAGCAGGAGGCCGATGAGCAGACCCAGACTGAGGCTGATGATCATCACGAGGGAATTGCTGAT
>CAZARS010000013.1:0-8950 GCA_964487625.1 uncultured Desulfobacca sp.
ATGTTGACCTGAGCCCCACCGGCATCCGGCAATGTGAGGCCCTGGCAGCTTATCTCCGGGATGTGCCACTAGCCGGTATTTATGCCTCCGATCTTACCCGGACCCGACAGGGGGCCGCTATCATCGGCCACGGTCGGGGGCTAGAGATCCAAACCATCCCAGCCTTCCGGGAAATCAATTTCGGCATCTGGGAGGGTCTGACCTTCCAGGAGATTATGGAACGCTATCCCGAGGAACTGCGGCAGCGCTTCGCCGATCTGGCCAACTATCGTATCCCCGGCGGCGAGAGTCTCCGGGATCTGCAAGCACGCGTCCTGCCGGCGCTGCAGGACCTCCGTCAACGCCATGAGGGTCAGAACTTCCTCATTGTGGCCCATGCCGGGATTAACCGGGTCATCCTGGCCGACGCCCTGGAGCTGGATCTGCAATACATTTTCCGGCTGGACCAAGCCTATGCCGGCCTGAATATCATAGATTATTATCCCGATCTGGCTGTGGTGCGACTCCTCAACGGCATTTTTTATCCGGTGACGCCACAATCCTGACCATGGCGCCGAGAACGGCAGCACTTACTCCGTGGCGCTTAACTGGCTGTCTATTCCTTGTGCCCTCTCCTCACGCTGGTCGAGGGAGAGGATAGGGGGGCGGTATATCTTTTGGGTGCATTTTGTTATAAAGCTTGGCGGCGCCTTATGGGTTGGCATGGCTGTTTCCTCCTGGTCTGCCTATGCGGTCTTTTGCTGGGAGCCAAGGGAGTCGGGCCCACCACCCCGCAGCCGCTAACGCAGTTAGACAGCAGCAGTTTCCCGCGCCGGGAGAAGGGGCCAGTGCTCTTTCGCCACCAGCCGCATGAGCAGGCCCGGGTGGCTTGCACCGCTTGCCATCATGACTATGTGCAGCGACGCAACGTCTGGCGGGAAGGGATGCCCGTGGCCAAATGCGAAACGTGCCATAGTGCCCGACCTCAACCAGGACAACTAGACCTGAAAAACGCCTTTCATCGTCAATGCAAAGGCTGCCACCTCAAGATTCGGCAGGTAGGTCGCAAGGCCGGCCCCATCCGGTGTGAGGAGTGTCACCAATCGTGATTGACGAATCACGGGCAATTACCATGGAAAGTCATTGATCAAAACCAAGACCGTGGCTCCTGGCAGAATGGCTCCATTGGCCTGCCGTTTAGCCTGCCAAGGCTTGGTCTCGACCAAGAATGAAAAAATAACCATCAAGGCAACATGTATCCCTAACACCAACCGCCATTGCGCAGTCAAAAAAGGCAATACTATGCGGCAACGCCTCCTGACGCTTCTGGTCCAACAGGCTTATTTCCGGCAGCCGGTGATCTTATCGTCTGGCAAACAAAGCGATTATTACATTGACTGCCGCCGGGTAACTTTATCGGCCGAAGGTGCCTGGCTTACCGCCAAACTCCTTTTGCCTCTGCTGGCCGAGGTCCAGGTCCAGGCCATCGGTGGCCTGACCCTGGGGGCAGACCCCATTGTGGCGGCGGTGGCCGCCCAGAGTTTTGCTGAGGGGCAGCCCTGCCAGGGCTTCCTGATCCGCAAAGAACCCAAGAAACATGGCCAGCGGCGCTCCATTGAAGGTCCGCTGCTCCCGGCCGGGGCCCGGGTGGCCATCGTCGATGATGTGGCCACTACCGGGGACTCTCTCCTCACCGCCTGCCAACGGGTCCAGGAGGAGACGGACTGGCAGATTGTCCGGGTCATGAGTCTCGTGGACCGGCAGGAGGGGGCCCGGGAACGGGTGGCCCAAGCGGGGTTTGATCTGATTGCGCTGTTTACTGCGACGGACCTGTTGGCCCATTGGCAGAAGGGGACCTCCCCAGGCTGTGACTGATTTCAGGACCATGGTGACCAAGCTCTGGGGCCGCGGCCAGCGCCCCGGCAGAGAAGGCAAAAGTTTTTGGCGGCGGCTCAGCAGCCACCTCGGTCTGACCAATTTTCTGCACCTGCTCCACCAAGAAAAGATCTTTTTCCTCCTGGGCAGTGTCTTTCTCATTATTCTGGTGGGAGGTTTGGGCTACGCCCTGTCGGAAGGTGGCGAAACCGATACGTTCTGGACAAGTTTCGGACGCGGCCTCTGGTGGGCCATGGTTACTATCACCACGGTGGGATATGGCGATGTAGTGCCGCAAACCGCACCAGGCCGTCTTGTCGGGTTTTTCCTCATGTTATCCGGCCTTATCGCCTTGAGTTTATTGACGGCCACGGTGGCGTCCATCTTTGTGGAGCGGAAATTTCGCAGGGAGAGAGGTTTGGCTGCCATTACAGAACACGATCATATTGTCATCCTGGGCTGGAATCGGGGGGGCGAACAGGTCCTCCGCAATCTCTTTTATCGCCTGGAAAAGCAAACGCCGGTGGTTCTGGTGAATACTCTGCCGCCGGAGCATTTTGAACAGCTCCTCTTAACCTTTTCAGATCAGCATCTCCGCTTCGTACGGGGAGATTTTTCCCGGGAAGAAATTCTGGGCAAAACCAATTTGCCGAAGGCCCGCCGGGTGATTATCTTGGCAGACCGCACCGATGACCAAATCCCCCGGGAGCAGGTGGATCAGAAAACCTGATTGGCGGCTTTGGCTGTCAAATCTCTGGCTCCCAAAATCCCCATCACGGCCGAGGTCATTTTTGCCGAGAATCGCAGCCATCTGGAACGGGCCCATGTGGATGATATCATTGTCCGTGGCCAATACGACAGTTCCCTCATTGCCTCCAGCATCGAATCCGAGGGGCTCTTTAAAATCATGCAGGCCCTTTTGGCTCCCGAGGGCCCCAATTTTTGGAGTGTCAAAATCCCCTCCCGTTTTGTCGGCAAGCCGGTCCGGGAGTTGGCAGCAGTCCTGCAAGCTGACTATGGTTCATTGTTGGTGGGCCTATACACCGAGGGTTATAAGATCCGCCTGGAAGAGCTCTTATCGCCGGAACCCTCGGCCATCGATGAATTTATCTTCCGCAAGTTTACCGAAGCCGGCAAGACCCACCTGTTCGGCCGAAGAAAAATAGAGTTCCACATCAATCCTCCCGCCGATTATGTCCTCAATCCCCAGGAGGTCGCTGTGGTCATTGCCACCCGGCCGCCCTCTCTCCAGAGCCGATAAGTGAGCAGGCGTATGGGTCTCCAAGAGACGGAATATTTAACATACATCAAGAAAAACGAGATCCTCAAAGATCTCACGGATGAAGAGCTGCACCTCATCCTCATGGCCACCACCCCCCGGCGTTTCCGAGCCGACGAAGTAATCATGCGGGAAGGAGAGGCGGGAGAGGTCATGTATATCATGTGTGAGGGCACGGTTAGCATTACCAAACGCCTAACCCTGGAGTTGGGAGAGGACACGCCTCGGGAAAAAGTGATGGTCCGGTTCCGGGCTGAGGAAGGGGTTATCCTGGGGGAGATGGCCCTCATCGAGAGCGAGGTGCGTTCGGCCACGGTTACCGCCTTGACCGATTGCCTGATGTTGGAACTAACTAAAGACAAATTTTATCAGATTCTCGAAAAATACCCCAAAATCGGGGTTAAAATCCTCCTGCGCCTGGCCCAAGCCCTTTCCCGCCGCCTCCGCAAGAATAGCGATGAATTGGTCAAGGTAACCACCGCCTTGGCCATTGCCTTGGAATCTTAAAGAGAGGGGAGGATGTAGCTATTCTTGTCCTTGCCCGTGGAGATGATCCTTATTTTGTGCCGCAATCAAAGTGGGGCCAGTCCCGGGTGTCCCGGACGTAAGTCCAATCTTGGGGGATGCGATAGCCCACCTTTTTGGCGGCCTCGAAGACCCAGGCTGGCAGGTTGCGGGCGTCCAAGTCATGCATACCATCCCGATTATAGTGCCGCAAAGAGGCGCTGACTTGGTTGGGCATACCATCCACCAACCCCTTGAAATTGAAATCATTGATATCCAGGGCGCAGCCCAAGCGGTGGTTGGAGGCCTTAACATGACGGCCGTGGTGAATTTCGGCCAGGTTGCTATAAGTGAGGCGCACTCGCGTAGCGTTAAGATCACCCCCCGTCTCGTCGGTGAAATTCAGCCCATCCACTTGAATGGGGCCGCTGTCCGCCGCTGCGGCATAGGTGTCCTCCCCGCCCCTGATAACCAGGAGAGGGACCCGTTTCTGGGGCTCATATACTCCCTCCCGGTAGATATATTCCAGCAGGAGGGCGGCTAACGGGGCATGCAGGCTATTGATCTCCACCTCCATGATGGCGGTGCGGTACCGGCTCTTGTCATTTATGTCATGCAAGTCGCTGGCAAAATAGACCAATCCGGCCCGCCGGGGTTTAGTCAGGGCCACCTCTTCCCAGGTCTCGGCCAGGGCAGCATAGGTGGGCACCGGCTGCGCCTTGCTGGGGACCCAGACCGGGACGGCCAAGGTGACGCCCACCGGCGTGCCATCCGGCCACTTCTGTAACCGCAGATATTCCCAGGCAATCACCCCGCCGTTGCTGTTGATCAGGTCCAGACTCCGCTCCCGCATGGCCTTGATGCGCTCCAGGCCAAGCGTTTTCCGGGCTAAAGCGATTTTGTCAGAAAAGTCCTGATCGCGCTGCTCCTGACTCATACCATAGTCGTAACGCAGGGCCACCTGCTGCAGGAGGGCTGCGATCTTGGGAGCCAGGCTGGGCTGCATTAGATGGGGAGCTGGCCCCGGCATGATGGGCTCTGGCGGCGCTGCCTCCACAAGCGGTGGGGGCGGTGCCTCCACCCGGGGGCGACACCCCCCAAGGCTCAGACTCGCCGCCAGGAGGACTAAAAGAACTAGACGGCCAAAAACCGGATATAACCGCGACAATGTCAAGCTACTCAACTCCAAACTTTTTGCGGAGCAGTTGAAAGACCAACGGCGGCACAATATCTTCCAAGACGCCCCCCAGGCTGACGGCCTCCTTGAGGATGGAGGAGCTCAGGAAGACCCATTTGAGGCTGGTCATGAGGAAAACTGTCTCAATCTCCGGAGCCAGGCGCCGGTTCATGAGGGCCAACTGAAATTCATAATCAAAGTCGCTTACGGCCCGCAGACCCCGGAGAATGACGTTGGTATTCTGGCGCCGCACGTAGTCCACCAACAGGCCGGTAAAGTGGTCAATACGCACCCGAGGGTGATGATTGAGCACCTGCCGGATCATGTCCACCCGCTCTTCAATGGTGAACAGCGGCTGTTTGACCGGGTTGACGGCAATGGCCACGATGATTTCATCGAAGATTTTTAAGCCTCGTTGGATGAGATCAAGGTGACCGTTGGTAATGGGATCAAAAGACCCTGGATAAATGGCGATTTTGCCCAAAGTGACTCCTTCCTCAGCCCGTCACACCTGAGCCTCCAGACCCGCCTGCCCCGGGCCACTGCACCCCCTGCTTGGGGGTCATGCCAGCCTGGGAGGCGTTCCGGTTGCATGTGACAGGTCAATGGGGTGATAAAAAGAGACTGCAGTGTCTCCATACAATCGACGGTCCTGGCATACCAAGCCGTCATAGGCGGTGGCCAACTCTTCGACCCGGCTGTGTTCCACCACAATGGTGGCGGAGGGATCCAGCAGCGGCAGTCGGGCCAACAGGGCCAGGGTGCGCCCGGCCCAACCCTGTGCGTAGGGCGGATCCAGAAAGATTACCTGAAATTTTTTGCCTTGACCGGCCAAGCGCGGCAGGGCCTGTTGCACCGGCATGGGGTAAATCTGACAGACCTTGGCCAACCCGCAGAGCCTGAGATTCCTTTCCAGGACTTGCAGGGAGGTGCGATGGTGTTCCACAAAAACGACGCCTGCGGCCCCCCGACTCAGGGCTTCGATCCCCAGTGCGCCGGTGCCGGCAAAGAGGTCCAAGACCTGGCTGCCTTGGACCCTGTCGGCCAGGATATTAAAAATCGCCTCCCGCACCCGCGCGGCGGTGGGGCGGATTGTCCCTTTGACGGTGGCCAAACGCCGCCCTCGCAGCCGCCCCCCGATAATGCGCAAGGCTGCCCCGCCCTCTAGGTTGCCAGGCCTTGGGCCACAACCGAGGCGGTGCCCACTGCCCGGAAGGCCTGGATGAACACCTTGGCCTCTTGATAAGCCGCTTCGGCGATCTTGTCTTTATAGCTCTGGGGAATGGCGTCCAAGCGCTCTTTGAAGGGCTTGGTGGCCATTTTGATATCTTTCTTGTTTTCTTGGGCCCAGGCCTTCATCTCCGCCAACAGCTCGGGCGGCAGGTGAGCGTGGGCGATATTCTGCCACTGGGTCCCCACGTTGGCTTTGCGGATACCATAGTCGGCGAATTTGCCCACCAAGTGCAGAGGCGTCCCCGTCACTCCATGTTGGGCAATACAGACGCCGTATTCCTTAATGGCCTGATAAATCTCGCCGGTCCGCTCCAGATCGATAAAGATCTTTTCCCCTTCCAAATAGTTGCCATGTTTGGAACCGTTGTTAATGGCCAGCAGGTCTGGGTAGATGCCGTTCTGCCGCAGGCCTGTGATGAACTCCACGGCTTCGGCCACCGTGGTGATCTCGGCTTCTTGCCCGGCCGACTTGATTTCACCTACCTCCACTTCCAGTCCCAGATTTTCTTTGACAATGGGTTGGGCCAACTCCGTGGTGATGCGGATATTATCCGGCAATTCATTAAAAGAGGCATCAATGGCGAAGGAAGTATAGCCAGCCGCCAACTGGGCAGCAATGAGGTCTCGGGCCGAGGCAATGGCCTCCGGGGCGGTGCTTTTGACGGTAATGTGATCGGCATGGATGAAAAATGGCTTGGTGAAACCAGTGTCTTCGGCATAGCCAATAACTGTCTCGGCGTATAACTGCGGCGTGAAGCCGGTGTAGCCCCCCTCCAGACTGCATTCACTGCGGGCTAGTTCAAAGGCTACCACTGCATCCAATTCCTGCGCGGCCCGCATGATACCCGGAATGACATGTTTGATGCGGGTGTTGCAGGCCATTACGATAACCGGTTTATCTTTCAGGACTGAGAGGATGTCCTTGGAGTTGAGCAGGCAGACCCGGCTGTTGGCCGGTAGTTTGGCTAAGACATGGGGGGGACGACGGTCCAACAGACGCTCTTCCTTAGTCATACTCATGGCAGCTCCTTTCGTCAGTTATCGAACCTCGGTCAGTATACCACGGCTAGCTTTTGACCGGCGCCACTATACTTCCTGACGGGGTTGCCTGAAAACCTGAACGTCGGGGGTTTGGGCATACCAGCCATCAATAACCGTTAATATTTTGGCAGCCGCGTCCAAGGCCTGCGCCGCAGTTTCTTGGCCATAAAACAGATAAGGGACGCCATCGGGCAGGCCGTTTGGGTAACGGGCTGGAATATAATGGAGGTCTAAAAGGCGCCCCATCTCCAGCGTCTCAACCAACCCCGGCACTTCTCGTTGCAGACTTTTGATCAGGGAGGTGACGGAGTGAGTCAATAAGGCCCGACGTCGTGCTCCAAGATAATATAAAATCGATTTAAGGGCTTTGCCTGCCGCCTGTTGTGCCAAAAAACAGGTAGTATTACAAAATTCTCCCTGAAAATTCCAGCGCGCCGCCGCCAGATCATAATGGGCCTGCTGATGCCAACGTTGAGCTTCAATCAGGTTTTTCCCGGCCATAAATCAGGCATCCTTCCGCAACCACGGTTTCTGCCAAGGCGTTACCCCGCTGCAGCATGGCGGCAAACTCGGCGGGTGTATAAACCAGGGGGTCAACGGCACCCAAATCTTCAGGAAAGAGCTTCGCTACTGTGAGCAGACGTTCAAAAAAAGGCAGCCGGGTTTCTTTGATGACCACCACATCCAGATCGCTCAGGTCATCATCCTCACCCCGAGCCCAGGAGCCGAAAATATAAATCTGCTCGGGCTCATAAGGCTTCAGGGCCGCCAGCAGGCGTTGGATCTTGCGACGGCGCCGCAGGTTGCGCCTTATGCCGGGCTTGGCGGAGATCACCATTTCCCCATAGTATACCGTGGCCTCCCAGTCCCGGCAAGGGGCAGAGACCTAGGCTGCGGAGCAGGGCCCAGCTTCATGGGATGGTTACGGTCTGCTGCCATTGGGGCTGCAAAACGTTCGGCCACCCCAATTGCTGTCGGAGCCGCAGGGCCAGCTCCTGGCCCGCGGCCGGTTCCCCATGAACGATGAAGGTCTGCCGCGGCGGCTGCCGGAACGCCCTGGCCCAGGCCAAGAGGCCCGGTTGATCGGCATGGCCGCTAAAGCCGTTCAGGGTCACCACCTCGGCCTCCAGGGAATATCGCATACCAAAGATTTTGACCTCGGGTACCTGCTCCACGAGGCGGCGGCCCAGGGTGTGGGGCGCCTGCCAACCGACAATCAGGATGGTATTCCTCGGATCTTCAATATTATTCTTCAAGTGATGCTGAATCCGTCCGGCCTCCGCCATCCCGGAAGCACTGATGATGACACACGGTCCTGGTTGGAAATGGAGCCTTTTGGACTGTTCCACGTCCCGGATATAATGCAGGCGGCGGAAACCAAACACATCGCCATCCGGATCGTCTCGGAGCAGCTTCTGGGTTTCTTCATTGAAATACCGGGTATGGCGGCGAAAGATGTCAGTGACGTTGACGGCCAACGGGCTGTCCACATATACCGGCAGGTCCGGGAGGTCACCGCGATTTTGCAGCTTGTTCAATAAATAGATCAGGAGTTGGGTGCGTTCCACGGCAAAGGCCGGGATGATCACTTTGCCGCCCCGGCGATAGGTGCGTTGGATGACCTCGCCCAGGATTTTTTCAGAATCCTCCAGGGGCGGATGGACCCGGTTGCCATAGGTGCTCTCCAGGAGGAGGATATCGGCAGCTTCCAAATAGGTGGGGTCCCGCAGGATGGGTTGCACGCGGCCCAGGTCGCCTGAGAAGACCAGACGCGATCGGTTGCCTCCTTGCCCTGCCGGGAAATCCAAGGCCACGATGGCCGCACCCAAAAGGTGCCCGGCATCATAAAGGGTTACTGTGAT
>CAZARS010000013.1:8973-18642 GCA_964487625.1 uncultured Desulfobacca sp.
CTCCAAGGGTTGCTCATAGTCGAGGCCGACAAAAAAGTTGAGGGAGGCGAGGGCATCTTCCTGAGTATAGATGGGCTTAAAGGGAGGTTCCCCCTGTTTGGCGCGCTGGCGATTGACATAAGCCACGTCTTCTTCCTGGATATGGCCGCTGTCTACGAGCATGGCACGGCACAGATCCAGGGTGGCCGGGGTGCAAATAATCTTTCCCCGAAACCCCTGCTTCACCCGGTTGGGGAGGTTGCCGCTATGATCGATGTGGGCATGGGAGAGGATGACGACGTCAATGTCCGCCGGAGAAAAGGGGAAATGTCGGTTGCGGCGCCAGGTCTCCTCCCGCTTCCCTTGATAGAAGCCGCAATCCAGGAGGATGTTGTAGCCCTCAAGGGTCAGCAGGTGTTGGGAGCCGGTGACGGTCTGGGCCGCCCCACAGAAAGTGATGTGCATGGCCTGACCTTTGAGGCGGGAACCAGCCAGGGGCGGTGGCCGCACCGCCCCCAAGTTCCACCATCTAAAGATTACAGATATTGCGCCGCCAGGATCTCGGCGATCTGTACGGCATTGGTGGCAGCCCCTTTGCGGATGTTGTCCGCGACGATCCACAGGTCAATGCCGTTGTCAATGCTTACATCTTCCCGGATTCGCCCCACCAAGGTTAGGTCCTGGCCCGCAGCGTCTAACGGCATAGGGTAGAGCCGATTGGCCGGATCGTCCACCACCTTGACCCCCGGGGCTTTGGCCAACAGGGCCCGCACCTCATCCGGCGTGATCTTCTTCTCCGTCTCAATATTCACCGCTTCGGAGTGGCCATAGAAAACCGGCACCCTTGCCGTGGTGGCGGTTACCCGGATGGAGTCATCCCCCATGATCTTCTTGGTTTCCAACACCATCTTCATCTCTTCCTTGGTATAGCCGTTATCCAGGAACACGTCTATATGGGGGAAGACATTGAAGGCAATGCGATAGGGATACACCTTGATCTGGGGATCCTTGCCGGTGAGGAGGTCCCGAACCTGATCGGCCAACTCCTGGACTGCCTTTTGGCCGGTGCCCGATACGGCCTGATATGTGGATACTACCACCCGTTTGATGCGCGCCACATCATGTATGGGTTTCAGGACGACCACCATCTGGATGGTGGAACAGTTGGGATTGGCGATGATGCCCCGGTTCTTGTAAAGGGCGATATCCTGGGGATTGACCTCGGGTACCACCAGTGGCACATCAGGCTCCATGCGGAAGGCGCTGGAGTTGTCCACCACCACGGCACCGCTGGCCGCAGCAATGGGGCTGAACTTTAAGCTGGTGCCCCCACCAGCCGAAAACAAAGCGATATCAATCCCCTTGAAGGAATCTTCCGTCAGCACCTCCACCGGGATTTCCTGCCCCCGGAATCTCACCGTCTTGCCGATGGAGCGCTCCGAAGCCAAGGGCCGGAGCATCTTAACAGGAAAATTCCGTTCTTCCAAACATTGGAGCATCTGGCTGCCTACGGCACCGGTGGCGCCTGCCACAGCGACGTTAAACTCACGTGCCATAATTCCTACACTCCCTATTCCCACTACCGGTCACCCACTGGGGGGCTTCGGTCAACAAACTTTTATTTGAGGAAATCCACGGCGTATTGAGCAACCAAATCACCGACTTCGCTGGTGGTGTAGCCCATCTGGCCGGCTGCCAGGCTCTTCAGGTGCTTGGCGCAGACCGTCTTGATGGCCTCTTCCAAGGCCGCTGCGGCTTTGGCTTCACCCAAGTAATCCAACATCATCTGAGCCGCGGCAATGGCCGCCATGGGGTTGATGATATTCTTGCCGGTATATTTGGGGGCTGACCCACCGATGGGCTCAAACATGGAGACACCCTCGGGATTGATATTACCGCCGGCGGCAATACCCATACCACCCTGGATGATGGCACCCAAGTCAGTGATGATATCGCCGAACATATTGTCGGTGACCAACACGTCAAACCATTCCGGGTTCTTCACCATCCACATGCAAGTGGCATCCACATGGGCATAATCGATGGTAATGTCGGGATAATCCTTGGCCATGTCGTGGAAGGCCCGCTCCCACAGATCGAAGGCATAGGTCAGGACGTTGGTCTTGCCCACCAAAGTTAACTTCTTGTCTTTGTTGCGTTTGCGGGCCAACTCAAAGGCAAATTTTAGGCAGCGGTCTACGCCTTTCCTGGTATTGATAGATTCCTGGACAGCCACCTCATCGGGTGTCCCATACTTCAGAACCCCACCAGCCCCGGCATATAGGCCTTCGGTATTCTCCCGCACCACCACGAAGTTGATGTCCTCTGGACCCTTGTCTTTGAGGGGCGTATAGACTCCCGGATAGAGGACCACCGGCCGCAGATTGATATATTGATCCAGAGCAAAACGCAGCTTCAACAACAACCCTTTTTCCAGGATGCCGGGTTTGACGTCCGGATGACCAATGGCCCCCAAATAGATGGCCTTAAAACCTTTGAGCTCTTCCAGGACACTGTCGGGCAGGATCTCCCCGGTGCGTTTGTAGCGTTCGCCGCCCAGATCATAGTGGACAAAATCAAAATGAATACCCGCTGGGCCGGCCATGGCCTTGAGGACCTTCAGGCCCTCGGCCACCACTTCCGGGCCGGTACCATCGCCTGGTAATACGGCAATTTTATATGTCATGTGCCAGAACCTCGCTTCTATAGTTTTCTGTTGAGCTAACTTAAGGTCGCTTCAGGCTGGCTCGTCAGCGCTGGCGGCTTTCTCAGTCTTTACGGAAGACTAAAACTCCACAGGCCAGGCCGGCCCTCTCTCCCGGCGGTTATGCCCCCCAATCTTGACCTCTGACTTTTAAGCTCTTGCGTGGTCTTTGTCATGAAAGGCCTCATATTCAGATTGGTTCGAAGGCAGGGGCTGGGTAATCCAGCCCCGACATTGGCAATTTTCCTCTGTCAGAGGGTCCAGGGCTGGCTTGCTAACGGTTTTTGGATGAAAATTACCTAACCTATTTTTTTCATAATATGGGGGATTAGGCCCCCATCGCTGATCAGCTCCTGCATAAAGGGGGGCAGGGGCTGAGAGGCATAAGTCTTGCCGGTGGTCAGGTCAGTAATGACGCCCGTATCCATATCGACCTCCAGCTCATCACCCGGCTGAATCTCCCGAGCTGCTGCCGGGGATTCAAAAATGGGCAATCCCATATTGAAGGCATTGCGGTAAAAGATACGGGCAAAACTGCCGGCGATCACCCCGGAGAGGTTGGCCGCTTTCAGGGCGATGGGGGCGTGTTCCCGGGAGGAGCCGCAGCCGAAATTTTTCCCGGCCACGATGAAATCACCCGGACGGATTTTCTTAACAAATTCCGGGTCTGCATCCTCCATGGCGTGCTTAGCCAATTCCTGGGGATCAGAGGTATTGAGATAACGGGCCGGGATAATCTCATCAGTGTTGATATCATCGCCGAATGTATGGGCACGTCCATGTAGTTTCATGCTGATACCTTTAAATGACCAAGATGGCAATGCGTGGCTGCATAGGTAAAAGTAAAAATTAAACTAATGTGCTAGCTATGTCAACTATGGGGCCGGAAAAACTTCCCGGATTGACTGGCCGGGTTCGCCAGGTTTTTGCCACTAGGCGCCGGTCATTCAGGACTCCCGTTGAGTCTATCCTTGAGTTTTCGATTGTGATCACATAAAATACGAATTTTAAAAACTTACCCTTGGACCGGAGAGGCAGAAACTGTATGTCGCCCCGAGAGGAAAAGTTGTCAGGCCGGTCCCCTCAAGGCACCACCGCTTTCTGGCGCCGGATTTTGGCCATCCCAAAATTCGACTGGACCAGCCAATTTCGTTGGCCTCTGTTAAGCATTGTCGTCGGGATCATCGCCGGCCTGGGGGCCATCCTCTTTGAGGAGTCCCTGCGCTGGACCTTTAAACATTTCCTGTCGTTGCCTTCCGGCTTCCAGGAGCCTGGGATGGAGGCCAGTGCCGAGTTGGTGGCCTCCCTGGGGTCTCTCCGTTCCTGGCTGTTTCTATTAATCCCCACGTTGGGCGGCCTGGCCTCGGGGCTCATTGTCTTTTCCGTGGCTCCCGAAGCCGAAGGGCACGGCACTGATGCCATGATTGACGCCTTTCACCGGCGGGGCGGCTACATCCGCAAACGAGTGCCCCTGGTGAAGATCATCGCCTCGGCCATTACCATCGGTTCGGGCGGTTCTGCCGGCAAGGAAGGGCCCATCGCCCAGATCGGGGCCGGCTTCGGCTCGTTTCTGGCTTCGGTCCTGCGCCTCAATCCCAAGGACCGGCGTATCCTGGTATTGGCCGGGGCCGCCGGGGGCATCGGCGCCATTTTCCATGCCCCTCTAGGGGCGGCCCTCTTTGCCCCCGAGGTCCTCTACCGGGCTGCCGAATTTGAGTTTGAGGCTATCTTGCCCTGCATCATCTCGGCCATTGTGGCCTCTTCTATTTTTGATCAGTATTTTGGTCGGCAAGCCCTCTTCAATCCCGGCTTGGTTGACTTCCAGCTCATCGAGCTCCTGCCTTATGCCCTGTTCGGCGTGGTCTGCGCCCTGGTCGGCTTTGTCTACATCAAGGTCTTTTATGGCTCTCGGGACCATTTCTTCAAGAAACTGCCCGTGCCCAAGCTGCTGCGGCCGGCAGTGGGCGGCTTTTTCCTGGGCTGTGTTGCCCTGCTGACGCCGCCCATCCTGGACGGCGGCTATGGCTGGGTCCAGGCCGCCATGGACGGCAAGATATTCTGGGGAACCATGCTCCTCCTGGCCCTCATGAAGATCGTGGCCACTTCCTGCACCATCA
The DNA here is from genome assembly GCA_964487625.1 of uncultured Desulfobacca sp. Classification (GTDB taxonomy): domain Bacteria; phylum Desulfobacterota; class Desulfobaccia; order Desulfobaccales; family Desulfobaccaceae; genus Desulfobacca. Next base: position 13,774 of record CAZARS010000013.1, read on the forward strand.
GCTCCGGCGGCAGCGGCGGGGTCTTCGGACCCTCTGTCTTTATGGGAGCCATGTTGGGGGGCAGCTTCGGCTTCGCCGGCCACGCTCTGGCCCCCCAGTGGGTGATGCACCCCAGCGCTTTTGTGGTGGTGGGGATCGGCGCCTTTTTTGCCGGAGTGGCCAAGGTCCCCATATCCTCCATTATCATGGCCTGCGAAATGTGCGGTAACTACGCTGATGCTGGTTTCGGCCATTTCCTACATACTGCTGGGCAAGACCAGCCTCTATGAAAAACAGGTGGCCACCCGCCTGGCCTCGCCGGCCCACCGGAGTGAATTTGCCCGCAGCCTGTTGAGCAGCCTCCGGGTCAAAGACGCCCTGGTGCTGCGGCCCGTCACCCCCATACCAGAGCATACGCCGTTCCATGAACTGGTCAAGATCATCACTTCCTCCAAAGATTATCATTTCCCCGTCATCAACGGCGACGGCCGCATGACCGGCATTATTTCCATTAACGATATCCGGGAGATGATGCTGGAAGAGAGCATCGCCAACCTGATCGTGGCCAAAGATGTAGCCACCCCCAACGTGGTCCGGGTCTTCCTTGAAGAATCTCTGGCCGACGCCCTGGATAAAATGGCCCAGATCAATGTGGATGAACTACCGGTGGTGGGCGAGGCCGAGCCGGAAAGGATCATCACCCTCCTGTCTAAACGGGATATCATCAGCTATTATTATGAGCAGATCTCTGGAGCTGGTTAGTCCCTATCCGGAAACCGTTAGCAAGCCAGTTCAGGGCCATATACCGGTTGCAAAGTTCCATTGGATTGACTAAGTTAACCAGCCCCTACAAGCGATCCATCCTGATTGTCAGGCCTGTCGGGATGAAAACTGTTAAAAACTCGAGCACAGGCCCAAAAGGGGATCTCATTATGCCTACTTCTTCTGTGCCAGGGCCGGAAGGCCTTGATCTGACCGAAGACGATATTATCGCCGCTATGCAGGAGATTCCAGGTTATCTGGATATTACCCCGCGGGATTTCAAAGAGATCTATCTGATTGCCTACAAACAGGCCTTAGCGCGGCTGTCCCGGGAAATCACGGCAGCCGACATCATGACCCGGGAAGTCGTAACGGTGCCAGAAGATGCTCCCCTGGCGGAGGTAGCGGCCGCCATGGGGGCCAGAAGTATTGCTGGAGTCCCGGTGGTAACCGGGGCCGGCAAGGTAGTGGGGGTGATTTCTGAAAAGGACTTTTTGGCCCGGATGGGGGTGTCGGCTGACCAGAATTTCATGAGCCTGGTGGCGCATTGCCTGGCCAGTAAGGGCTGCGTGGCCCTGCCCATCAAAAATCAACAAGCCAAGGACCTCATGACGTCGCCAGCCGTGGTTATCCCCCCCTCCCTGCCGGTTCGGGAAATCGCCGCCCTGTTCCAGGAGAAAAAGATCAATCGGGCCCCGGTGGTGGATGAAGAAGGCAGGATCCTGGGCCTTGTGACCCGGGCTGACCTGTTGCGGGCGTGGCAAGGGGGTGACAAGCCATGCTAAGGAATTTTTCGGAAAACTGACCGGACTGACTAAAAGTCCGCCTCGGGTCAGTTGGAGTGAAATCTTTTGGTCTTGGCTAGGCAGCTTTCTGGGCATTGCCGCGGTCGCCGTCCTACATTATCACTTTTGTCCGGGGACAGGTAACATCCTGATTATCGGATCTTTTGGAGCCTCGGCGGTTCTTCTCTACGGCGCCACGAAAAGCCCGTTGGCCCAGCCCCGTAATTTTTTAGGTGGGCATATTATTTCCGCTCTCATCGGCGTGACCATGCTCAAGCTGTGCACCCCCTTAATCTGGCTGGCTGCAGCACTGGCCGTGTCGCTGAGCATTGCGGTAATGCACGCCACCAAAACCTTACATCCGCCCGGCGGCGCCACCGCCCTGATTGCTGTGATCAGCGGTCCCAAGGTTGAAGAGCTGGGGTATTGGTATGCCCTAGTCCCGGTGGCCGCCGGTGCCTTGGTCATGCTCTTCGTAGCCCTCCTGATCAACAATCTGGCTCCCAACCGTCGCTATCCAGAGTTTTGGTGGTGAGCAGCAGTCTAATGTCTGGTCGGCTCGATTTTTCTCAACCGTCCTATTCCCTGCCAGCCCGATCGTCATTATAGTAGCTCATGGCGGCGGGATACACGCCGTTTTTCTCACCTCCCATAGTCCTGGCTCTTGGGGCTGGCTGAGGAGAGGTGAATTTTCACGTAACCCACAACCCTGAGACTTGTAACCAAGGAGAATGCCATTTTGCTGCCAGCCCTGGTCCTTATCTGGCATGGATGTATCAGTATTAATTGGCCGCAGCCACTTACAGCTGCCCTCGTTTTGTCACTTATCCTAGCAGGCTTGGTCCCGGCTGAATTGTTGGCCCAGACCGCAAGGAATGGCGAACCGATCGGTCTCCCCACCCTTGCCCTGGCAATTGCCCCCTTCTACCAGTTTAACGGCAGGATGGACGGCGGCGGGCAGATGAACGTGGCCAGTTATTACTTTGGGGTTACGGCCAGGAAGAGGTTTAATCAGGAACTGTCTGTAGCCATCGGGGCCATTTACGAGCTGGACGATTACCAATTCTCCGGGGTCCGGTCCATCCCCATCGCCAGACCCTGGGACAAGGTACAAAGGTATGGTCTGGGACTGCCTCTGACCTACATCATCAATGCACAATGGCAAGTGGTGGCGGTGCCCATGGCCCAGTTTTCCGGAGAAACCGGGGCGCGCTGGACCAGGTCATTGGTGTATGGCGGGGTGACGTCGGTGGCCTACCGCTTCGGCCGTGGTTCCTTTGTCGGCTTAGGGGTGGGGGCTTTCTCGAACCTTGAGAAAATCTCGGTTTTTCCCTTTCTGGCCATCAACTGGCGGATCAACGACCACTGGCGCCTGAGGAATCCCTTGCAGACCAGCCCGACCGGTCCCGCTGGCCTGGAACTATCCTACATTTTTAATGAGAATTGGGAAATCGGCCTGGCCGGCGCCTATCGGGTCCATCGCTTCCGCCTGGATCGCAGCGGGCCTGTCCCCAACGGCATCGGCGAATACGACCGCCTGCCTGTAGTGGCCAAAATTTCTTACACCTATCGGCCCATTACCTGCAATCTTTACGGGGGAGTGTCCCTGATCAACAAGCTTTGGATCAAGCAGCCAAATGGCCATGACTTATACCAGACCAGACATGATCCGGCGCCGCTGGTAGGGGCAAATGTTACGGCCAAATTTTAAAGGATAACCGAGGATCGCGGATTAAAAATCAATGTTTTTTCTTTTTATCAACTATTGCGCAACTCCCTCTGATACTGTATTCCTCTTCACTTCTCAAAAAAACAGGGGCGGTCTGAAAACCGCCCCAATCACAATTCATTGCCCATTAATCACTGACTACTAATACACATTGCAACACCGCCTCAAGTCACTGATGATACAAGGAAGTGAACTGGGATATGTCGCTGGTCAATTTTCCCAAGATGCTTTAGTCCGTATGACTTACCTGAGGCCCGCCAGAACTTACCGGTTAGCTGCCAGTGGTCATCTCCCTTGAGGCCAGGGTTTTCGGAAGGAGCCAGGGTGCAATTTCCGCCCATTGGTTAGCGGTAAAGTATTTGGTATTTGGGTAGAAGACGGCGGCTCATCTTCAATAAGCTTATTACCTAAAATTATTATACAGTTAGTTAATTGGGAATTATTTGATCATATTATCAATATCCAAAAATATCTTGTGGCCATCCTGATCATGAGGTTTTGTAATAACTCCTAGCCAGCCTAAGAGCTACGTTCCTTCGCTAACAACCTTGCCCACACACGCCGATTGGCCACCAATAACCTTATACCACCGGGGGTTACCCTAATTCTATCAGTAATCTTGAAGGGTAAGGAACGGCTGTCTTTGAGGGGGGCGGCCACTGCGGGTGTGGCAAGGGAAAATCTCCCACCGACCTTTACACAATAACACAAAGGCTCGGGTCGCCAGACCTGAGCCTTGTCTAAGTTATTCATCATGATTGGTGCCTAGGGCCGGACTCGAACCGGCACGGGGACAAACCCCGAGGGATTTTAAGTCCCTTGCGTCTACCAATTCCGCCACCCAGGCAGAGAGATTGCCAATCATCTGTTGAAGGGCGAGGCCGGTCCTTTCAGAAGGAACCGGTATAATTATAGTGTATTATGATAAGTTGAATTTGGCAAGCGCCCCAGACACCCTGCCATCTTTTTTTCTGCCCCGAAATTGTCAGAAATTTGATGACAGGGTGTAGGCAATTTTTTTGACGTATGGTATTATCAAAGCATAGAGAGCGCCCTTGGCAGCGCCGAAGAATTTTCAGGGAGGAGACCCCCCGCATGGAACCCAGGATTGATTTATTGACCCTGCAAATGAACCTGCCCTACTACAACTTGAAAGAGAAGTTGGGCCGCAAGATCGACATTGATTGGCGGGCAGAATGGGACCGCTTTGATGCCAAAAAACTCTTTGCATTTGACCTGGCGGCCATTCCGGTAGCAGAGCTGGAGTCCATGCGCAAACGCCAAGAAGTCTTGATGGATGGCAACACCGCGGCCATTTCCATTCTTACCCGGTTGGTGGATGGCCTCTGCGGCTACCCCATTACCCCGTCCACTCCCATCGCCGAGTCCTTTGCCCGGGCCGCGGCCCAGGGGCAGAAAAACCTGTTCGGCCATGAGCTGATGTATTTCCAACCCAGCGATGAGCTGTCGGCCATCGTGTCGGTGGAGGCCATGGCTTCCCAAGGCGGGCGTTACAGCGACAACACCTCTTCTCAGGGACTGTTGCTGAAGACCAAAAATCTCTTTTCCGTGGCCGGCAAACGCCTGCCCGTGGTTATGACGGTGATGGCTCGG
>CAZARS010000013.1:18668-28952 GCA_964487625.1 uncultured Desulfobacca sp.
ATTTCTATGCAGTGCGTAATGCTGGCTGGGCCCAGTTGGTCACCGGCGACAATCAGGAACTGCATGACCTCCTACCCGTCGCTTTTAAGGTGTCGGAATTGCGCCAGGTGATGCTCCCCTGCATGGTCATCGGCGATGGTTTCATTAAGAGCCATGCCATCGAGAACATCAAAGAGTTATCTGACGAGTTCCTCCGATATTTTGTGGGGCCGCCCAACCGGTTTTATCAGCCCAACTTTTCCTACCCGACCCTGACGGGTACCTTCACCGACACTGATCTGACCATGGAGGGACAGATCAGCCAGGATTTCGCCTACCATTTCATGCGCAAGGCCTATATTGCCGCCATGAACGTGGTTAACCAGATCCTGGAAACCAATTATAAGGTGGTGGAGTGCTATCGCACAGAAGACGCCGATATGGTGATCATGGCCTTGGGTTCAGCAGCCGGGGTGATCAAAGATGTGGTGGATTACTATCGGGAATCCCGGGGCTATAAGATCGGGGTGGTGCGGCCGGTGTTGTTTAATCCGCCTTGTTATGAAGAGATAGCCTACGGCGTGCGCCATGCCCAAGTCATCACGGTTTTGGAGCGGTCTGGCACCGCCCACAACCAATTACTCTTGGCCGATCTGCAGGCGGCTTTACAGATCTCGCTGCGAGCCGGTCGAGAAGGCAAGCCCGAACACCGGGTCTATGGCCGGGAAAGCATGCCCACTCTCCTGCACGGTGTCTATGGCCTGGGCAGCAAAGACTTTAATAAATACGACGCCGCTGCGGTGGTGGAAAACATGATCGCCTGCTTCGAGAAGAAGCGGGGCGGCTTCTTGCGAGATTTCTCGGTGGGCATTGAGGGCCCCTACACCCTCAAGCCCGCCCCCTTGCCGGGGTATCCGGAGCGGGAGTTGGGCATGACTTTTATCGGCATCGGCGCTGAGGGCGTCAAGACCGCCTTGGAAACCGCCGCCCTGATTTATGCCGAAGAAAGTGATGGCCAGAAAAACTATATCCAGACCGGAGCCCGTTACGGCGCGGCTCGGAAGGGCGCGCCGATTTTCATGAATCTGCGCCTCAGCCCCCTCCCCATCCGCAACAGCTCGGAGCTCACGGAACGGGATGTGTTGGCTTTCTTCAACGAGAAATTCCTGGAAGGGCAGATCTTGCGGGAGTATGTGGGTGGCCTGAAGGAAAACGGCCTTTTGGTGGTCAATAGCCTCCGGGAACCCGAAGAAATCCTGGCTTCATTCCCCACCAAGATTCAGAATCTCATCAAATACCGCCAGATCAGGGTGAAGACCGTTGATGCCACCTGGGCGGCCCTGCAACAGATGAAAAAGAACCTGCCAGGGGCCGTTATCCTGGGGTTGATCAACAAAGAGTTGGGTATCCTGCCAGAACAGAAATTCGAGGAGCGCTTCCAGCGCATCATGACCCGCAAGATGGGCAAGAAGGGCGCGGCGGTGATTGATGTTAACCTGGCCCTGCTGCGCTATGGCGCGAAAAAAAGTGGAGTTTCCAGCCCGAGCGGGGCCACCAACAGTCTCGCCGCCATGGACGTGAAAAGCCTTAAATATCAGCCACCTCTCCCCGAGGATTTCGGGCAGAACCCCGGCACCGCAGGGTTGCCGGTGCAACTCAAAGAAAAGGACGAACTGGGCACCATCAAACCGGTGAACCTGATACCCAATTACCAGGAGATCTTCTACCTGGAGATGGTCCACCCCATCATGGAAGGCCGCAAGGTGAGCTGGGACCATTTTCTGCCGGTGGTGCCTGCGGCCACGACCCGGTATCGGGATATGAGCTTTATCGGCACCCAACTCCCGGTCTGGGATGCAGCCAAATGCACGGCCTGTGGCACCTGCACTGCCTCCTGCCCGGATTCGGCCCTGTTCTGCACCGTGACGGAGCGACCCATTCCCCCGGAATACGAGCAGTATTTCAAGATTTTTAAAAAACCCCCCAAAGGGGTGCCGTGGGACCGCTTTGCCATGAATATCGACGCGGTGCCCAGCGCCTGCAAAGGGTGCGGCGTCTGTGCGGCGGTTTGCCCTACTGATGCCCTGCGGATGGTGGATAAGACCAAACTCACCGACCGGGATTTTCTCCCCAATGCCTGTCGGGATTATGACAATACCTACGGGCTGGCGCCCCATGTGAGTCAGTTGACCCAGATGCACCAGGTGTTGTTTGTCTTCTCCAAGATGTATCCCGGCAAACATACCCTGTGCCCAGGCTGCAGTGAGCCCACCATTAACCTGCTCACCTACTTTGCGGCCGAATCCCTGCGAAACAATCCCGAGGGAATCGCCACCTTTTATCAAGGGATCAAAATCTTGTCAGATAAAGTCCGCTATGCCATCGAACACATGTTGGACCATGGCTTTAACATCTATACCATTAATTCCACCGGCTGCAACCAGGTGTCGGAGCTGACCAATCCCTTCAATACCCGCATCTATCAGGCCGGCCATTACGGTTTCGGCACGGCTTCGGCGGCTGCCCTCGGGGCCAAGTTCAGTCTGGACCAGGCGTATGAAAATCGCTACAACAACATTTTCACCAAAGTCATCGTCTTCGCCGGCGACGGTGCCATCTATGATATCGGCAACGGCCCCTTTAACCATGCTTTGGGAGAAAACTTTGATGTTACGTGGATCATTTATAATAACGAAGGCTACATGAATACGGGTATGCAGAAATCTGGGGCCACCCGGTTCGGCAGCGATCGGTCCACCTCGCCCATCGGCACTAAGCTGGCCGGCAAGACTACTCTGCACCGCCGCCTCATCAGCCAGGCCATGGCCATCTCCCATGTCTATGCGGCTAAGCTGACCATCGACAACCCCATGTATGCCATTAAAATACTCAAAGAGGCCATCGCTTATAACGGCCCTTCCATGGTGGAGTTCTTCTCTTTCTGCCCACAGGGGCATCAGAGCCATGATTGGGCCGGCCCCCTGGTCTCCCGGATGATGGTGGAATCACGCAAGTGGCAGATCGCCGTGCGCCGGCCGTTCCAACGCATCGACATCTCCGGCAATCCTGAACCGGAAAACATCTATCCCTTGGAAGGCAAATCCTTTAAACGCAACATTAAACGGGAAGCGGCCACTTTCTATGATGTGGTGAGCATGTTGGGTCAATACAACCAGCACATCCGCACCCAGGAGAGCGGCGTTATCCCAGAAATCGTCCGCATCAACGAAACCGTCAGCCTCTTCCGGTGGCTGCGGAATCAATACATGGCTGGCTATCGGGACACCATGCCCACCGAAGAGGAAGTGGAACGCATCGTGGCGGAACGCTACCAGCTCTAACTGGCGGCCCTTGGCCGGAACGGTCAAACCGGCCGGTAATCCCGCATTTACCCTTGCCCCGGTGAGCCTCGGGCTCCCGGGGCGATCCTTTGTTGGCCTCAGGAAAAGAGCATCTTCACCTTCTGGGCAAAAAGTCTTGCCTGCCTGGGGATTCTATGGTAACTCATGTAGGTGGCGAAGATTCCGCCGAAACCCCTTAACTTCTTGAATATTATTCCTTATTGGCCTGTGACGGGGTCCTGTTGGATCAGGTATTGCCTATCACTAGGATATGTTATTACTCGTAAAGTGACGAAGTGAAGGATTGTGCCAAGATGATCAAAAGGCTATCTTTGCTGTGGTTGTGTGGCATGTTAGCTCTCGTGTTAGCATCGGGAGGTTGTGGTCGGAAAAAACCGCAGGTGGTGGAACTACCGGCCCCGGAAGAGGTTGCCGAAGTCCAAGAGGAACGGCCCGATCCCAAATTTGCCGCGGATCTCGAGGTGGTCAAAAAAACCATGGCCGCCGAACGACTCTCCGGGGCTCATACGATCCTGGTGGTACGGAAACAGAGCCGCACCATGTCAGTGTTCAAAGGTACCAAGCCCATTAAAAAATATCAGGTAGTTTTGGGGCATAACCCCCGCAACGATAAAATCATGCAGGGGGATAAGTGCACTCCCGAGGGGGTCTACCGGGTGGTGAGCAAGGCCCCCCACCGCAAATGGCATAAGTTTATCCTCCTCAACTATCCCACCACCGAAAACTGGCTGAAATTTGCCAGAGCTAAACAACGGGGCGAAATCCCCTGGGATGCCAAGATCGGGGGGGAAATCGGCATTCACGGCACTGACGATGAGCTTAAGAATCTTCTCCGGGAAAATTGGACCGAGGGTTGTATAGCCCTGCGCAACGGCGATATCGAAGAAGTCTATCACCTGGTTTATCCCGGGACCGTAGTGGTCATTCAACGGCGGTAAGGCGGCCCAACGGTCCGAGGAGTAAAGAATGGGGGCAGGAAAGCAGTTGGCCTCGGAAGCGGCCTGGCGCCAGGAGATGGTAGAGGTCTGCCACGCCCTCTATCAGCGCCAGTTGGTGGCCGCATTGGACGGCAATGTCAGCAGCCGGCGTGGCAACCTCATCCTGACCACCCCCAGCGGCCTCTGCAAGGGGCATCTCCATGCCGCTGATCTGCTCGTCGTCAATGAGGTTGGCCAGGTGGTGGCGGGCCAGGGGCAGCCCACCTCTGAGCTGCTCCTGCATCTGGAGGTCTACCAACAGCGGCCTGAGGTTGGCGCCGTCATCCACGCGCACCCGCCGGTGGCCACAGCCTTGACCATCGCCGGTGTCTCCTTAACCGAGGGGATACTACCCGAGGTGGTTCTGACCCTGGGGGCCATCCCCACCGCACCTTATGCCACCACCGGCACACCCGATATGGCCGCGGCCATCCGCTCCCTCGTGCCCCAGCACGATGCCATCTTGTTGGAACAACACGGCGCCCTGACCATCGGGCGGACGCTGTGGGATGCCTATTTTAAGATGGAAAAGGTGGAACATGCCGCGTGGATCGTCTGGTTGGCCAAACATTTGGGCCACGTCCGATCGTTGCCACCGGCAGAGGTGGCCAAACTCACGACGCTGGGCATCCAAAAGGGCTACCGCCCTCCTGCCGTGAGCACTGAACTTGGATCACCCGACTACGGGGATTAGGTCGGACTTATTTTGGGGAGGGCAAAAGAAAAGACGGCCCCTCCTTCCGGACGGTTTGCCACCCAGAGGCGTCCCTGGTGTGCATCGATGATGCGTTTGACAATAGCTAATCCCAGCCCCAGGCCGCTTTCCTGACCCTGATTCTTTCCTCGATAGAGCAAGTCAAAGAGGCGGGGGAGATCCTGAGGGTCGATGCCCGCCCCCTGATCTTTCACCAAAATAATTACTTCATCGGGCTGATCCTGAACTTCAATAACCACCTCAGAGCCTGACGGCGAATATTTTACGGCGTTTTCCACCAAATTCCCTAAGGCCCGCTGAAAAAGTACCGCATCCGCTTGCAGGATGACAATGTCCTGGGGAAACTCCGCAGTCAGTCTTACCTCCTTAGCCTCAGCCTGGGTCTGGTAGCGTTTAATCACCTCCAAGGTCTCTTTTTCTACTTGCATGGCGCTGGGCAGCGGTTTGAGGATATGTAAATCCAGGCGGACAAAATCCAGAAAATTGGTAATAAGCTTCTCCAGCCGCAGGATCTCCTGAAGGATGGTCTGCAGCATAGCCGTTTGCGCCTGGTTCAGCGGTCCACTCTTGCCCTGCAGGAGACGATTCAGGAGCCCTGCCACACCCACTACCGGGCCCTTAAGATCATGGGCAAACATGCCAGCCAGCTGGCGGCGCTCGTTTTCCATGAGCTTTAATTGGCCGATATCCCGGATGGTCTCCACCCCACCCAGAAAATTGCCGTCGTCATCTTGCAGCACGCTGGCGGTTAACATGATGTCGATTTTCTGGCCCAGCCGATTGGTCAAGAAAGCCTCCCGGGAGATGGGCTCACCGCCATTCATGGCCATTTTCAGGGGGCACTCTTTTCCGCACATACTGCTGTGCAAGATTTCGCCGCAATAACGCCCCAGGGCCTCCTCCCGGTGGTACCCCGTGATCTTTTCGGCGGCCCGGTTCAGATCGGTAACGCGCATCTGCTCATCAACGGTAATGACACCGTCCGCCATGCTTTGGATGATAAAGTGGGGCCAATCGGTAGAATTGGTGGTGTCTTGCCTGTGCATACTATCTCCCTACACCTCCCTACAGTTGCAAGCCAACCCTGTCTCTGGGGAGGACGACCATTACTTGCCCTGCCAGACCGGTTGGCGTTTTTCCAAAAATGCTGCCACCCCCTCCTTGGCATCCTGAGAGGTACAGAGGCGGGCAAATACCTCACTGCTGTAAATGAACCGTTGCCGATACGGCATATCCATCATCTGATAATAGAACTGCTTGCCCATCTTGACGGCCAGGGGGCTTTTGGTGACCAGCTTCTGGGCAAAGGCCAATGTTTCGGCCTCCAGACGCTCTGCCGGCACCACCCGGTTGATCAGACCCCACCGCTCGGCCTCAGCTGCATCGATGAGATCCCCACAAAGCAGCATCTCCAGGACCTTCTTCTTTCCCAAGTGGCTGATGGGAATTACCGGACCGGTACACAGGAGTCCCACATTAATGGCAGTGGTACCGATTTTAGTACCTTCGGCGGCAATGGCAAAGTCTGCCGCAAAAACCAGGCCGGCGCCGTTGGCCACGGCATAGCCCTGTACCATGGCGATGACTGGTTTGGTCATCCCCGCGATGGTGAGGTGCATCTCGTCCATTAAGGAGATCCAGTCCTGATATTGGCTGGCGGTCTTGCCAGCAAATTCACTAATATCAATACCGGTGGAAAAAGCTCGGCCAGCGCCCTTCACAATGACGACCCGCACACCGTCATCTCTATCCAAGGCCACAAGACCGTCGTTGAGCTCTCGGGCCAGTTGGCTGCTAAAAGTATTCATTTTTTCTGGCCGGTTAAGGGTAAGGAAACCCAGCTGCTCCCGACGCTCCAAAAGAATGGTGGCAAACTCCATGATACCCTCCTTCGTGTAGGCTCCCCGCGGGAATGATATTTTTCGGGCAACATCGTTAAGTTATATTATCCCTAGCCTAATGCAGAATACCCCGCTTGTCTACCCTTTTTTCACATGGACTGCCAAACCCCTCCAGCCTCAAGAGGTCATCCTCTCGGCGCGAACCTCTCGATTGGTGCTTTGATTATTATCAATGGGTTTTGCCCAGCCCTGTTGATGAATCCCGTTAAGATGACCGAACCGGAGTAGAAGGGAAGGAAGGGGGTGCCAGCCAAGGCTGGAGGGGGGCCAGCACCGGCGTAGCTAAGAAACCTCGGGGGCAAGCAAAAAGGGTTAGGCGGCTGGCCTAACCCTGAAATTGGCATTGGTAGCGGGGACAGGATTTGAACCTGTGACCTTCGGGTTATGAGCCCGACGAGCTACCTGACTGCTCCACCCCGCGTCATTAACAATAATTAAATATACATTCCCTCTGAACAATGTCAAGAGCTCCGACGGGTTTTGGTGGTTTTTTATCTTTTCTTTTTTTTCTTTTTTCAGGAGGCCGGACAGAAAAGGTGCCCCGACTCGAGCCGACCTGTGGTAAGATAGCAGCTATTATGACCGAGTTGCTGGCTGTTGCCGTGGGAGGCCAGCCCTTATCGCTGCGCCGCAAACTCTGGGTGGTAGGGCTGCTGTACTTTGCCGAGGGTGTGCCCTATGGGTTCATAAACATCACCTTGGCGGTGTATTTCCGTTCCCAGGGTATGCCGCTGCCCCAGATCGGCTTATTGAGCATCCTGGGGTTGGCCTGGAGCCTGAAAATTTTCTGGGCCCCGCTGGTGGATCGCTTTGGCCCGCGAGCCGCCTGGATTATCCCGGCCCAACTCACCCTGGCGCTGGGGCTGCTCATCGTCCCGTATTTTCCGGTAAACCCCCCGCCTTGGATTTTCTGGGGGGTGGTTGCGGCCCTTTGTGTGGCTTCGGCAACCCAGGATATTGCCATTGATGCCTACACCATCGAGTTGTTGGCAGCCCAGGAATTGGGGGTCGCCAACGGCCTACGCCTGGGCGCTTATCGGGTGGCTTTAATTGCCTCCGGCGGTGGCGTCATCATGGTGAGCGATTTTCTCGGCTGGCCGGCCAGTTTCATCGGCCTCGCCCTAGTTCTGGGCGTTCTCAGCGTCATTATTTTTATCGCCCCGGAGTTCCATCAGCCCCGGCCAGGGCTGCCCCAAACAAAGGGCCAGCCGGCAAGCCCTGGCCAATTGCGGCAGGCCATCCGGGGTATTGGGGGCCTGCCCCATCTTTGGGCCATCATCTTGTTCATCATGACCTTTAAATTGGGCGATGCCTGGATGGGCTCCATGGTCAGTCCCTTCTGGGTGGACATGGGGTTCAGTCGGACGGAAATCGGCCTGATTTCTGGGACAGCGGGGGCGGTGGCCACCATCGTCGGCTCCCTGCTGGGGGGGTATCTCACCAGCCGCTGGGGGCTGGCTCCGGCCCTGTTCTGGTTGGGGGTGCTCCAGGCCTTGTCGAATTTGGGGTATTGGCTGGCGGCCTGGCCGGGCATGTGGCGTTATACCACGTATCTGGCCTCGCTGGGGGAAAGCCTTACCGGTGGTATGGGTTCCGCTCCGTTTATGGCCTTTCTCATGTCCCTGTGCGACAAACGCCATAGTGCCACCCATTATGCTTTTTTCAGTATGCTGTTTGGTTTTACCCGTTCCTTGGCCGGTTTCCTGGGCGGCTGGGGGGCGGCCCATTTCGGTTATGGTCCCTTTTTCTTTTACACTTTCCTGGCAGCACTGCCGGCTTTTGCCCTCTTCCCCTGGATTCTGCCCGTAGCGCGCCTGCGGGAACGGCAGGTGGATGCCACCGCCAAGGAGTAAGCGGCATGGATCAGAAGAGCTATGACAGCAAATTGTCCCAACTTATCGAGATTTTTCAAGGGGATAAGGAGTATGCCAAGGCTGTCCTGGACAAATGGCTAAACCTGCATCGGGCTGAATTCGAGGCCCACCTGTTGGCGGAGATAAGCCGACGCCTGGAGGGGCTCAATTCCATTATTCCCATCACCCTGAAGGTCATCATCGATTCCCAGGGGGTGCAGGTGCCTGGCAGCGCCCCGCCACCGGCGCCCACCAAAAGACGGAGCAGCCAAAAGGCCGCTCTTGCCGAGTCTTGAGCGTGCAGGTCCAAGAATATGAAAAACGCTTGGCCATCGCCATCCGTTTGTTGGGTGAGGAGGCCGGCCAGCGTTATATGGCCCAACGCCTGAAAGATCTGCGCAGCGACTTTGAACGCCGGTTGGTCCAGGAAGTGCGGGCCCGCTTGGCCGACCTGACCTGCCACCGGCCCCTGACCCTGACCATCAGCATCGGCCCTCAAGGTGTCCAGGTCAGAACAGCCCGCAGCCCTAATTCTCCGAGGGTCTAAAAAGCCATTGGATGAATTTTGGAAATTTCTTTAAAGAAAAATTCCATGGCTTGAACGATTTTGCTTGACAAGGCTAATGAGCGCACGTAAAGTATAACTGTAAATTGCATGTCAAACTAAGGCAGGACATGAACCTGTAAGGGGTGGGTATGCAGTTACTCACCCCTTTTTGCATGCATCCTCCTTCTGCTCTGCTAGCAGGATGGAAACTTAACTTTTTTTGTAGGAGAAGTTTTTTGATGAAGGAAACAGGTAGGGTGAAATGGTTTAATGACTCCAAGGGGTTCGGCTTTATCTCCCGGGAAAATGGCCCCGACGTCTTCGTCCACCACAGCTCCATTCAGAGCAAAGGCTTCCGGTCTTTGTCTGAAAATGACGAGGTGGAGTTTGAGGTAGTCCAGGGTCAAAAGGGACTGCAGGCTCAGAATGTGGTAAAAATCGGCTAAACCGAACTAACTGGGTTGACGGGGGCGCCTCCGCCGCCGTCAACCCTCCGGCGTCACCTCCGCTTTTCGTCCCCTCCTTACCCCAGAACCGTTCTGCAACTTAATCCCCTGTAACTTCGCTACCCGACGGCTGTTCGTCCGCACGGCGAGGCCAGTAGCTTGTCCATCTTATTATAATCAGCCGAGGCCTATTGCCCCTTGCTCTTGTCAGTTCACCAGTAGGAGCCGCTTGCCCCTCGGTTGGCAGGCGTGCAACCACATGAGGCACCATAGCAAGACATATCCTGGCCGTATTGCCATCAGAGGCCAAGCCCCTGCCCGAGGAGTATTCTCCAAGGCCGCTTTTCCCATTGACATTAACAATTTTATTTGGCAATATAACTACTTATTAGGAAGCTAAAAACGCTCTCTTGCCCAGAGAGCAAGTCCGTATCAAACTGGAGGCCTCCCTTTGCTGCCGCCCCGTGTGGCTCCGCACAAGATTCTCCTTCTGACCCTGGTGCT
>CAZARS010000013.1:28983-38468 GCA_964487625.1 uncultured Desulfobacca sp.
GGCAGCGCTGGCGTCTGAGGAGCTGAGCATGGAATTAAGTGCCGCGGAGAAAAAGCTATTACATGACATTGCCCGGCAGAGTATTGCCGCCGGTTTACAGGGGCAGGCGCCCCCGCCCTTGCCTCAAGTCTCCGGGGTGTTGCAGGAACCCCGCGGGGCGTTCGTCACCTTGCACCATCGGGGCAGGCTCCGGGGCTGCATCGGTTATATCGAGGCCATCAAACCCTTGGCGCAGACCGTGCAGGAAATGGCCTTCGCCGCCGCCTTCCATGATCCCCGTTTCCCTCCCTTGACCGCGGCGGAATTTCAGGATATTGATATAGAAATATCGGTGTTGTCTCCTTTACGGCGCCTCCATAACGTTGCAGAGATCCAGGTGGGGCGCGACGGACTCTATATCCGCCGGGGCCAGCGTCATGGGTTGCTCCTGCCGCAGGTGGCCACCGAACACCATTGGGATCGGGACACCTTCCTGCAGCAGACCTGTTTGAAGGCCCATTTGCCGCCCACGGCTTGGCAAGACCCCAACACCGAAATTTATGTTTTTACCGCCGATATCTTTTAGCCGGCGGGCCTGCCCAGCAGGATCGTTGGCAGAGATTCACAAAGGACGGATCTATGTCACTGACGCCCGATGAACAGCCGCAACAGACCACCCCACCGGCTCTGGCTCCGGAAAAACCGACTCAGCCGGGTTGGCTGCGGTACCGTTTCCTCATTATTTTCGGCCTTATCCTGGTTTTCATCGTCTATCTGTTTCTTGTCCGTAAGCCAGCCGGCCTTGAGTTAACTACTCCACCGACGGCTCTGGAAGAAAAAAGCCCTAAGCCCGAGGCAAAGCCCCTGGCAGGCATCCTGAAACTGGACACCGCAACCCCACCCACCTTCCCAGCGCCGCCGCCACCATCCCGAGAGAGTGAGCCTGGCCTGGCCGCTCCGCCTCCTCCTGCTCCGGCCGCGCCCTCTTCTGCGCCCGGTGGCAGCCCCCCAGTGGCTAAATCCGAGGCACCTCCGGCGCCTTTGCCGCCACCACCGCCCATACCGCCTGCGGCGGAAAAATTGGCTGCCAAGCCCAAGCCGGTGAAGGGAGAGGCCTTTACCCGCTCCCTCATTAAGATTATGGATGATCAGGTTAACGGCCGTTTCTTCGGCTGGCGACCCAATTCCATCCTCTTCGGCAAACTTGGCCTCACCGATGACGTCAACAATTTGCAATTGGGCGTCTTAGAGGTGGCTCGGCGTACTGTGGTGGTCCTCAACGAAAACATGAGCCGCTTCGCTCTAACCGAGGCCCAGAATCCCTATCTCAATAATGCCATGAACTTCTTCATGGTCAGCCCCGAAAAATATTGGTTCCCCTCCGCCTCCGGCAAATACAAGGAGGCCATGGCCAACCTGGAACAATACATTGATGATTTGCGCCATAATCGCAGCCGTTTCTACACCCGGGTGGACAACCTTATCGCCCTCATGAACCATTTCCGTGACGTTTTGGGAAGCGCCTTCCACAACCTCATTAAAGATACCGAAGCGGATGGCACCCCGGTATCCTGGTTTGTCTGTGATGACTATTTCTATTTTGCCCAGGGGGTGGCCCTGGCCATGGCGGAAATTCTGGAGGGGGTCAAAGAAGATTTTGCCGATCAGTTGGCCAAGAAAAACTCCTCCAAACTGGTGGATGACGCCATTCACGCCTTGCATACTGCGTCACATCTGCATCCCTGGATCATTACCAATGCCGCCAAAGATGGCATTTTGGCCAACCATCGGGCCAATATGGGCACGTATATCGGCGAAGCCGAGCACATCATCTCCACGCTGATCAACGTCTTGGCCACCAACTGATCTGCTCAGGCCATGAAGCGGTCAGTACCACCGATAGGTCTCTATTAGGGGTGGGTCTTTGCTCCACCCCTTCGACTTGTCGGCCCGGGGCAGAACTACCGCTCTCAGACCAGCCCTTAAAATCTTTATCTCTAAAGCGAGTGCAATCTTATGTGGCAACTGTGCTGCCAAGTCCTCTTGGTCTGCTGGCTGGTGTTAGGGATAACTCCTGCCAGTTGGGGGCAAGATGGAAGGCTGGCCTTACCGTCGGCGGCGAGCCAGCTCCTGGCGCAACTTCCCGCCTCACTCCAACAGCAGGAGAAGGTTCGCCAGGATCTAGTTGCTTTGGCCGCAGCTTATGGCCAGTTCATCAGAAAAGTGGTTGTGAATCGACCTGACCAATTCTCCCTCCTCATGGTCAATGGCCACTTGATCCTCTATGATGATCAGAAAAGCAAGACCCCAGAGGAGCGTTTGGCCCAGCCTGATCTGGAAGATATGTTGGCCCAACCCTATGTGCCGGGCAAACCAATCCAGCTGCCCCAGCCCCAGGCGGATCCGGGGCGATGCCGGGTTGCTGCTTTTTTCGAGGCCGTTTATGGAGCTACGCCCGGTGAGGTACAGGCCAACCTGGTGGCAGTTCCCTTTTGTGGGACAACGGTGCGGTTTCAGGGGAAAAACGGGGCTGCGGCCGCTTTGGCCAAGGTCGGGGAGCGTCTGAGCTGGCTTTTGGCCAATAAACCCTCCTTAAGGGCTTATGTTCTACCCCTCCAGGGGACCTATAACTACCGCCGCATTGCGGGCACCGACCGCCTCAGCGCCCACGCCTGGGGGATTGCCATTGATCTACACCGGGGCACTTACTGGCGTTGGGGCAAGATCTTGGCCCCCCTGGAACTCCGGGGCCTCCAACAGTCTTATCCCCTGGAGATCATTCAAGCCTTTGAGGCCGAAGGCTTCATCTGGGGAGGCAAATGGTATCATTATGACACCATGCATTTTGAATATCGCCCCGAACTCCTGGCCAAAGCTCGGCTCCTTGGCCTTGCCACCCCTTAGCCGGCGGCGCTCTGCCTGAACTACTGGCGGCGTCCTGTTAGTCGCTCTGTTCCTGAATAATCCGACCCAAGGAAGAAAAGGAATAACTGTGGGTACCGGCTGCGCCCAACATAATGCACTCCACCAACGGCTCGGTGATTTTTTCGGCACTGTGCCACTGCACAATGAAATTGGCTCCCGCTCCTTCATCACCCGGCTTGGGGGCTTTCACGATAATCCGGGCAGCGCCCAGGGGCGGAAGTTTCAGGGGTTGCGTGAGATAGTGTTCCACCAACTGGCCATTGGTATCATAATGATCAACCCGGACTACCTCCAGCGGCCGTTCCGGATCAGTGTTATGAATCAGGAGATTGGCCCGCAGGACAATGCGTTGGCTACCGCTGATGATGTTGGTATAGCTGGGAATGTAGATGGTCTGACCTCTCACCAGCTTGACGGCCCATCCAGGGCTCGCAGCGCCCAGGAGCAAGACCGCAACCAACAGGTTGGCAAGCACTCGACCGCAGTATCGCCGACTCATGGTTTTATCCTTTCTGTTGACGGTAAGCGGTAACCTTGGGGATGGCCGGCTGGGGGCCGGCTTGACAGGTAGGGCACCAAAAGGTGCTGCGGCCGGCTTGGACCAGCCGTTGGATAGTGGCACCGCAGACCAGGCAAGGTGCACCGGCTCTCCCATAGACCTGCAACTGCACGGTAAAAAGACCAGCCTGTCCCTCACAATCGGCAAAGGTGGCGATGGTCGTCCCTCCCGCCCGGATGGCCTGGGTAAGGATATGCCGGCAGGCCCGGATGATGGCCGCCCAGGTCTCCAGGTTGATCTCTTTCACTGGCGTAGCGGGATGCAGCCCCACCGCAAAGAGAATCTCGCAAGCATAAATGTTGCCGATACCGGCAATGATACGGCCATCCAAGAGGAAATTTTTGATGGGGCGGAGCAGACCCGCACTTTTCTGGGCCAGCCACGTTGGCGTCAACCGCCGGGACCAGGGCTCCAGCCCCACCTTTGTCAACTCCGGTGGCGCCATGCCCGTCGGGTAGAGGACCACTTGGCCGAAACGACGGATATCCTGATAGACCAAACGGCCGCCGCCGGAGCACCGGAGCAGCAGATGTGCATGGGGCGGCACCGGGCACCCCTCTGGGAGGAAGAACAAGCGGCCGGTCATCCCCAGATGGACCAGAAGGGTCTGGCCATCATCCAGGTGCAGCAGGAGATACTTGCCCCGCCGGGTCAGACGACTAACCGTGCGGCCGATTAAGCCATTTAAGGTCGCCAAGTCCGATTGTCGGCGAAGTTGTTTGTCATTGCGGTGCAGACTTATAAACGTCTCTCCCACCAGTTTTTTCGCCAAACCCCGGCGAATAACCTCCACCTCCGGCAATTCAGGCAAGCCGCAGCCCTCCTTTGCCCATCCTGGGCATTTGCCGTCTCGTGTAGTGGACAGACTCCCTGACCACGACTGGCAGCCTCCTCCAAATTATTGTATAGTATAAAATATTCCTGTCCGGCAACGACTTGGCATAAATTTAATGGCGCCTTCGTATCTCTTCAATCCGTCTCATTGTGTCATTTTGGGGGAGGGTAGCGACCGCAGAATCTCAGATCTTTCGCTGCGCTCAGGATGACAAGAGAAAAAAAGCCCTTGGTGGAAGGCTTTTTTGGCTTTTAGCGTCCATTTTCAAGCTTTGCCAGAAGCCTGCCGGACACCCATGAGGGAAAAACCATCCCGGCGACGCGCCCTGCCGACGCTTACCCGCCAGGGCTTGGGTGGGCCTATTGGCCTTTTTACTCAGATTACCATGATCTCCGGTGGGCGGCAAGTCTGGGGCCGTCCGGCCGTGCCATGGACACCGAGAAGGGGCATCGATGAACGGGCACCTCTGGCGGCATTGGCTGCCGTTGAAGTTCTATTTCGTGAGGCTCACGTTGGCCTGTATCCTGCTGCTCGGGGCAAGCCCCGTTTTGGCGGCTCCCCGAGCCGCCCCCGATGCCGTTGTGGTCAATAGCTACTATTGGACCGCCGGGACTTTTTTAAACTTCAGAAACCTCAAGCAGGCCCAAAAAGAGCGGCTGCTGTCAGAGATGGAAACCAAGTTGGCCGATTGCCGCCGGAGCGGCTCCAATCTTTTTATCCGAGGCGAGCTGATGACCAAAATAGATCCGGCCACGCCGGCTTTCAACCCGGCTACGATTCTGGACCAGAGCGGCCTTATCGCCATAGTTTACAACTTTCCCAATATCTATTATCAGCTTACCACGCCCGAAACTCTTTTGCGCCGCAACACTGCTTTTGTATTAAAGGATCCCCAGTTAGACAGGGCCGAGAGCATCCTCCGCCAGGCCGTGGTGCTGCGGGGCGAGTTTTATGGTTTTTCCGAAGAATACCTGAAAGCCGTGGCCGAAGCCTTGACCAAAGCCGCCATCCCCACAAATCCAGCCCTCACCCTTGAGCCCCACCCTAAAGTCCAGAAGGCACCCCCCAATCGGAAACGCTAACTGCCGCAGCCCGGCGGTCTTCCGCTGGGGCAAACGCCGGATCCCGTCGCCACACGCCGTCAACTCAGCCAAATGCCTCCCCCCGTATCACAATAATTAATGTCGGTCTCATTAAGACTGCTGCCCTCGGGTGGCGGCTCATTCCACCCCCTGAACCCCAACGCCTCCGGCTTGAGATAAAAATAGGAGTGAGCATTGCGCCTTTGACCGAAAATTTGTATAAATAAGGTTAAGATAGGGACAAGGCTGGCTTCAGTGCCAACGCTGGCCTCAAACGAGGCGCACTCCACCTCCCCCACCGGCCTCGGATAGGGGCCAAGCCCTCGAATCATTGACCCAAAGCTGGTCAGGGAATACGCCATCATCAGAAAATATTAAATATATAACGACTCGTTAACGATAAGTAGGTAACCTATGAGCAGACGGCAATGGTTGGAAATAAGTCTGACTTTACCCGCGACGCTGCAGGAAGAAGCCGGGATTTTCTTAACAGCCTGGAGTGGCCGGGGCGTGGTGCTGGAAGACGCCGAAGCCTCCCAAGGTCAGGCCATGGCTGCTTTGCGGGCCTATGTCCTGGCCGAGGAATGGTCCCAGGCCCAGCGCCGGGAATTATTAGATTATCTCGATAACTTGGTCAGGTTGGGTTATCGCGTCGGGGAAGTTCAACAGCGCCTTCTGGCCGAGGAAGATTGGGAAAAGGCCTGGCAGGTGCATTTTAAAGCCAAACGGCTGACGGACCGTTTCGTGGTGAAGCCGCCCTGGGAGGATTATACCCCCCAGTCCGGGGAATTGGTGTTAACCATTTATCCTGGCATGGCTTTTGGGACCGGTCGGCACCCCAGCACTTGGCTGTGCCTGCGGGCTCTGGAAGAGCTTGCCCAGGAATGGCTTCCCGAAGCCACGCCTCTGGTCCTGGATGTGGGCACCGGCACTGGCATCCTGGGATTGGCTGCCGCCCGGTTGGGAGCCACCGTCCTGGCCATTGATATCGATCCCGAGGCTGTGGCCGCGGCTCGGCAGAACATCATGCTGAACCGCTTACAGGATCGGGTCCGCGTCGAGGACGTTCCCCTGACGTCGCTCCGGCAGCAGTTCGATCTCATCCTGGCCAACCTGACGGCGGCTGATCTGCGGGGGTTGGCGGAGTCCCTGGCCGGTCGCCTCCTGCCCGGAGGCCATCTCATCATCTCCGGCTTCCTGCAGGGCGATCTGGAGGCGTTGCAGGACATTTTCCAACGGCAGGGTCTCACCCCCCGGCAGACGCAGCATCAAGAAACCTGGACCATGCTGCTGTTGCAACGCTAAGGCAGCCATGCCGCCGCTCACCGGGCCTGCTCCATCACCTCAAGCATCCCGTTCCCGACGCCGGGTTTATGCCAGCCCCGAGCAGTTTCAGGGAGGTATGATTTCCTTAAGCCTGGCCGAAACACATCACCTCATCCGGGTCCTGCGCCTGGTGAAAGGTGATGAAGTGGAAGTGGTGGATGGCTGCGGCAGAATTGTTACCGCCCTGATCAGTCGACTGACGGCCCAAGGGGCCCTTCTGCAAATCGTTGACGACCTCCCGGTCCACGGCGAGTCGCCCCTGCACCTGACCGTGGGTCTGGCCCTGGTGCGAGCCGATGCCTTTGATCTCCTGGTGCGCCAGTTAACCGAGATGGGCGTCAAACAGTTGGTCCCTTTTTATGCCCATCGCTCCTTGGCCCGGCCAGAAACCTGGCAGCCCCAGAAATTGGCGCGGTGGCAACGCTTAGCTCAGGACGCCCTGAAGTCGTCGGAACGGGCCTACCTGCCTACCATCTCGCCGCCCGTTGCTTTTTCAGCAGTCCTGGAGGGAGTCGAGGACTTCAAGCTTTTGTGTTGGGAAGACCTGCGCCATGGGGAGGGCCGGTCGTCTCTGATCCCGGTCCGTCAACCCCAGTCAGTCCGCCTTTTGATCGGCCCGGAAGGAGGTTTTACCAAGGAAGAAGTGGCCGCGGCCCAAACAGCCGGGTTTCACCCCATGGGCTTGGGGCCCCGGCGTCTTAGGGTCGAAACGGCCACAGTGGCTGCTGTCAGCTTGGTTCAATACCTCTGGGGGGATATGCGCCCATGAGCCCGGCCCTATCGCCTGAGGCCCCCTATTATAGTCTGAACTCTTATCTCCGAGATCTCTTCGGCGAGCGGGTACAGAAAATCACCTTAGACGCCGGTCTGACCTGCCCCAATCGGGATGGCCGGGTGGGTTACGGGGGTTGCCTGTACTGCAACGCCCGTGGCTCCGGGACCGGCGCCGCGGCCCAAGGCTTCAGTCTGAGACAGCAGTTGGAAGACGGTATTGCCCGCTTGGCCAAACGATATCAGGCAAAAAAATTCATCGCTTATTTTCAGAGTTTTTCCAATACGTATGCCCCGGTGGCACATCTGCGCCAGCTCTATGATACGGCCTTGGCCTCTCCTCAGGTGGTGGGCCTGAGCATAGGCACCCGCCCTGATTGTCTCGAACCGGAGGTTCTGGAGCTCCTCCAAACCTATACAGCCAACTATTTAATCTGGCTGGAGTTAGGCCTGCAATCGGCCCATGACCGGACGTTGCGCCTGCTGAACCGGGGCCATGATGTGGCCTGTTTTGTCAAGGCCGTTGAAAGCACACAGGCCTACGGACTCCCAGTCGTTGCCCATGTGATCTTGGGCTTGCCCGGAGAGGAGCGGGAGGATATGCTGGCCACGGCCCGTTTGCTGGCCGCTCTTCCCCTGGCCGGGGTCAAGATTCATCTTTTATACGTTATTCAAGGCACCCGCCTGGCGCAGTTATATCAGAGCGGCGCCTACACGCCCCTCAGCCAGGAGGCCTATACTGATATTGTGGTGGCCTTCCTGGAGCTCTTGCCATCCCAGCTGGTGATCCATCGCCTCACCGGGGACCCCCATCCCCAAGAACTGGTAGCTCCTGTTTGGTGTCTTGACAAAGCCGGCGTTCTGCAGCACATTAAAAAGACTTTTGCGACTCGACAAACATTTCAAGGCCGCCTTTGGCAGCCAGCCTCCTGGTGAGGGGGCCATCACCTGAAAGGAACATAGAACGTGTCTCTGCCGTCCTCCAAGTCAGCCGGAGCGCCGCCGCCCAAGAAGGGGAGATGGCTCCTGGTCTTGGCGACCGCAAGCGTGTTGGTCGTGGTTGTTGCCCTGCTCTTGGCCCTCTTCTGGAGCTATCTTGGCCCCTGGATCGATGATTGGTCCAAGTTCCTCACCAGCAAGGAGAAAGTCCGGGCCTGGATACTCTCCTACGGCGCCTGGGCGCCCTTGGTTTTTGTCGCCATTCAGGCCATCCAGGTCGTGGTTGCCCCCATTCCCGGCGAGGCCACCGGCTTTTTGGGCGGGTATCTTTTCGGCATCCCTTATGGCTTCCTCCTGTCGACCGTGGGTCTGACCATCGGCTCAACCCTGGCTTTCCTCTTGGGCCGCTGGCTGGAAATTCATTTTGTCGAAAAGATTGTAGCCAAGGAAACCCTGGAAAAGTTCGATTTCATAGTAGAACGCCAAGGCACGTTAATCGCCTTTCTGTTGTTCCTCATTCCTGGCTTTCCCAAGGACTATCTCTCCTTTATCCTGGGGCTCAGCAAGATGCCTTTGCGGGTTTTCCTAATCATTACCATGGTGGGGCGCATGCCCGGCACCTTCCTGTTGACCTTGCAGGGAGCGAATGTTTACAAAGGCCGTTTTATTACTTTTTCCGTCCTCTTGGGCCTTTTTTTCTTAGCCGCCCTTATTAGTTTCCTCTATAAAGAGACCATCTACCAATGGCTGCGGCGCTGGAGCAAACAGAATAGTGCAGCCTCTGCCCGCCAGAAAGCCGCAGCGCAGTACAAAGCAAAACCGGCCATGATTTCAGGGGTCTCGGGAAGCTCCCTCCCCAAGGCCAAGAACAATCCCTGAGTTATGGCGGTCTCGCCCGTGACCGCCGATAATTGCGAAAGGTAAATTTATGACCACCTTAGTATATATCTTAATCTTAGTTGGCCTCTATGTCGCCTTGAATGCGTGGATCTTACCGAAACTTGGCATTCAGACCTGAATGAGCCGGAACTCCTGCGCCGTGCCGCGCCGGAAGCCAGAAAGCGACCAG
>CAZARS010000014.1:0-2033 GCA_964487625.1 uncultured Desulfobacca sp.
GCTTTGGCAACCAGAGCGGCAACGGCTCCCGATTTACGGAAAGAATCCTGACCACCGTTGCCACCCTGCGACAGCAGGATCGGAATATCGTCGAGTATGTCGTTGCGGCTATCCAAGCTCATCGGACTGGTCAACTCGCCCCCTCTCTTCTGCCTGTGGCATCATTACTCATAGAGGCGGCCTGAACGATTACTAATAAATAATATGCTGAAATATCTTAGGTTAATGTTATCAGTGGGCTGTAGTGTTTGCTTACAATCCTGGTGAGCCGGGCCTGCGGCTGCGCCCGGGATCTGGTGCAGGAGGGGGTCAACGGCTTTACCTTTGACCCTTATGATGTGGCGGGTTTGGCCAGGCTCATGCAGAAAATGAGTTCCGGAGAAGTGGACCTCCGGGCCATGGGCGCCGCCTCGCAGCGGCTCATCGCCCATTGGACCCCGGAGGTCTTTGACGCAAACCTCTTTAAGGCCATAGACGCAGCCTTGGCCCCTCAGGACTCCAGAAAATTCAGGGAAAAGCGGTTATGAAAATCCTCGTTGTCAGTTCTTATTATCAGCCGGCAATGGTGTATGGGGGGCCGGTGCAGAGTATTCATCTTCGTAATAAAGCGGTCAGTCAAAAAGGCTGCGAGGTGATTGTATATACAACCGCGGCCAATGGCTTGGAGGATTTTTCTCAGGTCAGCGACCGGCCGGTGCTGGTTGACGGCATTCCGGTGACATATTTTCCCCGCTGGTGGTTCGGGCGCCGGCAAAAGCCTTTTTCCCTCTTTTTCAGCCCGGCGCTGGCCAAGGCCCTGCGGCAGCTTAAGCCAGGGGAATTTGACCTTATCTTGCTTCACGCCAACTGGGCGGATCCGGGCCGCTTGGCCGCGGCGGCTGCCCGGCGGACTGGCACGCCTTATATCTGTTACACCCATGGGACCTTTGAGCCATGGGCCATCAATTATAAAAGGTGGAAAAAAACCATTTATTTCCGCCTGATTGAAGGGCGTATCCTCCAACATGCGGCGGGGATTGTGGTCTGCAATCTGTCGGAGGCTGCGGAGTTAAGCCATCGGCACATCAACACCCCCTGTCGCCGTATTCCCTGGGGAGTAGATCTGTCGGATTCTGGCCGGTTACCAGAGCGCAGCCTGTTAAAAAAAATCCGGCCGGAGCTGATTGACCAGCCTTTCATTTTGTCTCTCAGCCGGCTGCATCCGAAAAAGGGGCTGGACCTGTTGCTCCCGGCCTTCGGGGAGATTAAAGAAGAGTTCCCTGCCTGGCATTTAGTGGTGGCCGGACCAGACGAAGGCGGGTATCTCCAGGTTTTGGAAAGACTGACAGCAGATTTGGGCTTGGTTGATAGAGTATTCTTCCCTGGGCTGGTCACCGGCGAGGTCAAGGCGGCGCTTCTCGCCCATACCGATCTCTTTGTCTTGCCGTCATATTCCGAAGGGTTCCCTATGGCAGTCTCTGAGGCCTTGGGCTGCGGCCGGCCGCTTATTATCACCCAAACCTGTTATGTTCCGGAGGTGGCGCAGGAGGGTGCCGGCTTGGAGATCCCGCCCACTAAGGAAGCCCTGGTGGCGGCCCTGCGGCAGCTCCTAAGTGATGCGGCCCTGCGGCAGCAATGCGGTCGCCAGGCCTTGGCTGTGGCCCAGAAGTATTTCACCTGGGAGGCGGTGGCCGAGCAGAGTCTGGCATTTTATCGGGAGGTCATGTCAAGGGTATAGGAGTCTTATGCTTATCTTCGGTATGAACCCTCCGCTCGGATCAAACGCCGGGAGCCTTTCCGGCCCTTTGCTCCTCGATCTTGGCAGAAGCCACGGGGGAATATTTTGCCAAGGATTATCCTGATCCCTTTATGATTAAAGTTTATCCCATTAAAGAAGACAAACGCCCTCTGCTTCCGGCGGTTACCCATGTAGATGGCACCGGCAGATTGCAGACCGTAAGCCGGGAGGAAAATCCCCTGTATTATAAACTCATCCAGGAGTTTGCCCGGCTTACCGGGGTGCCCGTTGTGTTAAATACCTCATTCAATGAAAA
>CAZARS010000014.1:2055-10903 GCA_964487625.1 uncultured Desulfobacca sp.
GAACCCATTGTCTGTCGGCCGGAAGAAGCTTTGGATTGTTTTTTGCGGACCCGCATGGATGTTTTGGTCTTGGGGCCTTATTTCATCCAACGCTTCCCTGCCGAATCGTAGCCTTATTATCCCATCTTGAAAGTCCTGATATTAGTCAAACGCTTTCCGCCGGAGGCGCCGGGGACGGCGGTTTTGGGGCAGGAGTTGGCGGCGGAGCTGGCCCGCACGGGGCATGAGGTGACGGTGGTGGCCGGGTATCCGCATCATCCGTATGGGCGGCTGTTCCCGGGGTATCGCCAGAGGCTGCTGGACATCACCCAAGAAAACGGCTACCGCCTGGTGCGGACCGCCCATGTGGTGCATCCCAGCGGGGCCCTGCCGGTGCGGAGCCTGGTCATGGCCAGCCAATGCGCCGGGGCCTTGCTGACTCTCGGCTATCTGGAGCGGCCGGATGTGGTCATGTCCTTTGATGGCTATCCCCTCCTCGGCCCCTTGACTGCAGCGCTGCTGGCCCGGGTGTGGCGGGCGCGGTGTGTGGCCGTGATCTATGATCTGTATCCTGATATTGCGGTGGAGTTGGGCCAGCTCACCCATCCCGGTCTCATAGCCTGGGCCCAGAAGCTCGAAGCCATGAGCTATCGTTATGCGGATAGGATTGTGGTGCTGTCCGAAGGTTTCCGGCGGACCCTGATAGGCCGGAAAGGGGTGCCGGCGGCAAAAATCGCGGTGATTCCGGTTTGGCTGGATGCGCATGAGATCACGCCGGGCTCTCGTGATAATGCCTGGCGGCGCCGTCAGGGGATCCCGGCGGAAAAATTCATCGTGCTCTATGCCGGCACCATCGGCTTGGTTTCGGGGGCGGAGGTTGTGGCGGCGGCCGCCCAGCAGTTGCGGGACCATACAGATATTATCTTCCTCATGGTGGGGGATGGCTACGGCAAGGAACAGGTGCTGCAGCAGGCCCGTTCCCGCGGATTGACCAATATCCTATTTCTGCCTTTTCAGCCTCGGGAGTATCTGCCGGAAGTGCAGGCCACGGCCGATGTCTCTGTAGTTACCCTGGCGCCGGGGCGGGGCCGGACTTCAGTGCCCAGCAAGGTGCTGGCGTATATGGCGGCGGCCCGGCCGGTGGTGGCGGCGGTGGATGAGGATTGTGATACTGCCCAGTTAATCAGACAAGCCTGCTGTGGCTTAGTCGTGCCGCCGGCGGATGGTCAAGCCTTGGCAGAGGCGATCCGTGCTTATTATGAAAATCCCAACCTGCGTCGAGCGGCGGGAGAGGCCGGGCGAGCGTATTTTCTCCAGCATTGTGAAAAAATGAGCGTGCTCCGGCAATATGCCGAATTATTACAGGAATTGCCTGCAGCGAGGGGATAATTGCCGGCCATAGAAGTTTGGCTTTCCTCCCAAAGCGGCAGGTCGGTTCCCTCAAGAAGGCTGAGCAAGGCGACGACGCTGGGCGCGACGGCGGCCACACCGCCCCTCAGCTCCGGGTGCTTCTGATCAGCACAGATTGATAAACCGTATGTAAAAGGGCAATATAATGGGATTACCCAAGGTGGCTCTCGTTACGGGGATTACTGGTCAAGATGGAAGCTATTTGGCCGAGTTGCTGCTGGCCAAAGGCTACAAAGTCCATGGTCTGATCCGGCGGGCCAGCACCTTTAATACTGGGCGGCTGGAGCATCTTTATCGAGACCCCCACGAGCCGGAGACAAGGTTGTTTCTCCATTATGGGGATTTAACCGATGCCGGCCAACTGACAGAATTAATTTATAATATAAGGCCAATGGAGGTCTATCATCTGGGGGCCCAGAGCCATGTGCGGGTGAGTTTTGACATGCCGGAGTATACCGGCGATGTTACTGGCTTGGGAACGGTGCGGCTTTTGGAGGCAGTGCGCCGCAGCGGTATAAAGACAAAATTTTATCAGGCATCATCCAGCGAGCTTTTCGGGGATGCCCCTGCCCCGCAGAATGAAGCAACGCCCATGCGTCCCCGCAGCCCGTACGCAGCGGCCAAGCTTTATTCATATTGGCTGGTCCGCAATTACCGGGATGCCTATGGCATGTTTGCCGTCAACGGCATCCTCTTCAACCATGAGTCTCCCCGCCGAGGGGAGACCTTCGTCACCCGGAAGATCACCCGGGCCGTGGCCAGGATTAAACTCGGGTTGCAACAGAAACTCTATTTGGGTAATCTGGAGGCCCGCCGGGATTGGGGCTATGCGCCAGAATATGTCGAGGCCATGTGGCTGATGCTGCAACAAGAAGAACCGGAGGATTATGTCATCGCTACCGGTGAGTCCCATTCCGTCAGAGAGTTTCTGGAAGAGGCCTTCGGCTATCTGGACTTGGATTGGCGGGATTATGTGGAAATCGATCCCCGGTACTTTAGGCCCACGGAAGTGGAATTTTTGTTGGGAGATGCCTCCAAGGCGCGGCGCCAATTAGGATGGCAACCTAAAGTGAGTTTTCAGGAGTTGGTGCGGATAATGGTGGAGGCCGATTTGCAGGATTTGCTGGAAATGCGGCGCTGCCGGGATATCGTCCAACAATTGGCGGCGGAAAATGGCTTGCACCTTTCGCCAGCGCAAGGTGGTAAACAGTAATTGCATGGAAAAAACAGCAAAAATTTATGTAGCTGGGCATCGCGGTTTAGTGGGCAGCGCCTTAGTACGAGCCCTGCAGGCCGCCGGCTATACAAATCTGCTTCTGTATTCCCGGCAGGAATTAGATCTGAGAAACCAGGCGGCAGTTATCGACTTTTTTGCTCAGGAGCAGCCAGAATACGTTTTTCTGGCTGCGGCCAAGGTTGGAGGCATTCTGGCCAATAACACTTATCCGGCGGAATTTATTTATGATAACCTGATGATCCAAACCAATATTATTCATCAGGCTTATCGGTATGGGGCAAAAAAACTCTTGTTCCTCGGTAGTTCCTGTATTTATCCCAAATTTTGTCCCCAACCCATGCGGGAGGAGTATCTGCTGGATGGCAAATTGGAGCCTACCAACGAACCCTATGCAGTGGCCAAGATTGCGGGAATCAAAATGTGCCAAGCTTATTGCCGCCAATATGGCTGCCGCTTTATTAGCGTGATGCCAACTAACCTGTATGGTCCCGGTGATAATTTTGATCTGCAACACTCCCATGTTATTCCGGGCCTGATGCACCGCATTCATCTGGCAAAAGTGCAGGGCGCCCCTGTGGTGACGATCTGGGGGACAGGTACTCCCCGGCGGGAATTTCTGTATGTGGACGACTTGGCCGAGGCCTGTATCTTTTTAATGGAACACTATGAGGAATCGGAGATCATTAACATAGGCGTAGGTGAGGATATTAGCATTGCCGAGCTCGCAGTCTTAGTGGCCGAAACCGTGGGGTACAAGGGCCGTTTAGTCTATGACCCTAGCTTCCCGGATGGGACGCCTCAGAAATTGTTGGATGTCGATCGCTTGCATAATCTTGGCTGGCGGGCCAAGACACCCCTCCGACAAGGATTGGCACGGACGTATGCCTGGTTCTGTGAGAGTGAATGGGTGCGGACGAGACCCTCGAAATAGGCAAGCCGTTCCTTGAATGCGATACGTCCCCCTGCACCGCTGTGGGCGGCTCTATATGGAATTGCTAGCCCAGGATGGGGGAGAGTTGTCGGGGAAGGCTCCTTTATATCACCAGAACTGCCCACGGCTGCTCAGCTGGAGGCGCTTTGGTGCAAATCTGCTGCTAATTGCTGGTGCAACTTGGTAAATTCAGGCTCTGGGGGTAGGTAGGCAAATAGTTTCGCCAGATAGCCGCGCTCTGCCACGATCTTTTTGCTGGCAGGAAAATTCAGATCATAGAGCCAGCTGCAGAGCAGCAACTTGAAATCGTTGACCCAGACCATATCCTGATAATTGACCAGCTGGCGCTGTTGCACCGCGGCCAGGATGGCCGGAGTGTAGTGGGAAGGGTGCAACTGCAGCCCCAGATTAACGACTTTATTGGGTGGGGCCGAAGGATGGAAGTGGGCCAACATGACGGCAAAGATGTCCAATTTGTCGGCGTCGCGCACCACCCAGGTCAGGAGGCGGGCCAAGGGAGCTAGGGTGACCGGCAAAGCCCGGCGATTATGCAGGCCCACTGCGGCCAGCACCAGCTTCTGGGCGGCGGTCGGCAACCCGGCCAAGACCTGGTGTTCTTTCAGGGTAATGACCCCCTGCAGGGCATGGTTGACGGACCGCTGATCATGGAACGTCTGATAGCGGGCATACTGGGGAAAGCGGCCCACATCGTGGAACAGGGCTGCCAAGTGAGCCAACTCCTGCAATTGGGGCGGCAGGGCCAGCGTCGCAGTCAAGCGCTGGGCCAAGGCCAGCACCCGCAGGGAATGATTGATCTTGATGTCCACATTGCCTACATCAAAATCGGAACCCTGCCGGAACTTTTCGGTAAAGTGCCGGAACCACCGTTCATAATCCTGGAATCGGTATTCGCTGGGCAGCTGCCAAGCTAGAGGAGCCTCTGGCAACAATTCAGTCCACTGCGCCTTGGCCAGAGCAAGGCCTGGCCTTGCCATATGTTGGCGAAAATGCATACAAAGATATCCTTTAACGAAGGCTGAGAGATAAACGAGCTGGCGTCAACTTTTGGCGTTTTGCTTTTGTGCGTTGAGCTGTGGGCAGACCCGGCAACGCCTTGCCTGCCGGGCCGCCTGGGCACCACAACACTGCTGGGCTTGTACCTCAGGTCAGGGAGATCACTTTATCGGCCAACTGCATGTGGGTAACGATGTCCAGCATATTGGTGGTCTCGCCCACCTGCTTTTCTGGCAAGAGTTGGAAGTGGTTCAGGCAGGTGCCGCAGACCAAGACCTGAACCCCGGCTTGGGCCAGTTCCTGGATGGCCGGGAGGACCTCGGAGCCGGTACAAGCTAACTTCACCCCGGCATTAAGGAAGATCAAGGCCCAGAGATTGGGGCCCATCCCCTTCAGGGTGGCAATGAAATTGACCAGGAGGCGCCCCCCTAGAAAATCATCGCCGCGGCCCATACGGTCCGTACCCACGATGACCAAGATTTTGGCCTCAGCCGGCACCGCAGCCGGCGTGGTGGTCAGCGACTGAGGGGGCTGCTGCGGCAGGGCCATTGACTTGCTGCCTACCACCGCGATGGCGCCCTCCTGCTCCTCCACCCAGACCGTATAGCCAGCCCTACTCAGGAAACGGCTGACGTTTTCCTTGGCCGCCTCATTGTCCACCAGCATGACCAGGCTGTCTACTTCTTCCCGTTCCACCGTCTCCTTGGCCCGCAATACCGGCGCCGGGCAGGCCAAACCTCGGCAATCAATGACATATTCTGTTTTTCCCATTTTGTTAATATCCTTCTCTGGTCGCCCGTGGGCGGCTACGGCAATTGTTGCCTCTCTTATCTGCCTGCCCTTTAGTATAATCCCACCTCAAGGGCGAGACAACCCCCGGGCATGTCATCGCCTTTTCCCCGCGCCGCACTTTTCCTTTGCCTAAACGACTTCTTCCTGATAGTAATCTCCTTAGATTGAAGATAATCTCCACAAAATTCGGAGGGACCAGGTAACGCCAAGCAGGGGAGGAGATAAGGGGCAGGGTTAGAACAGGCAGGGCTGTTTATCCGAAAACCCCCAGGCGGTCAGGATGAGCCAGAACCGCAGGTTGATGTATATAAGTGTGGGGTCAGACCCTTCCAAGTAGAATCAGGTCGCTGCGGGCCGCTGCACCCCTTGGGCTTGCAATGGCATGGATCAACACCCTGGCTATTATCCCTCAGGCCACGGCTTGGCCTTGGGAATGGCAGAAAGGTAGCTGGTTTTTCTGAAAACTAGTATGCTGCCAAGGAATACTCCAGATGGAGTAAATATGCAGGAATTTATTTATAAGCTCGTGAACCGGCAGGATCTTACGGCCGCGGAGATGACCCAGGCCATGGAGACCATCATGAGCGGGCAGGCAACCGATGCCCAGATCGGCGCCTTTATTACCGCGATGCGCATGAAAGGCGAGACCGTAACGGAGATTGCCGCAGCGGCTCGGGTCATGCGGGCCAAGGCCACCCGTATTCCGGTGTCTGAGCCGGTGGTGGACTTAGACCGGGATGAGATTAACATTGATCGGGAGACCATTGTCGATACGGTGGGCACCGGCGGCGACGCCACCAACACCTTTAACGTGTCCACCACCACCGCCTTTGTCGTGGCCGGCGCCGGATTGAAGGTGGCCAAACACGGCAACCGGGCCGTGTCCAGCCGCTGCGGGTCCGCCGATGTCATTGAGGCGCTGGGCATAAATTTACACCTGACGCCGGAGCAGGTGGCAGAATGTATCCGGGAAGTGGGCATCGGCTTCCTCTTTGCGCCACAGCTCCATGGGGCCATGCGCTACGCCATCGGACCCCGCCGGGAGATCGGCATCCGGACCATTTTCAATATCTTGGGCCCCCTCACCAATCCGGCTGGGGCCAATGTGTTGGTGGTGGGAGTGTATGAGGAGCGCCTCACCGACCTGTTGGCCGGGGTCCTCCGGGAATTGGGCACGCCCCACGCCTTTGTGGTCTATGGGGAGGGTTCCTTTGACGAAATCAGCATCACCGGCCCAACCAAGGTGTGTGAACTCAGCGGCGGAGAGATCCGATCCTACACCATAACGCCGGAGCAGTTCGGTCTGCGGCGGGGGACCCTGGAAGACATCCGGGGAGGCGATGTCTTTGCCAACGCCGCCATTGTCCGAGCTGTGTTGGCCGGGGAGCCGGGGCCGAAACAGGATATGGTGGCCCTCAATGCTGCCGCGGCCTTCCTTGGGGCCAGACTAGTACCGGACTTTGCCGCGGGCATCGCGTTGGCCAAAGAGGTAATTGCCAGCGGCCGGGCTAGGGCCAAGTTGGATGCCCTCATTGCCAAAAGCAGATCTTTCGAGCCGCAGCCATGACAAGCTTTTTGGACCGCATCGTTGCGGATAAACTAAAAGAAAACGCCCGGCTATTCGCTCCCGAGACGATGCAGGCCTGGCAAATCCAGATTGCCGGTCAGCCGCCGCGGCGTAGTCTAAAGGCAGCCCTGGATCAGGCGGTGCCCCCGGCCATTATCGCAGAGATCAAGCGGGCCTCGCCGTCCAAAGGGCCGCTGGCTTTGGACCTGGACCCCCTGGCCTTGGCTCTCGAGTATCAAGCCCATGGCGCCACGGCTATTTCCATACTGACGGAGCGGAACTATTTCCAGGGCTCCCCGGAGTTTATTCCGCGGCTGCGGCCTCATCTGCACATTCCCATCTTGCGCAAGGATTTTATCATCGAGATGATCCAGGTCTATGAGAGCGCGGCGCTGGGGGCCGATGCCCTCCTCTTGATCGTGGCAGCCCTGCCAGCCGGGACCTTGCGGGCGTTACTCCTTTTGACCCAGAGTCTCGGCTTGGAAGCTTTGGTGGAGGTGGCCAGCCGGGAGGAGCTGCAGATCGCCCTGGATCTGGGTGCCACCCTCATAGGCATTAACCACCGGAATCTGCGCACTTTTGAGATGGATATGAATCGCGCCATTGATCTCTTGCCCCTAATCCCGCCGGACGTCACGGTGGTGGCTGCCTCGGGATTACAAAGCCGGGCAGACCTGGTTCGCCTGGAAAAGGCCGGGGTTAAGGCCTTCCTCATCGGCGAGTCCCTGGTGCAAGCCGGGCAACCAGGGGCGAAGTTGCGGGAGCTGCGGGGGGAAGAATCGCTTGGAGTAGATTAAGGGGGCAGTCCCTGGCCGCGGCGAGAGCCTTGCCGGAGGTTCGACCGGCCCTTCAGGGAACAGAAAACCAGGCGAGCACCTCTTATCCGACTCTGATGGGTAAAAGAGAACAGCCGGGGGCTGTATAGGAGAGACAAAGCCGGGGCGCTCATAAGGCGCACTCCTAGTCTCCTAACCTCAAACCTTGTATGGCTTATTTTATGACTCGGGTCAAAATCTGTGGTATCACCAATCTGGAAGATGCCCGATTGGCTGCGGCGCTGGGTGCAGCGGCCCTGGGGTTCATTTTCTACCCCAAAAGTCCCAGGGCCATTGAGCCGGAGGCCGCAGGCCACATCATACGACACTTGCCCCCTTTTGTCCTAAGTGTGGGGGTCTTTGTCAACGAGGAGGCTGGCTGGGTGCGGGAGGTGGCCGAGCGGATCCGGCTGGATTGGCTGCAATTGCACGGGGAGGAGCCGCCGGAGTATTGCCGATCCTTGGGCCGCAATGTCCTGAAAGCCATCAGAGTGCAGGATCAGACTTCTTTGGACCTGATGCGCCCTTACCAAGGGATCGTGAGGGCCTTCCTGTTGGATAGCTACACTGCCGGGCAACAGGGCGGGACGGGCCACAGCTTTGACTGGTCCTTGGCCAGGGTTGCAGCGGCATTTGGTCCCATCGTCTTGGCCGGTGGTTTGCGCCCCGAAAATGCAGCGTCAGCCATCCGAGCGGCCGCGCCCGCGGCCGTGGATGTGGCCAGCGGGGTGGAGGCGGCACCGGGGAAAAAAGACCCGGAAAAACTTCGCGCCTTCTTCCAAGCCGTAAGGGCCGCCGCAGCGGAGGGACCACGATGGCCCGGCTCGGGCCAAACCGCAAGCGCTTAAGTCCTCACCAACCCGACGCTGGCAGAATGCCCTCGCCATGAGGGGATTGGGCCACTC
This sequence comes from uncultured Desulfobacca sp., assembly GCA_964487625.1. GTDB lineage: Bacteria > Desulfobacterota > Desulfobaccia > Desulfobaccales > Desulfobaccaceae > Desulfobacca. Next base: position 10,706 of record CAZARS010000014.1, read on the forward strand.
GCCAACCATGAACTAAACGCGATGATCTATCTCTGGAGGTATATTTTGTTACCTGATAAACGTGGGCATTTCGGCCGATTCGGCGGGCGTTTCGTGCCCGAGACGCTGATGCCGGCCCTGCTGGAGCTGGAAGAGGCCTATAGCCGCATCCGGCGGGATCCAGATTTTCAAAAGGAGTTGCAGGGCCTCTTGAAAGAT
>CAZARS010000014.1:10913-16201 GCA_964487625.1 uncultured Desulfobacca sp.
GGCCGTCCTTCTCCCCTCTATTTTGCCGCCCATCTTACCGAGGCTCTGGGCGGTCCGAAAATTTATCTCAAGCGGGAGGACCTGAATCACACCGGCGCCCATAAAATCAATAATACCTTGGGCCAGGGGTTGCTGGCCCGGCGCATGGGCAAGAAGCGGGTCATTGCCGAGACCGGGGCCGGACAACATGGTGTGGCCACCGCCACGGTAGCCGCCCTGTTGGGCATGGAATGCGATATTTATATGGGCACCGAAGACATCCGACGGCAACGCCTGAATGTCATCAGGATGCAATTATTGGGGGCGCAGGTGATTCCCGTGGAATCGGGGAGTTGTACCTTGAAGGACGCCATGAACGAGGCTATCCGGGATTGGGTGACCAATGTGCGGCATACCCACTATGTCATCGGTTCGGTGGCCGGGCCGCACCCCTATCCCCGGTTGGTGCGGGATTTTCAAGCTGTGATCGGCCGGGAGGCCAAGATCCAGATGCGGCAGGCCGAGGGTCGGTTGCCCGATACCCTGGTAGCCTGCGTGGGCGGCGGCAGCAATGCCATGGGCCTCTTCTACCCTTTCCTGAAAGATCCAGTGCGCTTCATCGGCGTGGAGGCAGCCGGCCACGGTGTGGATTCGGGGAAACACTCGGCTACCCTCGTCGCGGGCACGGTGGGCGTGCTCCACGGGGCCTGCAGCTACCTCCTGCAGGATCCCTGGGGCAACATCCGGGAAGCCCATTCCTTAGCGCCGGGTCTGGACTACCCCGGAGTAGGACCGGAACATTCGTATTTTAAGGATACAGGACGGGCCCAATATGTGGCCATCAATGATGCAGAGGCCTTGGAGGGCTTTAAGATTCTGGCCAGAACTGAGGGTATCCTGCCGGCCCTGGAGAGTGCCCATGCCGTGGCATATGTGCAGAAACACGCTCAAGAATTCAAGCCAGGCGAATTGGTGATCATTAACCTCTCAGGCCGGGGTGATAAAGACGTGGAAGCGGTCTCGGAGATATTGGAGCGGTCATGAAAAAGATCAACGCCATGTTCAAAAAACTAGCGGCTCGAGGAGAGAAAGCCCTCATACCCTATGTCACGGCCGGTGATCCCAGTCTGGCCACGACCCGGGAGTTGGTGTTGGAGATGGCCCGCCGGGGGGCCGATCTCATTGAATTGGGGATTCCGTTTTCCGACCCTTTAGCCGATGGCCCCACCATCCAAGCGGCCTGCCAACGGGCGTTGCGGCAGGAGGTCAACCTGCCGAAAATCCTGGAGCTGGTCCAGACATTGCGGCAGGATACCGCAGTGCCGTTGGTCCTGATGGGCTACTTCAACCCGATCCTGGCTTATGGTTTGGACCGGTTAGCCCGGGACGCGGCTGCCGCCGGGGTAGATGGTTTTATCATTCCCGATCTGCCCGGGGAAGAGGCCCGGGATTGGCACCGGGCTGCCTGTGATGCCGGTTTGGCCCCCATCTTTCTGGCCGCCCCCACCAGCGGTCCAACCCGCATCCGTAAGATCGGCAGCCTCACGCGGGGCTTCCTTTATTATGTTTCAGTTACCGGGATTACCGGGGCCAGGGCCGGCTTGCCCGAGGACCTCAAAACCGCCCTGGCCGAAGTGCGGCGCCTGATCTCCTGCCCCTTAGCGGTGGGTTTCGGCATCTCCACGCCGGAGCAGGTCCGGGAGCTGGCCCCGTATGTGGATGGGGTGGTGGTGGGTAGCGCCATCGTCCAGAAGATCGCCTGCCGGGAAACCCCCGAGATGGTGCGGGAAATCGGCGACTTTGTGGCGGCCCTAAAAGCCCCCTTGCGGACGTAAGCAGAGAACCAGGATATGATAAAGAGATATTACCTCTCATGAGGCAGGCAGCGGCCCGTTTGTGGGCCGACCGCTTCTGTCCTGTCGGCTTCTCCCGGAGAACGGGAGACTTTCTCTGCTTGGCGGCATGATAAGGGGCCGGGTTACAAGTTCTGTGGCGGCAAGCCAGGCCCGGGAAGACTCCCGGGCCGTTTCAATCAACTTACGAACCGGCTTCCAGTTCCGCCAGGCGTTTTTGCACGGCCGCCAATTCTTCCTGGAGATAGGCGGCTTCTTGTTTCAGAGCGCTTACCTCATCCGCCGGGGTGGCCGGCCCCGCCCCATAAGGGGCTACCCCTGGGCCGCCAGCCCAGGCCCGCCAGCCCCAGCGGGGGCGGTACCAACCGCCGCCAGCTCCCCTAAAACCACGGCCAAAGCGGGGGCTGAAAAAGCCCCGGCGACCCGCATTACAGGGTCCCATACCCCAACCGATGGGTCCCGTTCCCATTGGTCCAGTACCATCCATTCTTGGCATCTTCATGTCCTCCTGAACGGTGTGACATTGATCGTTAAAGACGACCCGGCCTCAGGGCCCATGCATGCACGGCCCCACAGGGAAAAAAATTTTGCAAGAACGGCCATAACTATCGACCCTAGTCACTGTCTGTCACTGCCGCAGCATGGCGGCCCCACATTGGGGGCACTTTAGGGTGGCACAAGGCACCCCGGGGGTATGGGGCGCCGTGGCCCCACAGGCGGGGCAGACACAGGTGCCGCCGCCAGAGCCACACGGCCCCCGGCCGGCGCCAGGCCCCTGACCACCACCTGCACCCCGACCAGGACCGCGGCCTTGCCCTTGACCCTGGCGACAGCCCTGCCCGGGACCGCCTCCTTGACCTCGGCCCAGGCCGCCGCCTTGGCCACCACCACAACTTCTTCTCTGTCCTTGCCTCATGGCCCACTCCTTTCTCCAGGAAGATCCGTATTTTCTCCACCCTGAGGGGAGGGGCCGGACATTCCTGTTATGAACTTATGTTAATAATAAAGCCTCCACGCCGGTTTGTCAAGGCAGGTCAGGCCGGAGTCCGGCAAAACAGGAAGAGAGCGGAGGGCTCATACCAAGGAGAGAACATCGAGTCCTCCTGGGAGTTTTGACTGGAATGGGCGAGGAGAAATCCGGGGAAGAGGGGCTGGCTTACCCAGCCCCCCGCAAGGAATGGTTTTTTGCCGGACAGCTTGGCCGGATGATTATTTTTAAATTACATGCAAGGAGAACGTTATCAACGCACCATAACCGCCGATGCCGTGGCATTCCCTGCCCAGGTCCATGGCCGACACTCTGGGGGATGCCAAGAAACTTTCCCGGTGATCCAAATCAAATCAGGAGTTGCCGGCGGCTAAGGATGACATTGCTCGGCCAAGAAGGGAAAAGTAGTGGCCTCTGGCAAGCTCCTTTCTTTTAGAACGTCATGATGGTATAGCCCTCCTGGAGATACCGTCCCAGACTGGGGTGCCCCATCATGTCTTCCAAAAGCGGCAGGCCCTGGGCCTGGACCGCGGCCAAGGCCCCCATTTTGGCCGAACAGGCCTTGCAGACACCCTCAATAAGTCCTGCCTCTTTGGTCTTGACATAGAGGCCGTGGAAGGGGTGTTCGGGTTCATTTAATTCTCCCGGCAGCTTCACTGCCAGTCCCTCAATAATAATCCTGGCCGTCAGCCCGCGTTGGGCCATGTCCAGGGCGTTTAACAGCACATGGACAAAGCACATGGCTTCGCCCTGAAAGGCCACCAACAAGACTTTCTGCATCGGGGCACCTCCTCGGAAATGATCATAAGTTCTTTTCTACTGCCCTCTACTATACTCCTCATGAGCCTTTGGAGCAATCCGTTTGGCAGGCCCCAGCATCTCCTCCTCAGGGGGCTGCCAGGTGCAGCCCCACCCAGGTATAGCTCAGATCCCGGGGCAGTTCCGGTTCCCACCGCTCGCAGGTGAGTCGGTGCCGGAGCTGCCAGCCTCGGGAAAGATAAAAAGCAGCCACTGCCGTCTCGCCGGTGTCCTTAAAACCGGCCAGGAGGAGACTGCCCTGTGGGGCCAGGAGTCGGACAAATTCCGGCTGCTTGGCCAACTGCACCGGGAGCGGCAGGTTGGCCACGAGGAGAGGAAAATGGCAAGCAAAGGCTTCAGTGGAGCCCTGAATCCAATCCACCTGTGCCTCTACTCCAACTAACCGGGCGTTTTCCTGGGAGACCTGCACCGCGGTAGCGCTCACGTCGCAGCCCACCACACGAGGTATCCCTAGTAAGGCCCCGGCAATGGCCAGGATCCCGGAGCCGCAGCCCACGTCCAACATGGCCGCAAACGGCCGTGCCTGGCAGGCGGCCCGGAGCAGCTCCAGGCTCAAGCGGGTGCTGGGGTGGCCGATGGGAAAGGTTCGCGTCTGGGACAGACGGACGACCCGCCGACCCGGCTGGGGCCAACAGGGGTGCCACGGGGAGGCCAGGGCGATGTGGGGGGTTAGGGCAAAATACATGATTGAGTAACACCATCGGTTTAAAAGGGGACTTCATGCTCCAGAGCAGGAATACTCAGCGAGAGCTTTACCAACCTGTGCCAGGACTATCTGCTGCCGGCCGCGCTGAGCAGATCAATCAACTCCAGAGCGTAAAAAGTCCCTCTTACCCTTTCCGACCATTTCAGGATACAATATAACCCATGGTCGAAGCTCCCACAGAAAAAATCACCCCCATGTTGCGGCAGTATCTGGAGGTCAAGGCCCAGCACCCTGATGGCCTCCTCCTTTTCCAGATGGGGGATTTCTATGAGCTCTTTTTTCAGGATGCCCAAGTGGCGGCCCAGGCCCTGAATATCGCCCTCACCAGCCGGAGCCGCGCCGACGAAGAGGCCATCCCCATGGCTGGCTTTCCCCTCCATGCCGCCGAGGTTTATATTGGCAAACTCCTGGAGCAGGGCCATCGCCTGATTATCTGCGATCAGGTGGAGGACCCAGCCCAGGCCAAGGGTTTGGTGCGCCGGGAGGTGACCAGGGTGCTCACCCGGGGCATGATCGTGGATCCGGAGAAGCTGCCAGCCAAGGAGAGCAATTATCTGGCCGCGGCCTGCTGGCGGGACGGCCGCTGGGGCCTGGCCTGTGCTGAACTCTCCACCGGGGATTTCCGGCTCACCGAAGGTCACCAATTGGAAACATTGGGGGAGGAACTCTATCGTTTGCAGCCGGTGGAACTTCTCTTGCCGGAGGACTGTCCGGTGGAGCCCCTGCAAGATTATTTGGGCAGTCTGACCGCCCCACCCAGCCTGCACCGCTTGGATAGCGGCAGCTTTCATCTCGATGCCGCCACGGCCCGGTTGACCCGCCATCTGGGCACCCTTTTCCTGGACGGTTTCGGGCTCAGCGGCTACACCTTGGGCCTCACTGCGGCCGGCGCCATTTTGGCCTACCTGGAGGCCAACCGCAGCGGCCCCCCCCGGCATCTGAC
>CAZARS010000014.1:16221-29902 GCA_964487625.1 uncultured Desulfobacca sp.
TGCACGGGATGATTTTCTCGGGTTGGATGAGGCAACCATCCGCAACCTGGAAATCTTTGAGAATTTCCGCAGCCGCAGCCGGAAAAACTCTCTCTTGGACATCATTGATGCCACCGTCACCCCCATGGGCGGCCGATTGCTGGCCTCCTGGCTGCGTTTTCCCCTCAAGGAGCTGGCCAAGATCCAGGAACGGTTGGCGGGAGTTGCCTTTTTTGCAGAGCAGCATCTCCTGCGGCAGCAATGGCGCCAACAGCTTAAAGGCCTGGGCGACCTGGAGCGCCTCACGGCCCGCCTGGTTTTGGAACAGGCCACGCCCCGGGACCTTATTGCTCTCAAACAGGCCACGGCACGCCTGCCGGCCCTGCGGCACCTCCTGCCCGCTGATCTACCGCCCCTGGCCGCCAGCCTTGCTGCGGACCTGGACGACCTGACCGATGTCCATGACCTCATTGACCAGGCCCTGGTGCCCGAGCCGCCCACTTCCCTAAAAGAGGGCGGCATCATCCGGGAAGGGTATAACGCCGAATTGGACGACCTCCTGGCCCTGACCCGGCAGGATAAAGAGTGGCTCACCGCCCTGGAGGCCCGGGAACGCCAGCAGACCGGCATTAATTCCTTGAAAGTCCGCTATAACAAAATATTCGGCTATTACATCGAGGTCTCCAAGGCTAATCTGGCGGCCGTGCCAGACTATTTTATCCGCAAACAGACCCTTGTGAACGCCGAACGCTTCATTACCGCCGAACTGAAGGAATATGAGTCCCGCCTACTGGGGGCTGAGGAAGCCCGCAAGCAATTGGAAATAACCCTCTTTCAGGAACTGCGGCGCCAGTTGGCCCAGGAGGCCCCCCGGTTGCAGAGGGTGGCGGCCGCGGTGGCCGGGCTGGATGTGCTCAGCGCCTTGGCGGAAACGGCCAGCCTCCACCGCTATACCTGCCCGGAACTGACCGCCCAGCGTGGGCTCGCCATTCGGGGGGGGCGCCATCCCGTCATCGAACGCCTCCTGCCGCCGGGCAGTTTTGTGCCCAATGACGTTACCTTGGACGATCAGGCCACCCTACTCATCGTCACCGGGCCCAATATGGCCGGTAAATCCACCATCTTGCGCCAGGTGGCCCTCATCGTTCTCCTGGCCCAGATCGGTAGTTTTGTCCCGGCCAGCTATGCCAAGATAGGCTTGGTGGATCGCATTTTCACCCGCGTGGGGGCGGTAGACGATATTGGCCGAGGCCAGAGCACCTTCCTGGTGGAGATGCACGAGACTGCCAACATCTTACACCAGGCAACCCCCCGCAGCCTGGTCATCCTGGATGAGATCGGCCGGGGCACCAGCACCTTTGATGGCCTCTCCCTGGCGTGGGCCGTGGCAGAATACCTCCACGATCTGCAAGGCCAAGGCGTCATGACCTTGTTTGCCACCCACTACCATGAACTGACGGCCCTGAGCCGCCTGAAAGCGCGGGTCCACAATTTCCAGGTCACGGTGGCCGAAGAGGGCGGCCAGATCATCTTCTTACATACCTTGGCTCCAGGGGCGGCCAATAAGAGCTATGGCATTCAGGTGGCTCGCCTGGCCGGCGTCCCGACCCCGGTGATCGATCGGGCCCAGGAAGTCCTGGAAAATATTGAGGCCGGCACCTTGGATCAGGTGGGTTTCCCCCGTTTGGCCCGGCCCCGCCGCCGGCACCAGGCTGCCGCGGCAGTGGGGCAAATGGATCTCTTCGGCTCCTCGGTGGCCTCGCCCCAAACCAACCATGAGGATTTAGTGAGGAAAGGGTAATAAAAAGATGGGGGCTGGCGGCCCCTTCGTGCAGTTTTTCCCTTGACAAGAAAAACGGCTGTCGTTATATAAAAAGGTGCGAGCGGGAATAACTCAGTGGTAGAGTGCAACCTTGCCAAGGTTGAAGTCGCGGGTTCGAATCCCGTTTCCCGCTCCATTTTATTTCCTGCCGATTAAGGCGGCATAGCCAAGTGGTAAGGCAGCGGTCTGCAAAACCGTTATTCTCCGGTTCGAATCCGGATGCCGCCTCCAATCCCTCGCCACCCCTGTTGGTTTACCGATCTGCAAGAAATAAATAATACCAGAGGCCTGCCCTTTCCGCCCGGAGATTGCCCCGAGGCGCCGGTCGTATCAGGGCGTCATTTCGCCGAGGCCGCTCAGCCCTGCTTCCCTGCCCCCAAAGTATAGGTGGAATGAGACTTGCATAAAATTATGGGAAACGATGCTTTCACCATGACTTTATGTCAGTTTGAGAAAGCCGGGAGGAGCCCCATGGCCTATCGGTATGATCCCCAGAGCTGTCAAGGCGATGGTTTTCCTGATGAATTCGGGAGGGAGCTCTTTGCTGAGGAGACGATGCCAGTTCCGCACAATGAGAAAACGGCTCACTCGCCCCTGCCTTTTTGGGGGTATGTGACCCCCTCATGGTTTGGCCCGTTTCTGTTGGCACCCTCCCGCCGATTAGGGCGGGGTTGGTGTTGAAGGAGACCTATCCTCAGCAGCTTCCGATGGTGTTTTGGCATTCAGCAAAGCGCACGGCGCAAGATCTCAAAGCGGCCCTCGCTGTTATGCGGAGGGAGCCAAGCGACTGAAGACTTTCAGATCATTCGCTCATCTCAGGATGAGAAAAATTTGCCCGTGTCTTAGGGAGTGTGCTGCGGCGCAGTAGTTCAGCTTGGCAATTCAACGGCCAGGCTGGAGGCGTCGGTCAATAACCAATGGCGAGGTTTCCTCCTGGCGGTCGATGCTATTGGGCTCCACTAATTTCACCCGGGGGGTAACCCCTATGCCTTGGGCCAGCTTGCGGCTCAGTTGGTTGATCAACTGCCGTTGGGCCACCATGCGATCAAAAAAGATGGACTCCCGGACTTCCACTTTAATCTCCAGGATGTCCTGATGGCCTTCCCGGGTGACGACCAACTGATAAACTGGAGTCTCTCCCTGGATGGCCGCTAGGATCTGGCCGACGCGTTGGGGAAAGATATTAACGCCTTTGACAATGACCACCTCATCGGTCCGGCCCAGGATGCGGCTAATCCGGGCAAAGGTGCGGCCACAGGGGCAAGGATCCAAATGGAGGGCACACCGGTCGCCGGTGCGGAAACGGATCAGGGGTACTGCCTCTTTCGCCAAGGTGGTGATGACCAATTCCCCGACCTGTCCCGGGGGCAGCAGCTGGCCGGTATCCGGGTCAATGATTTCGGGGAGAAAATGATCTTCATTGAGATGCATACCCCGGCGTTCCTGGCATTCTCCGGCCACGCCGGGGCCCATGGCTTCGGACAAACCATAGAGATCATAAGTTTCACACAACAGCCGGGTTTCGATTTCCTGCCGCCGGCTCTCATCCCAGGGTTCGCCTCCCATCAGCCCCAAGCGGAGGTGTAGTTCCTTGGGATCTACCCCGATTTCGGCCAATTTATCGGCTATGACTAAGGCATAGGAGGGCGTTGCCACCAACACCGTGGTGCGGTAATCCCGCATAATCTGGACCTGCCGGAAGGTGTTGCCGGTGCCGGTGGGAATAACCGAGGCTCCCAGGGTTTCCGCCCCATAGTGGACTCCGAAGCCACCGGTCATGAGCCCATAGTTAAAGGTGATCTGCACCACATCATCTTTGCCGACCCCGGCCGCAGTCAGCAGGCGGGCCGCCAGGCAGGCCCAGTGGCGCAGATCCCGTTTGGTATAACCCACCACCAGGGGATTGCCGGCGCTGCCCGAGGAGGAGTGAATGCGGACCACTTCCCGCAGGGGCACGGCAAACATGCCATAGGGATAGGAGTTGGAGAGATCTTCTTTGGTAGTGAAGGGTAGGTTGCCCAGATCATCCAGGGACAGGAGGTCTTCGGGTAAAAAGCCGATCTGATCAAACTTCTGACGATAGAATTTCACGTTCCGGTACACCCGTTGCAGCGTGGCCTGCAGGCGCTCCAACTGCAGTTGGGCAATGTCGGCGCGGGGCATCGCCTCGTACTGGCTCTCAAACATCGTCCTCTTCCTCCTTGCCCAGATACGCTTCAATGACCTGGGGGTTCTGCCGGATGGCCCGGGGCGGACCTTGGGCAATCACCCGCCCCTGGTCGAAAACGACGATCCGTTTGCTGATGTTCATGACCAGGTTCATATCGTGTTCGATGAGCAGCACGGTGATCTGGCGCTCCTGGATGGCAGAAATCAAGGCCATAAGCTCTTCGGTTTCCCGGGGATTCATGCCTGCGGCCGGCTCATCCAGGAGCAGCAGGCGGGGTTGGAGCGCCAGGGCCCGGGCGATTTCCAGGCGGCGCTGCTCGCCGTAAGCCAGGTTGTCCGCCTGCCAATGCGCCTTGTCGGCCAGGCCGACAAAATCGAGCAATTCCATCACCAATGCGACGCTGCGCCGTTCCTGCCGGCGGATACTCGGCAGATTCAAAAGGGTGGCCAGCAAGCCCCCGTGGAGGTGAATATGCTGGCCCACTAAGACATTGTCCAGCACCGTCATGCCGGTAAATAATTGAATATTTTGGAAGGTCCGGGCCAGGCCCAGGCGGGCGATCTGATGTGGGGGGAGGCCGCTGATTTCTTGCCCCATGAGGCGAATAGAGCCACTGCTGGGGGGCAGGATCCCACTAATCAGATTGAAACAAGTGGTCTTGCCGGCGCCGTTGGGGCCGATCAAGGCCTGAATGGCCCCCATCTGCACCTCAAAAGACACCCGATCCAGGGCTTGTAAGCCTCCAAAGGATTTGCTGAGCTGCTCAATCTCTAAAAACATCGCCATGGCTTGTCAGGATCTGGGACTGCGGATAACTGCCTCAATTAAGTCTCTTTTTTTCCAACTTTTGTAATCCCTAATCCCTGCTCCCTTACTTCATTCTTCCCAGACTTCCTGATAGCCTTTGCCCAGATAGGCCCGGCGCACTTCGTTATGGTCCATCAATTCCGCGGCCGTGCCATCCAGGCTGATGCGGCCGGTTTCCATAACATAGCCTCGGTCCGCCACCCTAAGGGCAGCCCGGGCATTCTGCTCAATGAGCAGGATGGTGGTGCCCGTCTCTTTCAGGTGCCGGATTATGGCGAAGACCTGACTGACCAGCCGGGGGGCCAGGCCCATAGATGGTTCATCCAGTAACAGCAATTTGGGGCGGGCCATGAGGGCTCGGGCGATGGCCAGGATCTGTTGTTCGCCGCCGCTCAGGGTGCCGGCCAACTGCTTGGCCCGCTCCCGCAGGAGGGGAAAGCGTTCTTGCATCTCCTGCAGGTCTTGTCTGACGGCTTGATGATCTCGCCGGGCAAACGCCCCCAACTCCAGGTTGGCGGTGACGTTGAGGGTACGGAAGACCCGCCGGCCCTCCGGCACATGGGCAATACCCAGCTGCACGATGGCCTCGGCACTGAGACGACTGATGTCCTTGCCCAGAAACTTTACCTGACCGGTCCGGGGTTTGAGGAGTCCCGAAATGGTTTTCAAGGTCGTGGTCTTGCCAGCCCCATTGGCACCCAACAGGGCAACGATTTCTCCCTCCCGCACATGCAACGATACCCCTTTGAGGACATGGAGGCTGCCGTAATAAGTATGGATACTTTGGAGCGTCAGCATGGCGGTGTCGATCACTGGCCCTTGGGTTGTTTGCTCCGGGCCAGGCTGAACTTTTGACTGATCTGACCCCGGCCCAACAATCCCTGGGGCCGCCAGATCAGCAGGGCGATGAGCATGGCCCCGTAGGCCACGTCCTGATAGTCGGCAAAGCGGCGGAACAGCTCAGGCAGAATGGTCAAAACGCTGGCCCCGACCACCGATCCCAAGATACTCCCCATACCCCCCAAGACCACCATGGTGAGGATCAGGATGGAAGTATGCAAGCCGAAACTTTCCGGATTGATAAAAGTAATATAGTGGGCGTAAAGGGCCCCTGCCAGACCGGCAAGACCGGCCGCCAAAACAAAGATGGCGATCTTATAGGCGGCGGTATTGATCCCCATTACCCGGGCCGTTATCTCGTGGTCGCGGATAGCTTTGAGGGCCCGGCCATGCCGGGAATGGACCAGGCGAGTGATGAGCATGAGGGTAAGGCCCACCAGGACCAGCACCAGAATGACGTAGCGGGTTTTCGGGCGGAAATTCAAGCCGGCCAAGTGCGGCGGCGGTATATGGGTCAAACCATCCGGCCCGCCGGTGATGTCGAGATTCAGCAGGATGAGATCAACGATTACCCCAAATCCCAGGGTGACGATGGCCAGATAATCATCTTTTAAGCGGAGGGTAGGGATGCCCAAACTTAAACCACACAGGGCCGCCATGAGTCCGGCCAGGGGCATGGTCACAACAAAAGGCAGTTGCCAATGAATGCTGGTGAGGGCCGAGGTATAGGCGCCCAAGCCGTAGAAGGCGGCATGTCCCAGGGAGACTTGCCCACAATAACCGATGATGAGATTGAGGCTTAGGGCCAGGATAATATGCAAGCCGCTGATAATGGTAATATGCAGGAGATATTCCGTCATGGACTAATGACTACGGCCTCCCAGGAGGCCGCTGGGCCGCACTAAGAGGACCACGATGAGAATCGCAAAGGCCACGGCATCCTTGTAGCCCGAGGAAAGATAACCGGCTCCCAAATTTTCCGCCACGCCCAAGATCAGGCCGCCCACAATGGCCCCAGGGATATTGCCGACGCCGCCCAAAACAGCCGCACTGAAGGCTTTCAGACCGGGCAAGAGACCCATGCGCGGATACGTGGCATTGTAATAGATCGCCATCATGATGCCCGCGGCACCACTGAGGGCCGAACCGATGAGAAAGGTGATGGCTATCATCCGATCCACATTAATGCCCATCAGGCGGGCTGTCTCTTGGTCCAGGGCCGTGGCCACGATCGCCTTCCCGAACTTGGTGTATTTTACAAAGACCACCAGCAGCACCATGAAGAACAAGGCCGCGCCCAGGATAGCCACCTGGAGAGTGGAGATGTTGACCCCGGCAATATCCAAGGTGGCAAACTCAAAATGCCGGGGAAAAGCTCGATCAGCCGGACCGAAGAGCAGCAAAGCCAGGCTCTGCAGGAAAATGGAGGCACCGATGGCGCTGATCAAAGGGACCAGAGGGTGACTGCCCCGCAGAGGGCGAAAGGCCACCCGCTCCAGAATGACTCCTAAGACCGCTGCCACCCCCATGCCAAACAAGAAAGCCACAAAAAAATTTACTTCATAAACACTCAGCAGCAAGACCGTAGCGAAGGCCCCGGCCATATAGAGCTCGCCTTGGGCAAAATTGATCAACCCCAGAATCCCATAAATCATGGTGTACCCCAGGGCAATGAGGGCATAGACGCTGCCCGCGGTCAAGCCGTTTAAAATCTGTTGCAGAAGCATGCTGTTATACCAAAAAAGCCCGGCAGCTATCTCCTCGGGCAGGAAGCCTCTCCGCCGTCGCTGAGTAAATTAGTGGCTCAGGATCAGCCGGAATAGTCTGATCCCGCCAGACGATGGTGGCGGCAGCCACTGACGGCCCGCGCCACGGCGCCTATTCTCTTGGTCCCGGCTCTACCCCAGTTTTGGGAGGCATGGGTTTCCTTGCTCCCGGATCCGGTAGCGGTGACTCGCCTTACCCCTCGCCCAATTCTATTTCGTCGGCACGACGCTGTAGACATTCAGCAGGTTGCCGTCAGGATCCCGCAGGTAAATGGAGCGGTTACCCCAGGGAAAGGTAGTGGGTGGCAAGATGATGTCCATTTTTAAACCCAAACTGTGAAGCCGTTCAAATTCCCGATCCGCGTTGGCCACCTGTAGCTCCAGCATCATGCCGCCGGTGCCCGGTTGCGGCACCGCCTCGGGCACGGTTTGGGCCCAACTGGCCTCTTCATACAGGGAGATAATGGCCCCGGGGATCTGAAACTCCACATAATCTTCGGTGAATTTCTTGGGCTCGATCTGCAAAAGACGGGCGTAAAATTCCTTCATCTTAGCAAATTGGGGAGTAATGATACAGACATGGGTAATCTGCACGACATGCCTCCCGGGGAGGGGATCGCCAGCAGGCTGGGCCCAAACCAGCGAGCTCCCCCCGACCAACAACAGGCAGATACCCCAGAACAGGGCCGTAAGCCTGGCAAAACAACGGCTCTTTGTCATGAGCACCTCATAGCCTTAGGGTCCGCTACTTTCCCGGCAATTCTTCCAGAACGTGGCCACTGGTGGTAAAACTGATGCCCTGACCGAAGGAAGTGCCCACCATCAGGGCGCCGATGAGGGGGGGCCATACCGGCTGAGCCGCCTGCCATCTGATGAGGAAGGCCGCCTCGGACCCCCCCGTGACATCAGACTCTCGGATATAAAAACGGCCGGCCGCTAAGGGGCCGACGGTTTGTGGCTGGGGGGCTAATTCCCGGACGAATTTCCCCTTTTCATCGAGATACTGCACCGAGGTGATCTCGATGGGATGGTTGCGGTCGATGTTACGGATACTCAATGTCACGGACAGATTAAAGGTCTTGATGCGGTCGCCGAAGTAGATATGGGAATACACCGGCACATAGACCAACTGCCCCCGGGAGGTGGGGAGTGTAACAGCCCCTGCCAGGCTGCCGCTGAGCAGCCAGAGACAGATCAGATTGAGCCAAAAAAACCGCACTCTTACCATCGCCCCTCCTGTGCGCACCATCAGGCCATGCTTCCCCAGCAATTCTTGCCCGTTGACTCAGCTAACTCAGCTTCTTAGGGGAGGCAGAGAGCACGACAGGTCTTGCCGATATAAACCTGGCGGGGCCGCTGAATGGCTGCCTCAGGATTCAGGGCCTCCTCCCGCCATTGAGCTATCCAGCCGGCTACCCGGCCGATGGCGAACATCAGCGTGAACATGTTGACCGGAATGTTGATGGCCCGCAACAAAATGCCGGAGTAAAAATCAACATTGGGATAGAGATTGGCTTTCTGGAAAAATTCATCCCGCCGCGCCCGCTCTTCCAGTTCCCGGGCAATGTCCAACAGGGGATCATTTCTCTGCAGTTCCTCCAAGAGATTATCCACGGCCTCTTTCAGAATTTTGGCCCGGGGGTCATAATTACGGTAAATGCGGTGGCCAAAACCCGGCAGACGGCGCCGCGGTTTCCCGGGTTCTTTGATTTTCACCGATTTAATGAGATCATCAATACTCTCCTCTCCTTGTTGGATCCGCTCCAACATGCGGAGTACCTGAACATTGGCGCCACCGTGCAAGGGCCCGGACAGGGCTGAAATCCCGGCGGAAATGGAATCAAAGAGATTGGCCCGGGATGACCCCACCATCCGTACGGTTGCGGTGGAACAGTTCTGTTCATGGTCCGCATGCAGGATCAGGAAGAGATTTAAGGCCCGGATCATGGTTTCTGTGGCATAAAAACGGCGGTAGGGTATACTGAACATCATGTGGAGAAAGTTTGAGCAGTAATCCAGGCTTGGGTCCGGATACTCAAAGGGCAACCCCATGGCCTTGCGGTAACTGAACGCCGCGATGGTTCTCACCCTGCTCAAGAGCTTGGCCGCCGCCGCCCGGAAACCCTCCTCATCTGCTGGATCGATGGACCGTAATTCCGGGTTATAGAGGCTGCTGCACTGCACTGCGGCGGCCAGAATGGCCATGGGATCAGCATTGGGAGGCAGCGAGTAAAAGAAATTTATCATGCCCTCATGGAGCATCTCATACTGAGTAAGCAATTCCCGGAAATTCTCCCGCTCCTCCGGAGTCGGCAGTTCGCCGTAGATCAGGAGCAGGGCCGTCTCAATGAAGCGCACCCTTTTGGCGGCCAACTCGGCGATATCATAACCCCGATAGCGCAAGATGCCGTGTTCGCCATCAATAAAGGTGATGTCCGACTGGCAGGAGGCCGTATTTTTATATCCAGGATCAAAAGTGATCAGCCCCCCTTGAATGGCCCGGCCATTGAGCTGCAAGCCCTTGGTGGCGCTCCGCAAGCTGCGGATGTCCAAGGCCACTTCGCCCTCGGTGCCGCAGACCAAAGGCAGCTCTAGAGTATGGTTGCCAACCTTCAAGGTTGCGTGCATGACGGTGTTGGATTGGGATCCTTCGGGCTCCATAGCAACTCCTCAATTGCAATATATCTCATAATTTTTATATTTTCTGTCAAAAAAAGCTACTTTTTTATGAAAGGCAGGTTATGACAAAATCATCTACCGCACCGGCATCTGCTGAGTGGTTCCGCTGGTTGGGGCTGGCCTTCTGGTTGATCCTGAGTTTTCTCCCGGCCTGGACCGGCTCTCACTTCCCGCCGGGGGAATGGTATGCCCAATTGCGCCGGCCTCCTCTGACACCCCCCGGCTGGCTTTTCGCTCCGGTCTGGACCGTGCTATATGCCCTGATGGGTCTGGCGGCTTGGCTGGTCTGGCAACGGGCCGGTTGGTTTGCGGCTGCCTGGCCCCTCGCCCTGTTCCTGCTCCAGCTCCTGTTGAACGGCCTGTGGTCATATCTCTTCTTCGGCTGGCAACGGCCTGGGCTGGCCCTGCTGGATCTCCTCGCCCTCTGGCTGGTGGTCCTCAGTACCATTAGGGTTTTTGAGCGCCATCATCAGACTGCCGCCCTGCTCCTGGTGCCCTACCTTCTCTGGCTCAGCTTTGCTGCCTACCTCAATCTGGGGTTTTGGCTTCTGAACCGTTCATGAGCAAGGCCCTCCGGCCAAGAAAAAAATGCCACAGGACCGGGTCACCGTGCCTGAGGCATTGCACAACTCAAAAGATATTGCTACACTATTGGCGACGAGCCGGCATAGCTCAGTGGTAGAGCAGCTGATTCGTAATCAGCAGGTCGAGGGTTCAAATCCCCCTGCCGGCTCCATACTGAACCGCAGGTAAGGAAAAAATGTTGACCGTTTCTTTACCGGTAGGAAGAGAAGCAAGCAGTCTGATTGAGTCTTTCAAATGGTCAGGAGAAAAATAGAAATAACGGTCGGTCAGCGTTGCCGCCGCATGTCCTAGAAGACCCCGCCTCCCCTTTCATACCCCCGCTTGCCTCAGGAGCCGCCGTCAAGGGGCCAGCCGCCGTGGGCATCTATGACGGCGTCGATAACGGCCATGAGGCGGATGGTTTCGGCCAGGGCCACCACAATTTTCTGGTAGTGGTGGAGGTCCTGGTAACTCAGCACCCGCCCCTTGCGGTCTTTAAGCCATTTATGGAGCACCTGATATCCCCCCACCTGGAAAGCCCAGGCGTCCAGGGGCACGCCCTCAAAAAACTGCTGGTCATTGATAAAAACCCGTCTGCGGTTTTCTTCATAGCGCACTCGCTCAACCACCTGGGAGCCGGAGATTGGGAAGCGGGTAATGAAGTTTTCCAAGCGGGGGGGTTCCATAAGATGAAGGGACACCAATTCCGCTCCTAGGCCTACCAGAGAGCTAAACAAAGCTTTATTGCCAGTTAATGGCAGGCGGGGGAAGTCCATCTTGAGGAACTCGACATAGCGGCTCCGATAGCCGGGGGCATGGAAGACGGCGTACGCATAATGAAACACATCTTCCGGGCCATAGGTGGTGGTGAGGTCTCCTCGGCCCTCTGGTTTAAACTTCAAGCCTAACCGCCCCGAGCAGTCCTCAAGGAACGTGGGGTTGTAATTCGGGGTCCTGCCATCCCCAGTGAACATGTCCTGTGGTTGAATATAAACCGGGAACAGGTAGTTGACTTCTTTCAGGGAGACGGTGTGATGCTGAATCAGGGTCTGGCTGCAAAAGACATGTTCCCAGCCCCCGCCGATTTCCATTCCCCTTGAGCTGCATAACCCGAAATTCTTCCCCGCCAGCATATGCCGCATAACCTCTGCCCGGGGCCTACAGATAAACCCCCGTGATTGGCCGGTGTAGTAGGTGAAGCGCATGTCAAAGGGACGGTAGAGGATAGGTACTACTTTTCCCCGCTCAGGTCCGCTCTTCCTCACATCAGCTTGGGCTAAAGAAACTTGCCAATCCTGCACATCCTCGCCCAGGCGATACTTCTCACGGGCCACATCCTCCGGCAGGGTGGCGAAGTCTTTTACCGTCTCCCAGACCTCCGCGGGTGACCACTTGATAGTGAGATGGTCACGGGCAGTAACTATCCCGACGGAGTTTACTGGGAAAATCTCGTTCACCGGCCAGCCCCTCTCATATTCAGTTTGTACGTCCACAACTTGAGGTACAAAGAGATAATAAGGCGAGTGGGGCTGGAGCTCCTGCCAGGGGGTGCTCTGCCAATCCAGTTCGGCCAGGGCTTGATACTTTGACTCCCGCAACCCCCACAAGTCGGCATAACGGACCGTGGCTGGAGTGGGCCCGCCTTGCCGCTTCACGAAAATCCCGATAGCCACGCCCTGCTGAATGTCAAAGACGTTTTCGTCTCTGCCCCCGTCTGGGCACACTTCTTTTTTCTTGGCGTTGCCGTGGAGGTTCACAATATAGATTTCATTGAAGGTCTGCCTGAGGGCCTGACGCATCCCCCGGAAGGTGGGGTTGTCCAGGTAGCCGTGGTTGGTAATCATGGCCAGCACGCCTTGGCCAGTCCGCTCTATACGCCACTGCCCCCACCTGAGGAACTTGACGTAATCATCCTGGAGCCACTTGGGGTTCTTCTCCCCCAGGGGCTGGCCGTCAACCCGCTTGTAGTCTTCAATGAGGCTGCCGATCCAGGTCTTCACCGTCCGTTCCTTGCCGGTCTCGGGGTTAATCTCCCGGCGGGTGCTGGCATTGGCGGAGTGTCCGGCGTAAGGGGGATTGCCCAGGATGACCTCAATGGGTTTTTCCTGCTTAATGGCGGCGGCGGTATTGCTCTCTTCGGCGATGAACCCGGCCAGGGGGAGCACCTGGGTTTGCTTCAGGGCCTCCTCAAGGGTATTTGTAAGATAGACCCCCAAGCGTTTCCCGGCGGGGAAGTCATAGCCCCGCTCTTTTAGGGTCAAGCCCAGCTTGACGTGGGCCACGGCGTAGGGGGCCATGAGCAGTTCAAAACCGAAAATCCGGGGCAGGAGGTTTTGACTTACATACCCCTTCTCCCCCGCCCAAGCCCCCGCCTGCCCTTGGGCGCACAGGTGGTCATAAATCAAGGCAATGACGCTGTGGAGAAAGGTCCCCGTGCCGCATGCCGGGTCAAGGATAAGGGTTTCACCGTCGGCCAGTCCCCAGGGGCGGCCAAAGCGTTCCTTCAGAAGCCGGTCAATGGCCCGCACGATATAGGAGACGACCGGCTCCGGGGTGTAATAAACGCCCCGGATCTTGCGCCGCTCCGGGTCATAGGCAGCCAAGAACGTCTCATAAAAATGCACCACGGGGTCTCTCTCGATGGACCCCTTGCCGAAGTCAGCCAGCACCGCCTCAAGGTCAGCGGCGTTCAGCAGGGCCACCATGTCATCAATGGCCCAGGACACCGGGGGGGGAACTTCCGGCCCGGCCAGATGGTAGAAGAGCTTCTTGAGGAAGGGGTTCGTCTCCGGGAGCAGACTGGCGGCGGTATCCCGGCGCAAGTCCTGGCCGGTCCCCACCGTCACCTTGGCGGCGAAAAGGCCATAGGTGAGGGTCTGAGCATACATGTCAGCAAATTCAGGCGAGGGCAGGTGGGGGAGCAAGGTCTTTTCAAAGGCAGCCTGCCAGCCCTTGAGGGTTCCGGTCTCCGGCTCCGTCTCCAAGGTGTTCAGGGCGGCCTCCCGCATGAGGTGGGCCAGCCCTGCCATACGTAGGGCTAAGTCTTTGGCCGTG
>CAZARS010000014.1:29982-37428 GCA_964487625.1 uncultured Desulfobacca sp.
GTTTTTATTTTACCGCCCGGCTCTGGCCGCCCCAACGCGGCTTTGGCTCGGTGCTCGCCGTTCACGAACCATCTGAACTCAAGGTAATCGGTAAGGATGAAATTGGGCAGGCCTTTGAGGTATCGTTGGATTTGCTCCCCCTTTTCCTCTTCGTCCAGGTTCTTCCCTATGTCCTTAGTTTCGACATACCCCAGGGGCAAGGCCCCCCGGAGCACCACCATGTCGGGCTTACCGCATGAGGTCACGTCCTGGCGGGGTTCATTGACGGCCATCACCCCCGGCTCCAGGGCCTCAAGCAAAGTCTTGAGGGCGGGCCGGTGCGAGTGCTCCGAGGCGTTCCCCGCCGCCAGCGCCATCTGGAGCTCTTGGAGATATTGATGAAACGGGTTACTCATGGGATTTCTCCAAGAAAATAATACGCCCCTATTTTTGTTAAAATTTTAGCAATTGGCTTTGCGAGTTTTGCCTCCTGATTGGCATGATCCGACAACACTTGCAAGACTGCGCGGTCAGTATGGATGAATTCGGGGGCACAAAACCGCCCGTGCTGGGGGGCCCACCGGGCCAGTGACCTGCAGGCGGCGATGTCTGCCGTAATGCGGCACTGATGTCCGGTCACATTTTTGCGTAAGGTTGATATCGCCTTGGTATCTCTAATATTTGTCTCGTTTTGTCATTCTAAGGGAGCGACGCCCCCGAAGAATTTCAGATCTTTCGCTGTGCTCAGGATGACAGGAGAAAAGAAGCCATGGGTGGAAGGCTTTTTTGGCTTTTGGCGTCTTTTTTTAGCTCTGCAAGAAGCCTGCCGGACACTCATGGTAATTCGAA
This sequence comes from uncultured Desulfobacca sp., assembly GCA_964487625.1. GTDB lineage: Bacteria > Desulfobacterota > Desulfobaccia > Desulfobaccales > Desulfobaccaceae > Desulfobacca. Next base: position 30,811 of record CAZARS010000014.1, read on the forward strand.
AAAACTTTCGGCAGTCGCTAGACCAGCATTAATCTTTCCATTCCTGCCAGGAACGCAAGGTGAGGGGCACCAGGAAAAGACGGCCCTGGGAGCACAATCGGGTATCAAGGGGTCCGAAGGTCAAAGGAGCCTTTAGGATCGCCTAATGACTTCTAATCCACCCATATACGGCCGGAGTTTGGGGGGGATGACCACCGAACCGTCGGCTTGTTGATAGTTTTCCAAGATCGCCACCAAGGTCCGGCCCACGGCCAAGCCGGAACCGTTCAGGGTGTGGACCAGTTCCGTGCCCTTGGCCCCCTTGCGGCGGAAGCGGATGTTAGCGCGGCGGGCTTGAAAGGCCTCAAAGTTGCTGCAGGAAGAGATTTCCCGGTACATGCCCTGCCCCGGCAGCCAGACCTCGATATCATAGGTCTTGGCCGCGGCAAATCCCATATCTCCAGTGCACAGGACCACCACCTGATAGGGGAGCTCCAATTCCTGGAGCACCCGTTCGGCGTCGGCCAAGAGTTTTTCCAGTTCGTCATAGGATGTCTCGGGGGTAGTGAACTTCACCAACTCCACTTTGTCAAACTGATGTTGGCGAATCAGCCCCCGGACATCTTTGCCATAAGAGCCGGCTTCAGAGCGGAAACAGGGGGTATAGGCCGTGTAATAGATGGGCAGGTCATCCTCAGCCAGGATTTCTTCTCGATGGATATTGGTCACCGGCACCTCGGCCGTGGGCACCAGATAATAATCCCAGCCTTCCAGTTTGAAGAGATCGGCTTTGAATTTAGGCAGCTGGCCGGTTCCTAGGGCGCTGGCACTGTTCACCATAAAGGGGGGCCAGACTTCCAAGTAGCCATGTTCCTGAGTATGCAAGTCCAGCATGAAATTGATCAGGGCCCGTTCCAGGCGGGAGGCCGGCCCCTTGAGCAGGGCAAAGCGGGAACCGGTGATCTTGGCTGCGGTCTCGAAATCCAGGATGCCCAAGGCCTCGCCGATATCCCAATGGGGTTTGGGAGGAAAATCGAACTGCCGAGGCTCGCCCCAGGTCTTGACCACGGGATTATCCTCACTGGAGGCTCCCACCGGTACGGAACTATGAGGCAAATTCGGCAGATTATAGAGGAAATCCAAGACCATGGCCTCTTTTTCCTGCAGTTCGGCTTCCAGGTCTTTCAGCTCCTGATTAATCTCCCGGACCCGCTCCATCAGGCTGCTGGCGTCTTCCTTGGCCTTTTTGCGGCGTCCCACCTCCTCGGAGAGGGCGTTGCGTTCCTGGCGCCGGCTCTCCACCTGGGACAAGAGGAGACGCCGCATCTCATCCAGGGACTCGAAATCATCCAAGAGTACTTCCTGTCCCCGATTGATCAGGGCCTGCTTCACTTCGGCTAAATGGCTGCGGACAAATTTCAGGTCTAACATGGCACTCACCGCTTCTTTTGGGATCTGGGATTGGCCTGCCCCACAGGATAGGAGTTGGGCCATTGTTCAAAATACCGCTGATTTTCCTCCAAGACCTGCATGAGGGCCGTGGCGTCGCCGGCCAAAACGATCTGCCGGAGCTGCTCCACCGCTTCGGCAAAAGCGGCGTGGGTCAGCTTATTTTGCGGATTTAATAATTGAATGTGGGCATACAAGGGGAAATTCTGGTTTACCAGGTGGCGGACTTGGTCATAAACTGCCCTAAAAGTGGGAGTGGCCAGGGTTTCCATGGCGGCAATATCTGCCTGAAGTCGGCGGAAGGTGGTCCCCAGGGAGATGAGGGTAAAATGCGTCAACCCCTGCACCAGCGACATGAGGCGATCGTGTTCCTCCGGGGTGGTGATGGCCACTTTGGCGCCGTTGGCCACGAGCAGATCGTGGAGCCAGATGAACCACTCTTCGCCCCGCCCCCGGCACAGCACCACATTCTGCTCCGCCAAAGAGGCCTCCCCCGGCCCGAATAAAGGGTGGGTGCCCACCACTGCACCGGCGAAATGGCTGAGCATGGCTTGCATGGGACCCTGTTTGAGGGAGGTCAGGTCGGTCAGGAGGGCTTGGGGTCTGATATGAGGCGCCAGCTCGGCAATGACCGCCTCCGTCAGGTGGAGGGGTACCGAGATCACCACTACATCTGCCTGGGCCGCCACTTCCGCACAGGTGGGCTGAAGCCCTGGCTCGCCGATGAGCACCGGGAAGCCTTGTTCACGAAAAAACCGGCTGAACCACCGGCCCATTTCTCCCAAGCCGCCGATAATGCCGATGACCGGTTTCATGCCACCGCCTTCTGCCGCAGGAGGAAATCCGCCAAGGTCAATTGGACCATGGCTGCAGCAACCGGCACGATGCGGGGGATGGCGCTGATATCATGACGGCCACCGATGGTGATGGTGCGGGGCTCTCCCTGCAGATTAATGGTCTGTTGGGGCTGAGCAATGGAGGGTATGGGCTTCACTGCCGCCCGGATGATGATCTCCTCGCCGTTGCTGATCCCGGCCAGGATGCCTCCAGCCTTATTGCTGACAAAGCCCTCGGGCGTTAAAGGGTCGTTATGCTGACTGCCGGTCATGGTGGCGGCAGCAAAACCGGCGCCGATCTCCACGCCCTTAACCGCACCAATTGACATGATGGCCTGGGCCAAGATTGCGTCTAATTTCTCAAAAACCGGTTCGCCCAAACCCGCCGGGCAACCCTGCACCCGAACTTCCACGATACCTCCCAAAGAATCTCCCTGTTGTTTTACGGCCTGCACCCGGGCAGCCATGGCCGCGGCTGCCTCGGGGTCAGGGCAGAAAAAAGGATTTGCCCAGATTTGGTCCCAATCATAGCTTTGGGCCCGGATACCCCCCAACTCGAGGGTAAAGGCCGTTACCCTGATGCCGGCGGTATCCAAGACCTTCTGGGCCACGGCCCCGGCCGCCACCCGCGCCACCGTCTCCCGGGCCGAGGCCCGACCGCCCCCGCGGTAATCCCGAATGCCATATTTGGCCTGATACGTGTAATCACCATGGCCGGGACGGAAGATATCTTTCAGGGGTTCGTAAGCCTCGCTCTTGACATCCCGATTATAGATAATCAGGCTGATGGGCGTGCCGGTGGTCTGGCCCTCCCAGACGCCGGAGAGGATCTGCACCTGATCAGGCTCCCGCCGGGAGGTGGTATAGCTGGAAGTCCCCGGTCGTCGCCGGGCCAGGGCCAGATCAATATCCGCTGCGGTCAGGGGCAGCCGGGGCGGGCAGCCATCAATGACCGCCCCCAATGCGGGGCCGTGGGATTCCCCCCAGGTGGTGACCCGGAAAACTTTGCCGAAGGTATTGCCGCTCATGGTTGCTGGTTCTCTTGGACCTCCAGCAGCTGCATAATCTCTTCAACCACGGCCATGGGGCTGAGGGTGTCCACGGAGATTGTATAGTCGGCCGCGGCCCGATACAATGGTTCCCGACTGGCCAAGACTTCGCCTACCTCAGCCACGGTCCCTTTGCCCGTCAACCCCGGTCGGGCTGCAGTCTGCTGTTGATCCTGACTGAGACGGGTTTGAATGGTCTGAGGGGTGGCCTGCAACCAGATCACGATCCCAGAAGCTTTGAGGCAGGCGACATTTTCCGGATCCAGGATCACTCCCCCCCCGGTAGCCAGCACCAATCCCCGGGCCTGGGCATAGTGCTGCACCAGGGCTTTCTCCTGCTGACGGAAGGCTGGCCAGCCCTCCCGGGCCACAAACGTTGCGATGCTCTCCCCTGCGGCTGCCTCGAAGGCAGTATCCAGATCCACCCAGGTGCGCCCCAAACGCTGGGCTAACAAGGCCCCCACCGTACTCTTGCCCACAGCCCGGTAGCCGATGAGCACGATATTGTCTTGGGTCACAGCAGGATCACTTCCCCTTCCCGGGCGGCACTTACCTTCAGATTGCTCTTCCGGGATTTCACCAATTGCCGGGCCCTGGCTTCGATTTCCTGAATCTCCCGATCGCTTCGGCTGGGATCGTGATGAAAGAGGATCAGGCGTGGCACTTTGGCCAGCAGGGCCACTTCCACCGCATCCACATAGGTGGAGTGCCCCCAGCCCCGGTGATTGGCGATCTCTTCCGGTAAATACTGGGCATCGTGGATCAATAGATCACACCCACGGGCAAAATGAGCATAGTCTATCGGCTGCCTGCCAATGGGAGCTTCGTCAGTCAACTCGTTGTCCGTAAGAAAGACGAAGCAGTGCCCATCTTCTCGGATGCGAAACCCCATCCCCCCTTGTGGGTGGTTCGTCTCAATCCCATCAATGCGCAAATCTCCTATCCGAGTGGTGCCGAACGGCAACCGTTCCAGGTGCCTGATGTGGGCCTTCAATTCATCAAAGGCTACCGGGAAATAGCCATTGCCTTTGCGGTCATCAAAGACATTGGCTACCCCCCAGAAGGCTTTGGGGCAGCCATCGATATTGATCACCGTGGAATCTAGGTAAACCGGCTTGAAAAAGGCCATTCCCAGAATGTGGTCCCAATGAGTGTGGGTTAACAGCAGGGTAACCGTCACTGGTTGACCAGCTTGGACCAACTCATCCCCCAAGGCCCGGATGCCGGTGCCGGCATCGATGATCAAGCGTTGGCCTCGGTTGCTGACCACCTCCACACAGGAGGTGTTACCACCGTAAATCACGGTTTCGGGTCCCGGCGTGGCGATGGAGCCCCGAGTCCCCCAAAATTTGATGTACATGTGGTGTTATTACCTCTCCGGCGCGGCCTGCCGATATGGTTTCTGCTTGTTGGTTGCCAAGCAGAACATGGGCTCAACGGGCAACTGGCCGCGGCGGCTGGGGGCTGCGGTTCAGAACGGGCCCGGAACACCCTTGCCGGGTCCTGGAGATCGTGCCGATCCAATAAAGCTGACCTATAACAGCTTGGATTAGAACTCTTGGGCCAGGACCTGTTATGCTGTTATCTTGCAGGGGCTCCCCTACGAAAAAAGTTTTCTATGCTTGGCCCCTGGCCCTTAAGACCCTACCCCTATTTGGGCTGCGGCGGCTACCAGACCGAAACATCCTGTGAGCATCATATCTCCAAACGGTGCCGCCATAATGGCAGGCAGGTGGGCGCCCAAGCGACGCTGGGGGCCTGTTAAGACCAGCGTAGCAAAGGGGTTGCCACTTCCCGGATAATCAGGGCGGAGGCAGCAGCCATGTCCCAAATCGTCGAAGACTTCTGCATCAGTCAACTGCCCGGCCTGGAAGCGCCTGAGGTGATCGGCCAATTTGGCCGCAGTCAGGAGACTGGTATGATGTTCATAAACGCCCCAGATTATTCCTTGGCGGACTAGGACGGCAAAAGTATGTTCGTTGCCGAGGTTTACGACTACCACGCCCTGCTCCACCTGTGGCTGCACCTGGGTGTCCAGTAAGGCCCCCCAGACCCCAGCGGCACAGGTGTCCATGACCAAGGCTCCGGGCAGGACGTCTTGCACGGCCCGCAGGCGGGTTAGATCAGCGGGTGGTTGCTGGTAGGCCAGCCGCCACAACTCCCCGCCTTGCTCCAGAAAGCGCTGCCAATGCTGAAAGCGGTGTTTCCGATTACTGCCCTGGGGGCTGAAGCCATGATCCTGTACCGCCACGGCAAAATGTCGGGGCATCTCCACCGCAAAATCAGTAAAAAGCCTCGTGAGGGCCTCTAGATCAATATCGCCGAGCCTGATGGCAACCGTGCCAGGGGGTTGGGTATCCACCAAGTGAATGCCCCATGTCGCCAGTTTGGCCAGATCGTCGTGGAGGGTCCGAGCCGGCTCGGGTTGGGCATACACCCGCAGGCCCGCCTGGAGATGCTGACGCACCGCCTGGGTCACCGCACCACCGCCCATGAGGTGGCCGGTGAGAAAAATATCCCGCCGGGCCAGGGTCTGGGTCTGGATCCGCCGGGCCACGATCCGGGTGGGGGAGGGCAGCACCAGCTTGACGGCGTTTTCCACCGTGTCGGCCGGATCCCACAACAAGATATCTTGCGTGCCGCCGCCGATATCCATGGCCAAGAGTCGGGGAGCTGTTGCCAAGGTGGTCTGGGTCTTGTTCATGGCTGATATGTGTGCAAGGTTCCCAACGCGGTCAGTCTGGCTTGCCGCCGGGCCTGATGCAAACGCTCGTCCCGCAGGCCATGGCGCCAAGTTAAAGTGAACAGCTCATCGGAGATGACCAAAAGCCCGGCCAGAGCCACCCCTCGATACCGGGCCACGGTAAAGAGGGCCGACATTTCCATCTCAACAGCCCAGAGCCCTTGCCTGCCATAACCCGTGACCTTCCCTTTGGTTTCCCGATAGATAGCATCAGTGGTCCAGATCGGTCCGGCATGGCAAGGTAAGCCGCTGGCCGCCAGATTGGCCTGGATGGCTCGACAGAGGCCCTCATCTGGTTGGGCCACCGTCCGGTAATTGGGGTAATGGCGCGAGGTGCCTTCCTCACTCAGGGCAGCCACAGGTACGATGAGATCCCCCACCCTGGCCTCTGGCTGCAATGATCCGGCCCAACCCAAGGCGATGATCAACCGTGCCCCCAAAGCCACAAGTTTTTCCAGGACCATGACAGCATAGGGGGCGCCGGGGGCCGGCCCGCTGATGCCGATCTCTAGCCCCTGCCAGGTTATCTCGATAAACGGGCAGTCGAGAATATGGCGTGGGG
>CAZARS010000014.1:37438-37811 GCA_964487625.1 uncultured Desulfobacca sp.
TGATGGGATCGCTGCCGGTTCGGGAAAAGCGTTCGCTGGCGGCCAGCTCGAGGCAGTCGTGAAAATCCAGCCGGGTAAAGGTCATGAGGACCCGGGCTGGCACCGGCGGCTCCCGTCGCCCCCGCCGGGGCTGCAACACAGCCTCGTCAGCCGCAGCCTCGTCCCTCCTCAATAATTGTGCTATTTTATCAGACCTCTAAGTTAAGTCAAATGCTTTACCGGTGCCCGATCGTTCTCCTGAAGAACAGGCAGAACCGGCAGCATAACTCTTCCGATGCACTGGCTACGCTCAGCGCCCCCGGACATCAGGATTTAGGATAAGGGGCAGGCCATCCCGGCCACCGATAATGATGACTTTCGTATTGGGTGATTC
>CAZARS010000015.1:0-4654 GCA_964487625.1 uncultured Desulfobacca sp.
GCCGTGCGCACCGCACAGGGGTCATGAACGGTCACGGTCCCGCTCACCTTGGGGGTATCTGGTGCCCCGTAAGTTAAAAAGACCTCATAAACCATCTGTGTCCGTAATTCCGGGGCATAAGTGGTAAAGACCCGATGACAGTTGGGACAAGCGACAATAACGTTTTGTACCCCCTGGGTGAGGAGGAAATGTTTTAATTCTCCGAACATGGCCTGGAAATAGTCGCGGCGCCCCAGGTCATGGGACGGTTTGGTGCAACAATCCAAGACAATCCCCAGTGCCGGGATGGCCTGCTGCAGATGAGCAAAGGTCTCCTTGGTGCGGTCCGGTCTGGTTCCAGGCAGGGCACAACCAGGAAAAAACACTGTGTCACAGCCTGGCGGCAGGGCATAGTAGGTATACCGGGAAGAGGTTCCCCGCTGCTCATAGGCCAATAAGACGCCGTAGTCTTCCAGATTGATCTCGCCCGCCTGGCAAGCATAGCGGCGCATCTCTAAGAAGAGGTCGGCCGGATTGAGGTCGACCGGGCAGACTGCAGCACAAAGCCGACAGAGACTGCACTCATAGGCCCGGAGGGCCTGCTGCGGCTCCTGGACCGGAAAGTCGTCAGCCTGCTCCTTGGGTTTGCCATGGTGGCGCAAGAACTGGCACTCTTTCTGGCAAAGCTGGCAATTAATACATCTTTCAGAGACTTCGTGAAGGGCAGCAGTCAGTTCACGGGGGGCGGTGGCTGGAGCCAACGAATAACCTCCTTGGCCTAAAAATTGTCCTTCAATTTCACTACTGTCCGGCAACGTTTTTGCAGAAGATTGAGGGCGCCTTGGTATTTCTTATAACCGTCTCATTTTGTCATTCTGAGGGAGCGTCGCGACCGAAGAATCTCAGATCCTGCGCTGCGCTTAGGATGACAAGAGAAAAAAAAGCCATGGGTGGAAGGCTTTTTTGGCTGTTGGCCTCCTTTTGCAAGCTCTGCAAGAAGCCTGCCGGACACTTAAGTTTTAAGTTATATTAAGATAAACGATAAGTAAAATAGAAATTATCTATATAAAAAACTGCCTTAATATATTAAAGCGATAGCTTTTGATGAGGGAGGGGACCTGCGGCTCAGTTATCGGCCTTTGACAAGAAGGCCGACCGCTGGGGATGATGGGGAGAAGGTCTCATGATAGGCCAAAGGGAGGTGTTGGGGTCAGGGGCATTGGCCCCCGCCCCGTCAGGTTCTCCCTGCTCTTGCCAATCTATGTGGTTCGGGCTCGGGCTAAAAGGGCCCGGGCTTTGTCACAGACATTTTTGAGGTTAAAACCGTATTCCCGGAATACCACCGAGCCCGGGGCGGAGGCGCCGAACCGATCCACGCCGATGACTTCCAGGTTGGTATCCCGGGGGATGTATGGCCGCCACCCCAGGGAAACACCAGCCTCCACGGCCAGGAGCGGGATCTGTGGCGGGCAGACCTGATGCTGGTATGCCAAGGGTTGGGCGTGGAAGAGCTCCCAGCAGGGGAAACTCACCACCCGTACGGCGAGGCCCTCGTTGGCGAGATGTTCCCGAGCCGCCAGGGCCAGGTGGACTTCCGAGCCGCTGGCCACAATGAGCAGCTGGGGAGAGCTGGCGCCGGGGGCGTCGGCCAGGATATAGCCACCCCGCCCTACCCCCTCCTGGACCTGGGGATAGGTTTGAGGATCCAAAATGGGCAGGTTCTGCCGGGAAAGGATCAAGGCCACCGGTCCCTGTTGGTGCTGAATGGCCAGGCGCCAGGCGGCAGCGGTCTCGTTGGCGTCGGCCGGTCGGATGACCAGGAGGTTGGGAATGGCCCGCAAGGCCAGGAGGTGCTCCACCGGTTGGTGCGTCGGCCCGTCTTCCCCTACGCCCAGACTGTCGTGGGTAAAGATCAGGATGGTATGGAGTTTGCTCAGAGCTGCCAAGCGGATGGGCGGCCGCATGTAATCGCTAAAGACCAGAAAGGTGGCCCCATACGGCAGAAACCCCCCGTAATAGGCCAAGCCATTGACAATGGCTCCCATCCCATGCTCCCGGATGCCGAAGTGAATGTTGCGGCCGCAGGGATGGCCAGCCTGGAGGGTGCCCCCCTTCTTGATGATGGTCTTGGTGCTGGGGGCAAGATCGCCGGAGCCACCCACGAGCTCTGGCAGGTGCGGGGCAATGGCGTTGAGGACCTGGCCAGAGGCGCTGCGGGTGGCCAGGGGATCATGATCCTTCTGGAAGACCGGGATATCGCGATCCCAACCCTCGGGCAACTGCCGGAGCCAGCGCCGTTGCAGTTCCCGGGCCAACTCAGGGAATTCCCGGCTGTAGGCTTGCCAAAGCTCTTGCCACTGTTCTTGCCAAGCCTGGCCCCGGGCCACGGCCCGGCGACAATGTGCCAGGACCTGCTCCGGGACATAAAAAGTGGGTTCCTGGGGCCAACCCAACTGTTGTTTGGTTAATAAAACTTCTTCCTTGCCCAGCGGTTCGCCATGCGCGGCCGCGGTATCCTGTTTGTGGGGACTGCCGTAGCCGATATGGGTGCGCACGGCAATAAAAGAAGGCCGCTGGGTCTCAGCCCGGGCAGTGACCAGGGCTGCGGCTATCTGACTCAAATCATTGCCATCTTTAACCCGCTGCACCTGCCAGCCGTAAGCGGCAAAGCGAGCCAGAACATCTTCGGTAAAAGTCAGATTGGTCCCCCCTTCGATGGTGATGCGATTATCCGACCAAAGAACGATGAGTTTGCCCAACTGCAGGTGGCCAGCCAAGGACGCGGCCTCGGCACTCACCCCTTCCATGATGTCCCCGTCGCTGGCAATCACATACGTATAGTGGTCGATGACCGGGAAGCCGGGACGATTGTACGTGGCCGCCAAGGCTGCCTCTCCCAGGGCCAGCCCCACGGCATTGCCGAAACCCTGCCCCAAGGGACCGCTGGTCACCTCTACCCCCGGCGTGTGCCCGTGCTCGGCATGGCCAGGGGTCAGACTGCCCCACTGCCGGAAATTTTTAATCTCCTCCAGCGGCAGATCAAACCCATAGAGATACAGGAGGGCATAGAGCAGCATGCAGCCATGGCCAGCCGACAGCACAAAGCGATCCCGGTTGGGCCACTGTGGGTCCCGCGGGTTAAAACGCAAAAACCGATCCCAGAGGGTATAGCCCATGGCGGCATCTCCCATGGGCATACCGGGATGACCGGAATGGGCCTGCTGGACCGCATCCACGGCCAGGAATCGGATGGTATTGATGCACAAATCGTCCAAGGCTGAGGCAGGTTCGAGCCAAGTGGCAGCATCCGGGGGCATGGCATCTCCTTTTCAAAGATCAGAGGTCAAGGGTTAATATCACTACTGTCCGGCAATGTTTTTGCAAAAGGTTGATGACGCCTTGGTATCTCAACTATCCGTCTCATGTTGTCATTCTCAAGGAGCGTAGCCACCGAAGAATCTCAAATCCTTCGCTGCGTTCAGGATGACAAGAGAAAAAAGCCATGGGTGGCAGGCTTTATTTTGGCTTTTGGCGTCCTCTTTCAAGCTCTGCAAGAAGCCGGCCGGACATTCCTGGGTTAATATGATAGTCGTTGAGAGTTATTGCGATAGCGGTTAAAAAATTTTATCTTTGATTCAGCACACCTGGGCCGGGTATCTGGCCTCTTGGCCCCTCCGGCCGATTCCGCCATATTATAAAATGTGCAGCGAGAAAAGCAAATCCTCTGTCTCGCCCAAGCTTTTTTCCCGGTGCATTTTTCTTGTTGCTAGGGGACGCTACACCAGGAAGAACTTTATGGCTAAATCGGTTGCCCTGGCTTGCCAGTCTGGCGAAGGTCTCTGCCGGAGAGCCCTCCTTTACTGTCCTTGCTTCAGGATGAGATCACATAATGCTTGGGCCAGAAGGCGGTGTCCGGCCGGGGTCAGGTGGGCGCTATCGGCAAAATACCGACTCAGGGGATTGCTTTGGCCGAACAGCTCAGTCATGGCCAAGACCTGTACGCCGGGACCAGCCACCTCCTGCCCCAGGGCCGCCAGGCCATGATCATCCAGGTGGCCTGTGTCTTGATTATCCCGCTGCCAGACCGCCTGGAGAACCAGGATGACAGGGATACCCCGTTGGCGCAGCAATGCCACCGTCTCCCGGGTGGTCTGCCAGACCTGCTGGCGCCAGAGCTGCTGTTGATGGGCATCCAGGGAAGCGGCCAACTCCGCATCGGCGTCATTGAGCAACTGCTGCCGGCGGATTTGGTCGGGCAGCAGCCGCCACTGCAGTTTCTCCGTCTTGAATTCATAGGCGCGGGCCAAAATATAGCTCCGCATCAGCCAGTGGCGGGGGTGCCAGCCCTGAAATTCCTGGCTGCGGCGGTATTCCCGCTCATCTTCATATTCATTGGAATCATTGAGGTGCCAGATAATCAGGCTGGGTTCATAGTCAAGAATTTTCTGGATAATCAATTGATTGCGCCGCATACCATAACCAGCCACCGCCAGGTTGATGACCTCGGCCTGAACGCCGGCGGCCTTCAGCAGGGCCTCCAGTTGTTTCGGATAAGAAGCCGCCAGATTAGGGCCACGGGGCACCGAGTCGCCCACTACCATAATACGCAGCATAGCGGCAGGCCGCTGTCGACTGAAGGTCTGGGGATGGAAACGGCGTCCCCCGGCCCGGACCA
>CAZARS010000015.1:4712-4928 GCA_964487625.1 uncultured Desulfobacca sp.
ACCGTAAGCAAACCGGCCGCTCACATCGTGGGGCAACAAAACCCGCACTGTCACCTCCGCGGCCAGCAAGAGGGCTAGTGCCAAAAGAAAATCAGCCAAAAGACCGGATCGCATCGGCTCAGAATTGAAAGTAAATAAATTCCTGATCCTGGGCGGTGGAAGAGACCACCAGGACCACCATAAGGGCGTAGAGCAAACCCCGCACCGGCCAGGGCA
>CAZARS010000015.1:4968-11039 GCA_964487625.1 uncultured Desulfobacca sp.
CCATTGCAGATAGAAGAGCGGCACTACATGGATGAGCAACCACGCCGCCGAGCTTGTCCAGGGTAAGGGCACTGGCTGCCAATTCCCTAAGGCGTTAAGCCAAGTCCAGAAATGGGCCAGGGTGGGGCTGCGGAAGATGGCCCAGCCCACCACCGTCAGACTGGCCATGACCAGGATGGCCAGACCTTGGAGCCAGGGCCAGTCAAAGGTTTGCCGGTTAAGGAAGGTCAGCGGTCCGAAGCGGTAGAGGAGTAATAACACCCCATGATAAGCCCCCCAGAACACAAAGGTCCAAGCTGCGCCGTGCCAGAGACCGGCCAGGAGCATGGTTACCAGGAGATTGCGGGCTGTCTGCCAGGCCGTGCCCCGGTTGCCCCCCAGGGAGATATACACATAATCCCGGAACCACGTGGACAGGGAGATGTGCCAGCGCGACCAGAAATCCGAGGGATTGGTGGCCAGATAGGGGAAGCGAAAATTGTGCACCAACTCCACCCCCAGTAACTTGGCAGTGCCCCGGGCAATATCGGTATAGCCGGAAAAATCTCCATAGATCTGGAAGGCGAAGGCCACCCCCCCTAAGAGGGCCCAGGGCGCATTGAGGTCCGAGCCCGGGGTGAAGACGTAATTCGCCAACAGGGCACAATTGTCCGCCACGTAAACTTTTTTAAAGAAACCCACCAGGATACGTCCCAAGCCCTCGTGCACATCGGCAAGGTTAAATTTCAGGTCAGTGCTGAGCTGGGGCAGCAAAGTCCGTCCCCGTTCGATGGGACCAGCCACCATCTGGGGAAAATAGGCGTCAAAGACAGCAAAAACGAGGAAATCCCGGCACAACGGCCCCTGGCCCCGATACACGTCGATGACATAACCCAAGGATTGAAAGGTATAAAAGGAAATCCCCACCGGCAGGATGATCTCCAAGGTAGGCCAATCCGGGCGTAAACCCAGCCAGGTCAGGGCAGCCGCAGCCGAAGTAACAAAAAAATTACAATACTTGAAAAACCCCAGAATGGCTAAACAGAAACCCAGGCTCAGGAGCAGGAACCCCCGGCGCCGGTTCGCCGGGGGCAGACCTTTGAGGTTGTGGTAGAGCACCACAAAGAGGAGCGTTGCGGCCAAAGCTGCCAAGAGGATGGCGGAGCTGACGTTGGCCCTCGGGATTGCCCCGGCCATCACCAGCAGCCAGGCAAACGGCAGGCTGGCGATAAGCCAAAGCCGACGCCCCGACAGGGGTTCCCCGGCGATGCCCAGGGCGCAGAGATAATCCACAGCAGTAGTAGTCAAGACCAAGGCTAAGAAGCGCACATCCCAGAAGCCATAAAACACATAGCTGCCCACCAAGAGGAACCACAGGCGAGGCCGGTGGGGCAGCCACCAGTAGACCAAGACAAAGCCCAGGAGAAAAAAAGGAAATTGCCAAGAAATGAAGGACATATTGCCGCGATGGACTCTTTTGCAAAGGGTTGAGCCTCTCCTGCTTCCTGACCGCCGGCCTGGCTGCTGGTTGCAGGAGTCGTGCGCCCATGATACAAACAGTTACTATACCAATTTCTGTGGAAAAAACCATGGCCAGGCGGCGGGATCGCCCCGATTATTTTAGCCGTAAAGCCCAACAGGAGCAGTTCGCATCCCGGGCGGTGTATAAGTTGGCGGAAATTGACAAAAAATATCGGTTATTCCGGCCGGGCCAACGCCTGTTGGACTTGGGCTGCGCCCCCGGGTCTTGGCTGCAGTATCTCAGCAGTCGGGTCGGCCCCACGGGCTTGGTGGTGGGGGTGGATCAACAGCCCCTGAAAATAACCCTCGGACCGCCGGTGGTCTTGCTGCAAGGCGATATCTTTACCCTGGATCTGGCGGACCTCCGCCGTTTGGCCCCATCGTATGATGCAGTGCTCAGCGATCTGGCTCCGGCTACCTCGGGAATCAAGGATGTGGACCATTACCGGTCGCTGACCTTGGCACGCCGGGCCTGGGAGATCGCCCAGGAGCTCCTGACCGGCGGTGGGCATTTCCTGGTCAAGATCTTCGCTGGCCCGGATTTTGCCGACTTTCGCCGGGAACTGACCTCTGCTTTTCACAATCTGATCATCGTCAAACCCACTGCTTCCCGTCAGGAAAGCCGAGAGATCTATATTTTGGGAACACGGCGCTCTCAAAGGCCGCCGGGGCAGGCGACCGGGGGCAGTACCCAGGGCCCGGCAAAGCCGTAAGCTTTTCTCCTACAAGGATATCCTCATGCCAGCAGCCGCCCGGTTGACCGCGTCACCGCCAGCTCCCTTGCTGACCAGCCTGGTGCTCCAGAAGGTGGTGCCCACGGCCCAATGGTCACCTGACCTCAGCCCCCTGTCCCTGACGGTGGGATATACCGACTTCTGTCTGGTGGAAAAGGTGCCGGTGGTAATGGCTGATGCCTTGCTGCGGGTCGCGGCCACCCTGGCGCCCCCTCTAACTGGAGCCATCTGGCATTGGGGCAGGGATCTCTCTATCTTGGCCCGGCGCCAACTCTATCCTTGGCGTCGCCGTCTCGCCTTTGTCTCCCCGGAGCACGCCCTGCTGCCCCGCTTGACCTTAGCCGAAAACCTCAGTCTGCCACAGATGTTGCGCTCCAAGTATCGGATGCGAGGGCGCCTCCAACCCCCACCGGATCTCCTGGCGCAGTTGGGTTTAACCCCTTATCTCAACAGCTTTCCCCGGGAATTGCCCCCCCGTCAATACCAGTTAGCCTTGTGGGCCCGGGAATTGGTCAAGGAGCCTCGCCTCATCTTGGGAGTCCTGGCCGGCCGGGAGGACCCCCATGGCGCTCCCGCTTTGATCCCGGTGCTCCTGCCAATCTTGGAGGAATATCATCAGCAGCGGCGGGGCGCCATCCTCTTGGCCGGCCCCTGGTTGGAGGTGGCCTATCCCTGCGCCGACCACCTCATCCAAGCCCAAGGCCCGGCCTGGGAGGAACATCCTCTGCCCCGGCGGCATGGCCACCCCTTATCTGCACATCTCCGCATCTTGTAGTCCAGTCCACGAGTGTCCGGCAGGCTTCTTGCAGGGCTGAAAAAAGGACACCAAGAGCCAAACAGCCTTCCAATAATGGCTTCTTTTCCCTAGTCATCCCGGGGCAGCGAAGGATCTGAGATTCTTCGGTCGCTACGCTCCCTCAGAATGATAAAATGAGACGGCTAGAAGAGATACCAAGGCGCCATCAACCTTCTGCAAAAACGTTGCCGATCAAGAGTAAAAGGAGGAATATTTGATTAACTTTGACAGGTTGGATTATAGGAAGGGTGGCATGAACCTGACAACCGGGTCCGGTCAATCCGACCCAAACCCTGAGGAGACGACCGAGGCGCTCCCGGAGAAATCTAACAATAATTTTGACAGTGCGGTAGTAATAATCTTGACAAAAATTGGTAAACATTTCATAGTAGGGAAATGATAAAGCCGGCATGGTGGCAGGGAGAAGACCATGAAAGATATTCATTACCTATACTTTTTGGGACAGCAAGTTTTGCAGGGCGATCTCTTGCTCAATTACAAGGAACTAATGACGAGTCAGGGCCGGCGAGTCGAATACCTGACTCCGAAGATGCTGGATCTGAATGTCTGGGACAAAGGTATCTCCCAGGACACCGCCTGGCCGGACAACGATTTTACCTCCCCCGAGCAGGTGGCCGGATACCTCTGGAGCCTGGCCATTGAGAAATAGCCATGCCCCTGAAATTAGAACCAGAATGTCAACAAGCTTTGGATCGGGCCAAACGGGCCGTACCGTTAGGGGCGGAGCTCGATCTTCTGACGCTCTTGGCGGCTTTATACTATAGCACTGACCTTCAGGATCGTTATCCCTTTTTTGCGCCTATCCTAACCCTGCCCAAAGAGCATCATCCCGAGACCCCAGATAAAGTCAAACTTTCTGACCCCCTTAAGCCCATTTTTAAAAGCTTGGCCCGGGATCCCGACACCGTCACGGTAGACGAACTTTTCCTGGCCTTGCTCAATGATGAGGAAAGCAAGAAGACCTTGCAAGCCCAAGGGCTGGCGGCAGAACAGATTGACCAGGTCTGTCAAGACATCACGCAGACTATCTTCAGTTGGCGCCAATCCTCCCAACGCCAGGAGGCCATTGCCGCCCTGAGTTCCTATGGCCGCATGCTCACCGCCCAGGAGCTTCCTGGGGGACAGGTGGTGGGTCAAGAGAAGGTTATCCAGGCGATCATCCGCACTTTGCGTCGCATGACCCGCCGCAACGCCATCCTGGTGGGCTATCCTGGGACCGGGAAATCAGCCATCATCTATGAACTAGCCCGACGGATTTACGCCGGCGATTTGTCAATCCCTAAGAAAATCAGGGACATGGATATCTTTGAACTATCGCCGACCTTTCTGCGGTCCGGGGCCTCCTTTGTGGGCCAATACGATGAGCGCGTCAAGAGCCTCATCGAAGTCTTGCGGGCCTATCCCCAGATCATCCTTTTCATCGATGAGATGCACAGTTTTTTCCAGAGCAGCGTCCACGAACGGGGTCCCTTTAGCGATGCCAATGAGAGTTTTAAGAGCGTCCTGGGTTTGGGGGAAATCACCTGTCTCGGCTGCACGACTCCCAGCGAATATAAGCACTTCATTGAACCCGACAAAGCCTTGGCCCGACGCTTCACCGTCGTCCGGTTGGACCCCCCTAGCCGCCAGGTAACCTTAGATATTCTGAAGGCCCAGCGCCGCGTCATGGCGGCATATTATAGCCCTCTCCAGATTCCCGAACCACTCCTTGACAAGGTCATTGATCTGACCGAAGCATACCTGCCGGCCCGCTACCAGCCGGATAAGTCCTTGCAATTATTAGATGAGGCCTGTGCGGCCTGCGCCGTCAGTGACCCGCCCTTGCCCGCGGTCACCGAGGCTGTCCTTTATCAGGTCCTGGAAGATATCGCCGGGCATGGTTTACTCCGGCCCGAGGGTCTGACCTTTGACAAGGTCTACGAGGAGTTGCGCCAGGCAATTTTAGGACAGGACACAGTGTTGCGGCAGATCGCCCAGGCTTTTGTGGCCAGTTTCAGCGACTGGATCAAGGGGAGTGGCCCTCGGGGAGTCTTTCTCTTCGGCGGGCCCACCGGCGTAGGTAAAACCGAGACCGCGTTGGTGCTGGCCCGGCTCTTGGGCGGCGGTCAAGAACGGCTGATCCGCATTGATTGCAACACACTCCCCGCAGCCGGCCATGATCGTGGGCCGGTGACCAATCTGCTTTTAGGGGTGCCGCCGGGGTACATCGGCTTTGCCCGTGGCCAGGGCGGTCTGTTGTCCAGGATCCGGGAGGAGCCGGATGCCATCGTCCTTTTCGATGAAATTGAAAAGGCCGGGCCAGTGGTAGGGGAATTGGTCCTGCAGATTATCGACCATGGCCGCATTGACGACATCGAAGGCAATGTCTTGGATTTCCAGCGGGCCTTCATAATCTTCACGACCAATGCTGGGGCCGAATATGCCCAAAACGCCATCGGCTTCGGCGGCAATCAGCGTGATCCTGCCTTTATCCCGCGCATTGAGCAAGCAAACCTCTTCCGGGAGCTCAAAGAAGTTGGCTTAACAGAAGAGTTCCTAGCCCGCGTGGGTCATGTCTTTCTTTTTCAGGGTCTGCAAACCGAGACCGTTAAAGTCATTGTGACCCAGCAATTGGCCAAGTTCCGGGCAGAGGCCCAACGCCGTCAGCTCAACTTCACCTGGGAGGAGGAATTGATTGATTATCTGGTCACGCAATGGCAGCCACGCTTTGGTATCCGCTATTTGTTGACCACCTTGCGCCATCGCCTCGGCGAACAATTAGGCGTCGCCGAAGCTCAGGGGGAACTGAAAGGTATGACAACGATCCATCTCCAACGGTTGCCCGCCACCCTGAGTAATCAATGCCAGGGACTGACTGCAGCCGTAGGTCGGGAACGCCAGGGCCAGACGCTGAACATTTTTCTTGCTTGAGCTTTCAGGCAAGCATCAGGGAGAACCACAATGGCGATGACCATGACCGAACTCCAGGATGTGATTAAGAAGAGTGGCTTGAAGTTCTATGTAGATCCGGATCGGCCTAA
>CAZARS010000015.1:11049-19057 GCA_964487625.1 uncultured Desulfobacca sp.
GGCTGGAACGGTAGCTACCAATGCGTGATCAGCCTGGAGGTGGATGGCAAATTTTTGCAGATTCGCTCCATCAACTATCTCACCTGTCCGGTTGACCATCCCCATCTGCTGGCCGTCCTGAAGATTCTCGGTGAAATCAACTTCCAGAAACGCCTCGTGAAATTCGGGTGGGATCCAGCCGACGGCGAGATTATGGCCTATGCCGATATCTGGCTCATGGACAACCAATTAACCCTGGAGCAATGGGAACGCATGTTGGAAAACTATCTGCCTACTATTGACTTTGCCTACCGCCGCCTGCGGCAGACTCTGGAGAGCGGGCAAGACCCCGGCGACGAAAAGCCCGAGGATGTCATCGAACAACTATTGGAAAGTAGCAGCCTCCCGCCAGCCCTCCGGGAGCTGGTCAGTAAGCTGAAAGAGAAGAAAGACAGCAGCCCCGAGGCTGAGGAGGAAGAGGAGATCTCCTCGATCTGACCGCCTTGCCATGGCGTGGCCCCCATACCCGGCCCCAAGCGGAATCACAGAAATACGGCACGACGGGCGGCAGTGAAATAGAGCACGGTTTGCAGGCAGGCGGGGTCAGGGAGGTTAAAAAACTTGGCGGCCATGGCCCGATAGGCCTCCATCTGGGGCCGATACTTGGCCGCTTCAGCCGCTTCAAACTCCTGCCAGGATTGCTCCGGTCCAGGCCGGGAGGTCTTATAATCCAACAGCCACCATTGGCGGCCGTCAAAGACGAGCCGGTCAATTTTGCCCCGATACACAAAAGGCCCTTGGCTTTGATACACCCCCTTTAGGGCCGACCCCGCCGCCTCAACCCTGCCGGACGGCAGATCGGTCCAGGCCTCCACCAGCCACTCGCTCTTGGCCACCGGCAGGCTCGGCGACAGCAAGGGCGCCAAGAAAGGGTCAGCCTGACAAGCCTGCACCTCGGTCAAAATCTCCTGAGCCAGCGCCAGGGCTCCCTCTGGGTCGGAGATCACTCTCGCTACCTCTGCGGCCACGGCCGCAGGGGACGGCAGGGGCTGGCCATGGGCCACCAACTCCAGCAAACGGTGGGTCAGATCCCCCCGCAAGCGGGCCAAGGGCAAGAACGGCGAGTCGGCGGTAGCCAATCCTTCCTCGGCATCGTCTTCTTGCTGGTCAGCCACCAACGCAGAGGGCAAGATAAGTTCATAAGGGCGGCGCTCCGGTCGGAAACCCAAGGGTTGGGGCAGTGGCGGGGCTGCTGCCCCCCCACTTTGGTCACGGGGGCTGGTAGTCGCTGCGGCCGATGCCTCTCCACAGGTCTGGTCGATGGTATCTGGTTGATACACTAACACCCGCATGTCGGGTTCCTTCCAGGTAACGTTCCCATCGTTGAGGAGTGCTGCCCGAGCGTTTTCCTGATAATGCTCCCACAGCCACCCTAAGGGACTCTGGGGGCTGATCGTCGGGTCCTGATTTTTCTTTACCGGGACACAACCCGAAAGGAACAGGTGTTTTCTGGCGCGAGTAACCGCCACGTAAAACAGACGGCGGGCTTCCCCCAACTGGTTAGCCTCCCCCAGGCCCTTGAGCACCAGATATAGGGTGCTCTGCTTTTCCTCGTAATAGGGCCGGTTTAAGGCCAAGATGGCACTGCCGGTGCCCGGGATTTCTTCGAGGAGGAAAGGCGTCTGGGTCCGGCCTGATCTGAGGGGCTCCCAGTCCAAGAAAGGCACATAAACATAATCATACTCCAGGCCTTTAGCCGCATGGACTGTTAAGACCTCCATGGGCGCATCCTGGGCTCGGGGATCAGGCGGCTGATAGGCTTCCTGCAAGAGGTCTGTCACCTGCTGGAGGGTGCCTGTCGGAGTTGACCCAGCCGCTGCCGTCAGGAGGTCCAGATAGGCCTTCAGGTTGGCAACCCCTTGGGCCCCCTCCCACCGGGCCGCTATTTCCCAGGCCCCTACAGTTGTCAGCCAGTTGCTGAGGATCTCCTGAAGGGGTTGCCGACCGAGTTGAGCCGCGGCGTCGGTCAGGTTCTGGTAGAAACCCCGGAGCTCGCGGGAGGCCTCCCCCGCAGCCACATAGTTTTCCAGTTTTTCATACCAGAAATCGCCAGGGCAGGCCGCCACTGCCGCCAATACGGAGAGGGGTTGTGGCCCAGCAAAGCCCCGGAGTAACCCGGCCCAAGCCACGTTATCATGGGGGCGGACCAGAGCCGTGACCACATTGTGGGCATGCTGCACCACCCGGCTGTCGGTCAGAGCTAGACCGTCTTTGATCCGCAGATTCAGGCCGGCCCGGCGCCAGGCCTCCAGATAAACGGGCAGGTGCCGACGGGTAAAAAGCAAGACCCCGACCTTTTCCCCCGGCTGGAGCAGACCCTGTAGAGCCTGGAGCTCTGTGGCCAGCCAGGCCGCCTCCTGCTCTCGACCGCCCTCCCCCACAAAGAGCGCCAACTGGGGCGGCACTCCCGGTTCAGCCCCTGGTCGGGGTACTGCCGGATGAAAAGTAACCCCGCCGGTGGCCTTGTCCCGCAACACGGTCTGGCCAAATACGCCGTTCACCCAGTCAATCAGGGCCGCTGTGGACCGGAAATTGGTCTCCAAGGTCAGAATGGTCAGCGGTGGGGCAGTGGAACAGGAGGTCAGGCGCTGTTCCTGGCGGGTCCGCAGGAAGAGCTCTACCCGGGCCTGGCGCCACCCATAAATGGACTGTTTGGGGTCACCCACGACCATGAGACTATGCCCTTCGGCTGGCCAGGCGGCCACCAGGTGGCAGAGGATATCCATCTGCTGTTTACTGGTATCTTGGCACTCATCCACCAACAGATGCTGATAGCGTCCGGCCAGGTATGACCACAGTTCGGGCAGGCCGCCTTGGGCCAAGAGCTGCAAAGCCTTTTCCTCCAAGGCAGGGAAATCCACGACCTGCCGAGCCTGGCAGAGATCGTCATAGATGGCCACCACCCGGTCCAGGAGGATCATCAGGTCCCGCACTGCTTCCACCTCATCGGCCTGGATCAGGACGGGAGATAGTTTCTGAAACTTTTGCAACAGGGGCAGGAGCGAGGCAGGGAGTTCCCTGAGGAGATCGGCCAGGGCATGGGAATTGAACCCCTTAGGGAATTTAGGCATCCGGAAGCTCTGGTAACAGTTCCCTTCAGTTGTCAGGATACTCTGGGCCACGTTGACCCAGGCGGCAAAATCAGCCAGCGTCCCCCCCGGGAGGTTGGCCGGCAAGGTGGCGCTGATGGCTGCTTCCTCTTCCTGAAAATAATGGACAAGCTCGGACCATTGGCGCCCGAGCTGCGTCTGTCGGAATTCCTGAGCCAGACGCTGGACATCAGGAAGGAGCATATCCTCCAACTGGTCCTCGAGGACCTGAAGATAGGCCCCCTGTTCCCGGCTGGCCCTTGCCAACGCCAGGAATTGCACCAAGATATCCCGACGGGAAAGTAAGTATTGGAGTTCCTTGGCCAACTCCCCCCAGGAGTTATTGAGACGCACCAAACGCCGCACCACCGCCTGCCGATCCGGATGCTGGGCCGGCAGGCTGGCCAGGTGGCGGCGCAACAGCTCCACTGCTTCGGCTTGACAACGGCTGGCTTCATGTTCCTCCATGACCGTGAAGCCTGGGGGCAAGCCACTAACCGTCGGCAGCAGGCGCAGCAACAGGGCGCAGAAGCTGTGGAACGTCATGATCTGGAGGCGTTCCACAAAGGGTTCGCCAGGGGTGTTGACGTGCCGCCACCACGCCGCCCGGACCAATTCCTGGAGTTGGCGGGCCAACGGACTTGCCGCTTGCTCGTTCTCTCCGCCCCTCTTCCGAAAAACCTCCTCTTGGATGCGGGTCCGTAGCTCCCCGGCGGCCTTGCGAGTGAAGGTCATGGCCAGGATATCTTCCGGCCGCGTGCCCGCCGCCAGGATGGTCAGATACCGTTGCAACAGCACCGTCGTCTTACCGGAACCGGCAGGCGCCTCCACATGCACACTCAGAGCCGGATCAATGGCCTTATGCCGCTGGTCCTGATCCAGGGGCCAAGACTCGCTCATGAAGCCACCTCCTCCCCAGTTTGAGATGTATAGCCACAGAGAAGCGAGAATGGACAAAATTGGCAGACACTCCCTGGCAGCGGCGGGGCGGGGTCGGGATCAGGGCCGATCCTCCCCTCCCCTACCCTCTGGCCCAGCGCCTGGAGGTTTGCCAATTTCTGCTGCATGACCTCCTGCCAATCTTGGGCAGAGAATTTAAAATCCTCATGCTTCAGATGTTTCCGACGGATCGATTTAAGGCCGATGAGCCCAGCTCGGGCGTCCTGCTGTTTGGGAACTTTCACTAACCGAGATTGGACTGCGGCCAGATAGCCCACCAATTGGAAATGGCGCCTTTGGGCGATGAGCGTGGTTTTAGAGAGAAGTTCACCGGTCTTATAATCCCAGATCATTAGACCTTGTTCAGGGTGGTGATCGATGCGGTCTAACCGACCCTGTAGGGCCGTGGGCCAGCCAGGCAGGCGCAGGCCGCCGAAACTCTTTTCCTGGCACAGCCAGCGCCAGCCCTCTTGGTAGCGCGCCTTTTCCAAGGCCAGCCACCGAGGCAAAAGCCCCAGGTTCTCTTCCAGCCACCGGCAGAGTTCAGCTTGCCAATGCAGGTCAGAAGTATCCTGAGCAGCCACCTCGGCCACTATCTCCTGGAGGATATGCCGGGCAAAGTCATCATGCCAATGCCCTTTTTGGGCTAAAAAACCGCCGAACCGTTTGGTGAACTGATAGACGACCTGATGCAACATCTGCCCCCGGAGCAGTGGGGTCAAACCGACGGCCACTTCGGGGAGGGGTTCCAATCCCAAAAGATCGTTGAAGAAAAACTGGCAGGGACAGGCGAGGGCCCGTTCCACCGCCGTGAGGGAGATCTGGGCCGGGAGTTGCAGCGGCACACATTCATCGACCAAGGGCTCCGGGGCGGCCACAGGGTGCGTCAAGGCGGCCCGCACCGCCGGGGAACGGAGCCACCCGGCATGGGGGTGACTTAAGGCCGAAAAACTGATCTTGTCTTCCTCAACGATGGCGGCCACCAGCTGACTGGCAATCTGATCCTCATCCTGATACACCAGAGGCCGGGTGAGGATCAGGTGGGGCGCCGCGGCTTGGAGATACCGGAAGGCAATTTCGGCAAACTGATGTTGGGAGCTATAGGTCCCCCCCAGAACCGCCTGCCGCTCCTGGGGGGTCAAGAATGGCAAGGGCCGGGGCGGCGGAGGGAACTGCCCCAGATTGAGCCCCAGGCAAAAGACCACATCGTAGTCCAGCCCCCGCAACTCCAAGAAACCCTGCACCTGGATACCGGCTTCCGAGGTCCCTTCGCCAGGCAGGTCCTGACGGGCTGCGCCCCATCCCAGCCACTCCAGGAGCGTGGCCGCCGACCAGGGCCGCTGGCCGCTGGCCACAGCCAAGTCGTGCAACAGCCCCTGGACAAAACCCCACGCTTCGGCCTCCAATTTCCCTTGGATGATGGGAAAATGCAAAAGGCGCCAGAGTTGCTGGAGGCGGTCCAGCCAGACAGCCAGGGGTACCGGTTCTGCAGGCAGGAGCTCCCGGGCCTGCTCTAATTGGATCAGGAGATCGTCAGCCGCCTCAGGCGGGGCGGTGGCCTGCAGCCATTGCCGAAGTGCTGGCCAGCCATAACCGACGTTTTCCTGCCGCCACAGTTGATCGGTCAGGAGCACCCGTTTTTGGTGTCTTTGCCAGGCACCGTAAAAGGGGGATTGGAGCCAAGCCAACAGGTCTTGACGCTGTTCCCCGCCCACGGTGAACTTAAGGGGTTGGAAAGCCGCTTGATAGAGAGGGGCATCGGCCAGGGTTGGCCCCAAGGAAAAGTTATAGCGCCCGCCGGCCACTGTGGCTGCCGCCCCCAACAGCTCCTGGAACAGGCGGCGGAGCAATGGCAGATAATCCTCTAAATTAACCGCAGTGATGGCCAGCCGATGCAGGGGGTGGGTTTGGGCCAATTCCAGGAGGCGGGCTGCCACCCATTCAACTTCCTGGCGGCAATCCGGCAAGGCTTTGGCTTCCCGTTGTACTTGGCTGCCAGGGTGACCCAGTAAATGGATGCGGCGCACCGGACGCTGTTGCGCCACGGCCCTGAGCCAAGCTTCCTCCACCGGCGCGGGGGTCTCGAGGCCCACCACCACGAGGTATGCCGGTAGGGCAAGCTTGTCGGCATCTAGGGCTGCCTGTAATACTCGGGGGACTTGAGCGCCGGTCTGCAAGTTGTTGGCCGCCAGGAGGTCGCGAAAGGCCTGGAAAACTCGCTGACGCCAGGCCAACAAGGGCCTCGCCAGAGCCTCTGGGCCAGGCTCAGGGAGCTGATAGCGGTCCACGAGATCGTATGCTTCATCCACCAGGACTGCCCAAGGCAACTCAGCCAGACTCTTCCCTTGATAAGGGAAGGCTTCCAGCACCTCCAGCCACAGCAGCAACCGTTGCCAGGGGGAGGCCGGCTGGCTGGGCAGCCAGGCCTGCCGCCATAGTTGCCGCCACCACCCAGTCAGCGTGGTCATGGCTAACGGCTCCCAGGCCGGGATTTGCCGAGCCCTGGCCGCCAGACGTTGCCGCCGCCACACCTGGTGGGCCAGCCGCATCTGGGGCACTATCACCAGGCCACCGGGCGGCAGCGTCAGGAGATACTCCTGCAACTCCGCGCTGGTCGCCAACCCTTGGTGATGTAAGCCCGGGGTCAGCATCGGCCTCCTCCCCTCCTGGCAAAGACTTAGTATGAGCTTAGGGTTTTACCGCGGCCTGAAAACGTTTGGTACGGGCCGGTTCCATAGCGGTATTGGCCTCCTTGGCCAGATCTTTCAGATTGTTCAGGCGATCCGTCACTGTGGGGTGGGTCCCCAGGATGCCGCCACTGCCACCTTTGCCACTCATGGCCGTCAGGATGGCCGGCAGCGCGGCAGGATTATACCCGGCCTGTTGTAGCATGCCCACCGCCGCAATATCGGCACGTTCTTCCGCGGACCGACTATAGCCATTGACGATCACGGTTTTAAAGACATCATCAATGGCGGCCTCGAACTGTGCCACTACCTGGCCTAAACGACCGCCATACTGTTTGGCGATCTCGGTGCCGGCGGTTGTGGCCACTTCGGTCCATCTGGCTTGGTTAATGGCGCTCAGGCCGTCCCGATTGGCCACGTGAGCCACCTCATGGGCCAAGACTGCGGCCACCTGATCCTCATTGGCACAGGTCTTCAACATCCCCTTAGTAATCAGGATAATGCCCCCCGGACAGGCAAAAGAGTTGGCTGTGGCACTCTCCAACACAGCGAAATGATAACCCTTATAAGTATGAGGCCGGGAAGACCGCTGCGCCACCGTCTGCCCTATTTTATTCACATAGGCTTGGAGAGCCTCATTGCTACTCAAGGGGTATTGGGCCAAAATGCGGGCGGCCACCCCGCGGCCGAGATAATATTCTTCGGAATCAGAAAGGTCGCGGGCTGCGACAACGGCTTTTTCCCCGGTTTTTTGAGCAATTTCCAAAGCTGGTTTGGCACTTTCCGGCACCCCCGGTAGAGAGCTCACCGTGGAGATCACCTCACTGCAGCCCAGGACGCCGGCCACCGCTAACAGGAACCAGATAAAAAGGAGATGTCTTTCCTTCATCTTAGACCCCCTTCCTGCCGGAAGGCCTGCAGCTCGGCGGCGCTGACTTTGAAGCCTTCGAGGCGATCCACTTGGTCATACTGCAAGTTGGGGTGTTGTTTTCGGAAATCTGCCTCCACTTCGGGAGTAAAACCCTTGCCAGCCAAGGCGATTTCATCCGTTTTACTCTCCTGCACCGCCTTGCCTTGCAGGAGTTTGCCGAGATCAAGCTTCTTTTTGACTCCGGCAAAGGCGGGAGGGGGCAGCCAACCTTTCTGTTGTCCATATTCCACTTGCGACCACTCGCCACTCTCCTGGAGAATGGTCACCTCGACGCCAGCCGGTACGGTCCCCACTATCTCGGCGCTGTAGCTGGGCGAGGCGTA
>CAZARS010000015.1:19157-32117 GCA_964487625.1 uncultured Desulfobacca sp.
GAACCAGCCCCACCGCCGGGTTTTGCGGGTTGTGTGGATCATTCCATTGCACCTCCTTGGCAAGTATTGTTCGGAAGAACCGTCCGTGGTGCGCACTCCCTTCAGGAGCAACCTCAAAACCGTTCTTCCCCTTTTATTTTCAGGCCACGATAGAGTATCTTGCCCTCAACTTCCACGCTGGCTTCTTCACCTTTACTCCAGAAGGTTATCACCCCATCGCTATACTTTGCTCCCGAGGCGGCCGGCACCGGCTGGAGACGCTGCCGAAAGTTGGGAGTGGACAAGAGGACACTGCCATCCGCGGCAAAAAATGCCACCGTGAACCGTACCCTGCGGTCAGTCTGATAAGCAATCACCTTGCCGTGGCCCGGAGGGGGCGTTGTGGTTTCCGGCGCTGCCTGGGTTGCCGCCACCATGACCAGGGGAGTGGCGCTGCCGTCTGATTGCGGGGCTGACAGGCTGTAATTTACCAAACCGGTCAGAGTCAAGCCCAGACCAAGTGCTAAAGAGATAAGCTGCGTGCTCGATCCCGTTCCTGAGACCCTCTGCCCGGCGACGCGAGGAGAGGGAGGTTGCGACTTTCCGAATGAAAACCACTAGTCAATTACCATGGTTTTTGGCACTATCTTATGCCCTTGTGGCAAATTTCCTGATGGAAATGATTGGGGAATCAGTGAACCTCACTCTTGCCCGGCTACGTTTTTGCATAAGGTTGATGTGGCCTCGGTATCTCTTTTATTCGTTTCATTTTGTCATTCTGAGGGGGCGGAGGGATCGAAGAAGCTCAGATCCTTCACTGTGCTCAGGCTGACAAGAGAAAAGAAGCCATTATTGGAAGGCTTTTTTGGCTGTTGGCCTCCTTTTTCAAGCTTTGCCAGAATCCTGCCGGACACTCATGAGCTCGGCTGATCATTTAGCCTCAGGGCGAAAAACTGCGTCCCAGTTGGCGGGAAGGGGGGTCTTTTGCCAGGTCTGGCACCGTTGCCAAAAGATCTGGGCCGGGCCGTGGTCCGGCCAGAGTTGCCGTACCTCCTGGAACAAGGTGGCAGCCTGGCCGAAGCGGCCCTCTCGGTATAGGGCCAGTCCCTGGGCAAACCTAGTCCGGGCTACGGCTACTCTGGCGGGAAGCTGGCCCTGAAACCCCAGGGGCTGATAGACCGTTACCGGTTGCTCCCTGCCCTTGACGGCCACCCAGTCGATCTCGAGGAATTCGATGGCCGGACCGCACTCCCGCATGGTCGTCTCGCTGGCCAAGATATGGGTGCCATAGAACTTATTCAACCCTTCCAGACGGGAGGCCAAGTTAACGGTATCACCGATGACCGTATAATCAAACCTCTTTTTTGAGCCCAAGTTTCCCACCACCGCCTCGCCGGTGTGCAAACCGATGCGGCAGGCCAGCCGCGGCCACCCCTGTTGGATAAACCGCCGATTCAGCTCGGCCAGAGCGTTCTGTTGCCAGAGGGCCGCGCGACAGGCCCGCAGGGCATGATCAGCCTGGGGCAAAGGCGCCCCCCAAAAGGCCATGATGGCATCTCCTTCAAATTTGTCCACGGTCCCCTGTTCTTCTAAAATGATATCGGTCATGGCAGCCAGATACTCGTTTAAGAGGTGCACCAAATCCTCGGCCGGCATGCCCTCGGAAATGGTGGTAAACCCCGCCAGATCAGAAAAGAAGACCGTTAGATGCCGGCGCTCGCCCCCCAAGCGGACTTTCTCCGGATTTTCCAGGAGATGTTGCAACACCTCGGCGGACATATAATGGGAAAACAGCTGACGCAGGGCTGCCTTCTGCCGGCCGGTAGTGGCATAGCTCCAGGCCGCGGTCAAAGTGAAGGCCAGGATCAGGGCCAAACCTGGCATGAGGGGGTCCATCAGCCAGCCCCAGAGAAACAAGAGGGCGCAGCTCCCCAGATGCATTCCCAGTCCCACGAGGAACAGGATCACCATGAGGGCTAAGCGGGAGATTAAGAGGACCGCCCCCACCATACTGCTGGCCAACAGGAGGGCCCAGAGCCCATTGCCCCAGGCGGGCACAGGCCGGAGGAAATCTCCCTGGAGGAGATTATCCAAGGCAGTGGCGTGGAACTCCACGCCCGGATAGACGGGTGCCAAGGGCGAAGGCTTCAGGTCCATCAGACCCGGTGCCGTGGCGCCCACCAGAACATATTTGTCCCGTAACTGGGTGGGCTCGTAGAACGGCGGTTGGCCATGCTGAAGGCGGATTTCGGATTGGATCACATTGGCGGCACTGAGCCAGGGATGGGACCGACTTGGCCCTCGAAACTTCAGGAGAAGCTGTCCCTGATGATCCAAGGGGAGGTGAATTTGGCCCTGGCCTAAGCCCCCCTTTACCCACTCCCAATTTGCCTTAGGACCCGCGTCCAGGAGATAGGCCGCCAATGCCAGACTGGGCAGCCATCGTCCCTGAAACGGGACAACCAAGGGGAGGCGGCGGAAAATGCCGTCGGGGTCGGGTGCCGATTGCACGTTGCCGAGTAGGCGGGCCGCGTTCACCAAGGAGGGCAAAGGAAGGAGAATGGAATGATATTCGACCACCGCAGAAGGTGGGCCGCCTGCCAGCGTCAAGCTGTTTTTCGCCAAAAAGGCTGCTAAATTTTCCGGAGCCTCGGCCGGGCGTTGAGACAGGAAAAAAGGTAAGATGACTGTGCCGACTCGGGCCATGGCATGGGCCAAGCGTTGATCATCGTCGCTTCCATACACCGAGGGTTCGGTGAAGAGGAGGTCAAAAACCACTGCCTTGGCGCCACCTCGAGCACAGAACTCCAGGAGAGGGACATAAAGCTCCCGCGGCCAGGGCCAACCCACTCCCTGTTCTTTGAAGAAATCCAGGTCAGCCTGGGCAATGGCGATGATGACGATCTGCTCAGAGGCGGCCGGCAAGGGCAGGAGGCGGAACAGCTGATCTTGGCTCTGGCTAACATAGGGAGTCAGGAGCTGGCTGGCTGCCAACCCTGCCAACAACCCCATGGTGATTGAGATCAGCAGGAGAGCCGCCCTGGGTTTGCTCCAAGACGGGGCGAGGGAATTCCGGAGCATAGCTTGGCTAATCTGGGCGCATTCCCAGCCCTTTCGGCCGTTAGCCTGCTGATCTTCGCTTAGAATAGCATCTGGAGAAACCGGTCATGGAATTGGCTGATTTCCTGATGGCATTCACCACAGAAAAACCGTACTTCCCCCAAAATTTCCGAGCGATCACTCACCGCTGTAAAACTGCCGTCTTCATTCTGAACGTAGGAGGTGGTGATGGTGACCTCTTCGGCTACCTCATAAAAATCTGTATCATTGCCGCAATGAGGGCAAGAGATTCTCATCGTTGTTTATTCGGCTCCACAAAATTTTTCCGATAGGACTGATTGTTCGGCGCCAATTTCTGGGCCGTTTCAATCTCAATCTGGGCGCGTTTACGATACCGTTCCGCCGCTACTTTGTCCCCCTTGGCCTCCTCCATCTTGGCCTTCTGTTGAAAGAGACAGGCTAAATAATAGTGGGTTCGGGCATCCCGGGGATTGGATTCATTGGCTGATTGCAGCGTCTGCCGCGCCTTATTATATTTTTTATTATAAAAATAGGTAATGCCCAGATCTCTCTGGATCACTGCCTGATTTTGCTTATCGCTCTGCGCCAGGGCTGTGAGCAGAACTTTCTCCAAATTATTAAGGGTCTGCTCATCTAAAACCGGGGCAATCTCCTCTTGAAGTAAGCGAGCACTGATCTGGATAGCTTCATCCGCCCGGACGACATTGCGGCTGGCAAGTTCCTGTAGTTGGGCAAGCTCATTTTTGTTGGTGGTTCTGGTGGGCTTGCTGGCCTCCGCGGAGGCAACAGCCTGCACTGGCATCTCCTCCACTTCCACCACCTGGCGGCCCCCACACCCCCCCAAGCCGCTGAGAAGCACAAGAATGGCCAAGACTAAATATGGCATAGCTATCCTTTACTCAGGTTTCCACAACCTTTGGCCACGGCCCGATTTCAGCACAGACCTAGTCGGCTACGGGGCCGATTGCCGTAGTATTATACCATGCCTCGCTAGGGCGTCAACCGTGCGCCCCCTAAGAAGAGATGACCTTTAAAGCCGTTGCCGCGGGCCAGGGCCTTAAAATCGGGCTGCGCTGGGCGAAGAATCTTGGCAGTCATCCTCCGGAGGATTGTCCACCACTGGCGTTGCTCAGACTACCCAGGGCAGAACACGCCTCCAAGCGGCCTACGTCCCCCGCGGCCTGGCAGGAGTCTGGCTTATTTTTGATAACAGTAGCCCTTGCGGACCATTTGGCGTTTAACGTGGCAGGGGCCAAGGCGTTGCAGCAAGACATCGGCTACCTGTTGGGCCTGCTCTTCCGGCCCACAAGTGAAGATATCCAAGACCAGATAGCCGTATTCTGGCCACGTGTGGAAGGAAATGTGGGATTGGGATAGGAGGGTGAACCCTGTCACCCCGTGGGGGTGGAATTGGTGAAAACGTGAGCCCAGATTAGTCAAACCAGCTTTTTGTACTGCTGCCTTGATTGCCTGACGAAGGAAGGGAAGTGAATCAATCTTGGCAGTATCGCAGCCAAAGAATTCGAGCATCAGATGGTAGCCATCCGGACGCGGGTTTTCCAAGACAAGTTCCCTTTTCATCAGTCATCCTCCTTCTAATCGGCCGAGTTTATGAAAATTGGCCTGGTTTCGCCCCCTTTGTGATGGGATTGCTCAGCTTGGCGTACCGCCCCGCAGCCGAGCCCCTTGGTGGTAATGACCATTTTTTAATCATAAACAATTATTTTCTAAATTTTTCCTCCAAAGTCAAGTCAAATTAGGCGAGTCTGATGAAGTCTTGGCAACCAGCCAAAGAGAGCCGCACTGTATCTTCAGATGACCCCTGCTGTCATCCTGAGGGAGAGCCGCGGCCGAAAAATCTCGGAATCGGCGCGGCCCTCAAGTTGACAAGATTGCCCTTCTCTTTTTGGGCAGTCGGAGACAACTTAGACTGAGACCACTCGCGGACGCTCGTGGCTCTGCTGAACTGATATGCGGGGGGATGTCTCAGAGGGGAAAAGAGACGCCTGGCTGCTTGCCGAGACATGGGCGTCCTTGGAGAGGGCGCGCAAACCATTTGACAAGCGTAGGAGCGGCCGTTATATTCAACACTTTGATATATTGACATAGGACCCGGCGCTTTTTATCATGCCGAGGTCAAAGGCGTACCCTGCCCCACTTAAGAGGCGGCGCAGGGGCAACATTCAGATGAGGCGGCATGCCATGGTTGCATCTAACCCTCCCCAAGACCAACCTCCAGGGCGGTGGCAACGCCTGAAAAAGTGGTTGAAAGGCATCTTTAGCGGCCAGGAGTACCATTATTATGGGTATCTCCCCAGCCGTCCCAATTTTCTCTTACGCTACACTCTGGACCGGCTCTTCACCCGCGTGAATATCTCGCCCCGTCGCCTGGAGGAGCTGCAGCAACTCAAGGAACGGGGCTCCGTCGTTTATGCCATCAAGTATCGCAGTCATTTGGATTTTCTCTTTTTTAACCGGCGTTACCGCCAGACCGGCGCCCCGCCCCCGGAATTTGCCTTCGATTTAAGTCTGTGGATGTGGCAACCCCTCTCTCACCTCATCCAGATCATCAGTGCTTCCATAAATTATTTCACCAGGACGCGGCATTGGCCCAATCCTTATGCAGACAATTATTTTCAGTGGATCCTGTCCCAAGGCACCGCAGGCCTGCTCTTTTTGGTTGACGAAGTCGGTTTCCGGCAACGCTTTTTCCGCCCCAAGGAAGACCCCATCCGCCATCTCCTGGAGCTGCAACGGCAGCAGGAATTGCCCATCTTCCTGGTGCCCCAAATGGTCATGGAAAAAGATCCGGCCCGAGAAGATAAGGGGCTGCTGCAACTCTTTTTTGGCGATAGTGAGCACCCCGGCCGCCTGCGGAAACTGGCCCTGTTTCTCTTCCGGGGTAACAAGGCCGTGGTAGAGGTAGCCGAACCGTTGAATCTGCAGGAGGTATTGGCCGATCCGGCGAATAGCAGCTATTCCTTAGAGGAGGTAGCCCAGCACGTCAGGCGGGAACTCATCAACCGCATTGACCTGACCCGCAAGGTCATCTCCGGACCAGTGGTCAAGTCCATGGAGGAGTTCATGGAGTTGACCCTGACCGACCCCGCCCTGAATGATTTCATGGCCCATATGGCCGAGGTAGAAAATCAGAAGATCGATAAGATTAAAAAGAAGGCCCAGAGCTATTTCTTGGAGATCGCCTCGGATTATAATGTCTTCCTGACGCATTTGGCGGACAAAACCTTGACCTGGGTCTGGCAGAATATCTTTGAGGGCATCTCCTCGGATGAGGCCGGACTGGAACGCATCCGCCGCGCCTCTCCCCATGGCACCTTGATCTATGTGCCCTGCCATAAAAGCCATGTGGATTATCTGATCCTCAACTACATTATCTATCACAATAACTTGCATCCGCCCCGGGTGGCGGCCGGCAAAAACCTGGCATTCTGGCCGGTGGGAACCATCTTTCGGAAATTGGGCGCCTTTTTTATCCGACGGCGTTTTCATGGAGCCAAACTGTATGCCGAAGTGTTTGCCACCTATTTAAAGACCCTCATCAAAGAAGGCTATAATATAGAGTTCTTCATTGAGGGGGGACGCAGCCGTACCGGCAAGTTGGTCCTGCCCCAGTTGGGGCTCCTAAATATGATCGTCCGGGCCTATCAGGAAGGGGTCACCCCTGACCTCATCTTTGTCCCCTCTTTCATTGGTTATGATCAGGTGATGGAGGAGAAGGCCTATCTCACCGAGCTCAAGGGAAGTCAGAAAAAGGCCGAATCATGGCGGCAACTCTTCCACCTGCGCAAGCTCCTCAAAAAGCGCTACGGCCGGGTTTATCTCCGTTTCAGTGAGCCCATTTCTTTCCGGGCCTATTTGCAAAAGCGACAGATCGAGACGCAGCATTTTTCCGAAGATGACCGCCGCCTGATTTGCCGAGATCTGGCCTTTGAAATCATCCAGCGGATTAATGAAGTATCTGTGGTCACTCCCTTCTCCCTGGTCTGCGCTGCTCTGCTGACGTATCCCCGCAAAGGGGTCTATCGGATTGAGCTTTTTGAGATTATCCAGGTCTTCTATGAATATTTGCAGGCTCAGCAGGCCCAGATGGCCGAGACATTGAGCCATTTTACTCCGGCCATCGAAGAGGCCCTGCATCTCTGTGAAGTCCGTAAACTCATCACCCCCATAGAAAAAGAAGAGGAATGGCGTGGGGAACTGGGTTTAGGAGCCTACACCATCGATGAAAGCAAACGCCTCATTCTTGAATACTATAAAGATAATATTATCCACTTTTTCATTCCTGCTGCCCTGACCGCCATGGCGATCCTGGCCACCCAGGGCGTGGAGTTCACCGGCGCCCAAGTCCTGGAGGATTACCGCTTCTTAAAAGAGCTCTTCAAATATGAATTTGTTTACGATGACCTCGGCTCCCAAGCCAATGTGGCCCGGATGCTGAGGTACTTCCAGCAGCGGGGTGTGGTGGGAGTGATTGATCGGGATGCCGATACTTATCTCCTGTCAGCTTCCGGGTTAAAGGAATTATCTTATTTTGCTAACCTCTTGCATAATTACCTGGAATCGTATTGGATAACGCTGCGGGCCCTGAAGTATCTGAAAAAGCGCCCCCGCAATGAACGGGATTTCCTGAAGCGCATTCACTCCATCGGCAGTAAATTGCACAAAGTGGGTGAAGTGGAGCGGGCTGAGGCCCTCTCCGACGCCAACTTCCGTAATGCCCTCAAGCTGTTCGGCGAAAAAGGGGTCATCGTCAAGAAAATCAGCCAAGGGAAGCAGCAGCCGACCTTTAGCCGGCCAGAGGACGAAGATGCCCGGGAATTCTATGGCAAACAATTGGCCCGGTTTCTGCGGCGCTAGGTAAAGTCTGAGGCATCAATATCTGGGGAAGGACTTGCGACTTTGTTAAACCACCTCGTCGGCGCCGTCAATGATCCCGGCGGTCAGACTAATCTGGCGGCCCTAGCCCAACACCTGGAACTGCAGGTTGTGCAGCCCCTGGGCCAGCGTTCCTGGTTGGCCCGAACCTTGACCGGGGAGCTGGTGGTCCTCAAGAGCGGCCCCGGCGCCGCGGCTGCCGCCGTGGATTTTCTCAAAAAATTAGCCTTGTTACACCCTCCTTGGGCCTTTCCCCGTCCTCGCCTGGCCAAGCCGGACAGCTATCTGGTGTATGATTTTATCCCAGGGACGCCGCTGTCTGAGGGTGATTTTGAAGACCCGCAGGTGGTTGCTGCGGTCTTTGAGCTGAGTGGCCGCCTGTCGGCCCTCTTCCGCAGCCTGAAGTTGGCCCCCCTGATGCAAGGGTTATCCGGCCAGGGCTTGGGCAGCCAGCCGCAGGATAGCCGGGGCCAACGCTTGGCGGCCTTGGCGGCCGGTTTGGGACATCGGCAAGACAGTCTGGCAGTCCGGCGCCTGGAGGCCTCTCAGAGTTATGCCTGGGCCCAAGAACTCCTCACCCGTTGTCAAGACCGTTGGCCCGCTGAGGATAACCACGCCGCACCAGCTTGGCCGGAGCTGCAGGAGAAAGTAGCCAACACCACCTCCATCCATCTGGCGGTGCACGGCTCCGGCCTGGCCCATACGGCTTTTACCCCGGAGCATCTCCTCCGCCTTGCCGATGGGACATGGGGCGTGGTGGGCTGGCAGGTAGCCCCCCGACCCTATAATTACATGCGCTACCGTTATCTGGCCTGGTGCCTGGTCCATTCCCCCTGGGGTGACCTTGAGAGCCGCTACCGCCACTTCCTGGAGATCATGCCGGCGATCCAGTCTAGTACTGCCCATCCCTTGACCTTTGTCCTGGCCCTCTTGGAAACCTGGAGCGAGACCGGGGGAAGTCAAAGCCATCGGCAGGAGAAACTCCAGGTCATGGGCCAACTGGTGGCCGCAGCGTTGGCCCGGGAGCCCTGAGGGCTGAGGACCCTAAACCAGGGCCAGCGCGGCCGCAAGGGAAAAGAGGACAACGGAACCGGAGCCACGAGCATCAGCAAAACAAAGCGGAAGGCGCCGACCCTGCCCCTCCCGCCAGCTCACTAGGAACTATGAACAATAAACTGACACCAAACACTTCCACCATAAGCTCATGACCATGTCCAACAAACCGCTGACCACACCCCCAGGCGATTTCCAAGACCTGCCCACAGCCCTGGCCTGGGTCTATGAACTGCAGAAGTTCGGCATTAAGTTCGGCCTGTCCTCCACAGCCCGTCTCATGGCCAGGTTGGGGAATCCCCAAAACCGTTGCCGGTTCATCCATATCGCGGGCACCAACGGCAAGGGTTCGGTAGCGGCCATGTTGTCCCGCTTCTTTACTGTGGCAGGCTATCCGGTGGGGTTTTATAGTTCTCCCCACTTGGTCCATTTTCATGAACGCTTTCGCCTGCGGGATTCTGACATTGCTTCAGAAGCGGTCCTGGCCTTGATTAATCAGGTGAAGGCCGTGGTGGACCCTCTGGAGCTGCCTACTTTTTTCGAATTTGTCACGGCCATGGCCCTGCTCTACTATGCCCAACAGCAGGCCGAGCCGGTGATACTGGAGACCGGCATGGGGGGGCGTTTGGATGCCACCAACATCGTGCAGCCCCTGTTGTGTTTAATTACCAATATTGCCTTGGATCACAAGGAATATCTGGGCAATTCGGTGCGGGCCATCGCCGCGGAGAAGGCCGGCATCATCAAACCCGGGGTGCCGGTCATTACCGGGGTGAGCCAACCCACGGCCCTCACCCCCATCCGGGCCGCGGCCGAAGCCCTCAACAGTCCTCTCTACCTTTATAAACGGGATTTTGCCGTGCAGCGCCAGGGCCAGGGCCGGTTCCGCTATCAGGGACTTCGCCACAGTTGGTCAGGGTTGCGCACCAATCTCCTGGGACGCCACCAATATAGTAACGCCGCCCTGGCCCTGGCCGCGGTGGAACTCCTGCAAGAGCAGGGGTTTGCCCTGCCCGAGGCAGCCATCCGGCAAGGCTTGCAGGAGGTTCGCTGGCCCGGCCGCCTGGAACAGATAGCGAGTCAGCCTCGCATCATCTTGGATGGCGCCCACAACCCGGCAGCGGCCACGACATTGGCCCACGCCCTGCGCCAGGACCTAACCTACCGACGGTTGATCCTGATCCTGGGCGTCATGGCCGATAAAGATATCCCCGGCATCCTGAAGCGCCTCCTGCCCTTGGCTGACGTGGTTATCTTTTCCCGCCCCCAATACGAGAGGGCGGCCCGACCGGATTACCTCCAAAGCCTGGCGGCCGACTTAGCCCCCCACGGAGAGGTCATTGATGATCTCCCTACGGCCATTGAAAAGGCCAAATCGCTGGCGCAAGCCGATGACCTCATCGTGATTACCGGCTCCCTCTTTACCATCGGAGAAGCCCGGGATTATCTCACTCAAACCTCTTGCGGGTGATGGTTGCGGTCTGATACTGCCTGGAAGCCCGAGTTTCTCTGGGTTCGTCAGCCTTTGCTGCCGGGTTCACGGCTTCTAGAAAAGGGATAGCCATCCCCGGACCTTGGCTTTGAACTTGACAGGCCGCCAAGATAATGGTAACGTTTCTTAATATTTACTTTTTTAGCCTAACTGGGGCTCATAAGGAGAGGCGGGCATGCATTTTCAAGATGTGCTCATGACCTTGGAACGGTATTGGGCTGATCATGGTTGTGTTATTCAGCAACCCTATGATTTGGAAGTCGGCGCCGGCACCTTCAATCCGGCCACCATGCTCCGGGTTTTGGGTCCCGAACCCTGGAACGTGGCCTATGTGGAGCCCTCCCGGCGTCCCACGGATGGTCGCTATGGGGAAAACCCCAATCGGCTCCAGCATTATTATCAATATCAAGTCATCCTCAAGCCCTCCCCTCTGGAGGTCCAAGACCTTTATTTAGACAGCCTCAAAGCGCTGGGCATCGATCCTCTGGCCCATGATATCCGTTTTGTGGAGGATGATTGGGAATCCCCGACGTTGGGCGCCTGGGGGTTGGGCTGGGAGGTCTGGCTGGATGGCATGGAAATCACCCAATTCACGTATTTCCAGCAGGCCGGTGGAATCGATCTCCACCCCATCAGTGTGGAATTGACTTATGGCCCCGAGCGTATCGCCATGTACCTGCAGGGTATTGATAATGTTTATGATTTGATCTGGACCGACGGGATTACTTATGGCGATATCCATCATCGGGGCGAAGTAGAGTTCTCCACCTATAATTTTGAACAGGCCGACATCGGCATGCTCTTTGATCTCTTTGAAAAATATGAGAAGGAATCCCACCGGCTGATCGGCCTCGGCCTGGTGTTGCCGGCCTATGATTATTGCTTGAAATGTTCCCATACCTTCAACTTATTGGACGCCCGGGGCGCCATCAGTGTGGCCGAGCGCAGCCGCCTCATCGGCCGGGTCCGCCAGATGGCCCGCCAGTGCGCGGAAGGATATCTCAAGCAACGGGAGGCCATGGGCTTTCCCTTGCTGAAAAAAAAGGCGGCGTGAGGCAAAAACCACCCTGCGGCCGGGGAGTGCTGGCCCCCTTGAGAGCGCCAAGCAGGCCCTTCCCCGTGCCTTAGACAGTCTTTGGATGTTACTTGCCGCCATCCTGAATTTCGCGGCAAACCCCCTGACCCTGGCCGTCCAGGCAGCCTATGAATTGAGGATACTATGACTCGTGATCTGCTCATCGAAATCGGTACTGAAGAAATCCCGGCTCGTTTTATCCCTCCGGTATTGACCGAGATGCGAGAAACTTTCCAGAAACGTTTGGAGCAGGAACGTATCGCCGTCGGGGAGGTAACCACCATGGGGACGCCCCGCCGCCTGGCGCTGCTGGCCGCAGGGGTGGCGGAGCAGCAGGCAGCCAGTACGGCAGAGGTGATTGGCCCTCCCCGGACAGTGGCGTTTGATGCCGACGGCAAGCCCACTCCCGCGGCTCTGGGGTTTGCCCGGGCCCAGGGAATTGAAGTGAGCGACCTGGTCATTGTGGAGACAGACAAAGGTGCCTATGTGGCGGCCCGGAAACATGAAGCAGGCTTGCCCACCGCTGTCCGTTTGCAGGAGTTCCTGCCCGAATGGATCTTGGGTCTCTCTTTTCCCAAATCCATGCGGTGGGGGTCCCTAACCATCAGCTTTGCCCGTCCCATCCATTGGTTGGTGGCCCTCTTCGGCACCGAGGTGATCCCCTTCCTGGTGGGCGACATCGTTTCTGGCGCCACCACCTATGGCCATCGGTTCCAAGCCCCCCAGGCGATACCTCTCACCTCGGCCTCGGCTGCAGATTATCTCGAGGCCCTGCGGCGGGCCCATGTCTTGGTGGACCCCGACGAGCGGCGGGCTACCCTGGAAAAACAATTGGCTGCGGCAGCCCAAACCGTGCAGGGCCAGATCGTACCCAACCCGGAGTTGCTCCAAGAAAATACCTTCCTGGTGGAGCATCCCAACGTTACCTTGGGAAACTTCGAGGCCCGTTTTCTGGAGCTGCCCGACGAAGTGCTGATCACTTCCATGCGGGAACATCAACGCTACTTCTCCCTGCGGGATGCGCAGGGTAAGCTTCTGCCCCATTTTATCGCGGTTAACAATACTTTAGCCAGAGACCCCGTAGTGGTCCAGCAGGGGCATGAACGGGTCTTGCGGGCCCGTCTCAGTGACGCCATGTTCTTCTTCCAGGAAGACCGCAAGGTAAAGTTGGACACCTGGGTGGAGGAGCTCAAGGGCGTGGTTTATCATTCGCTCCTGGGCACCTCGTATGAGAAAATGACCCGTTTCCGGGCCCTGGCCACATATCTGGCAGAACGCCTCCTGCCGGACAAAGTGGACAAGGTATACCGGGCTGCTACCTTGTGCAAGGCCGACCTGGTGAGCGGTATGGTGGGCGAGTTTCCCAGCCTGCAGGGGATCATGG
>CAZARS010000016.1:0-5583 GCA_964487625.1 uncultured Desulfobacca sp.
AGGCTGCTTTGGCAACCAGAGCGGCAACGGCTCCCGATTTACGGAAAGAATCCTGCCCACCGTTGCCACCCTGCGGCAACAGGATCGGAATATCGTTGAGTATATCGTTGCGGCTATCCAAGCTCATCGGACTGGTCAACTTGCTCCGTCTCTTGTACCCGTGGTATCCTTACTATCAGAGGCGGCCTGAACGATTACCAGTAAAGTATATAGTCAATATTATAGGCGTGAATATAAAAAAATAATTAGCCGGAGCACTATTAATTCCATCTCTTAATAATTGGGGGAAAAATGTTATAAAACTAGAAAATAATAGCAAAATATATTTATATCCGCTGGCATAATAATAATAGAATATATTCCAGATCATTCTCATTATAATTCCAAAAACATAACAGCCAACGAAAACCCCTGCTGTGCCAAAATTACAATAATAATTAATATAAAGACCGGTGGTAGGGCCTGCGGTTAAATATATATCATTAGTTTTTGATATATTGGTTGGCAAGAAATAACTATCTTTGTTTTTAAAAATTACCCGGGGCAGGGGTCTTATAATCCATGCATTAAAATATTCTGCGCCGTATTCAAAAGATATCTTTTCGCTATAAAGCATAACATTGAATG
Organism: uncultured Desulfobacca sp.; assembly: GCA_964487625.1. Taxonomy (GTDB): domain Bacteria; phylum Desulfobacterota; class Desulfobaccia; order Desulfobaccales; family Desulfobaccaceae; genus Desulfobacca. Next base: position 628 of record CAZARS010000016.1, read on the forward strand.
TATTGAAAGGATAATTGCCTGTATCAGCGGTGGTCATTTTTCCTTCTAAAAATCGCTTTTCAGCCATTTTTATATAATAATCCAATATATTTTTATCTTTAACAATATATTTCCAAGCATCCCGATCTACTGCAGATATATTAAAGATAATAAAGAGAGGTATTGCCGCCAATAAAAAGCGATACGAGGGCCACCGGCGGCCTCGTTGCACCAGCCAGATAGTCAGCAGACCCAAGAGGCACAGCACCCAACTGGCCCGATGCCAGCCTCTCAGGAGGGCAAAGATAAAATAGCCGCCAAACACGGCGAGCGTGAAGACTCGCCAGCCAAGGCCTCGGCTTGGGAAGAGAAAAAAAAGGAGCAGCAGTACCCCGGTGAGGAAAAAGTAGCCGCTATAGGCATAGCCCGAAGCACCCGTCATGATCGTGCGGCCCACCTCATCCTTTGACAGAGGATTAAATAACGGCTCGCTGACGCCCGGGATGCCATGATAGTTGCGGATGGAATATGCGGCAATAATAATGAAGACAAGGCTGACCCAGAAAGCCACTCGACCATCAATCGTGAGCTTCGGCAGCCGCCAGCGCCGGGCCCAGCAGCGGCCCCAGGAGGAATAATAGCCGAGTAGGGTGCCCAAAAAACCCAGCTGGGTCAAGAAAAGAGTTTTCACCAGATAGTAATCGGAATGCAAAGGCACCCCAAAACGGCGGAAGACGGACCAGTCATTGAGAAGATAAATCTGCCAGGGAACCACCAAATAAAAGATAAAATGCCACAGACCGAAGATAAACAAGGGGTGATAAAGCGCCAGTCTTTCTCGCCGGAGAATAAATATTGCAGCAATTAAAAAAAGCAGCGAGGCAATTACCAGGGCAACAAACATTGCGAGTTTTCCTTCAGCGCTCTTGGGAAGAGTTAATCAGTGGCATCAAAGCCGAGATCAGCCTCTCTGCATATCTTTCCCAACCGAATTCCCGGGCCCGCTGGCGGGCATTGTGGGACAGCCAGGCCAGGAGGTCCGGGTTCTGGGCCAGGTGTTCAATCTTGGCGGCGATGGCCTCCGGGTCCCGGATGGGGACCAGATAGCCTTCCAGCCCATCCCGGACTACGGAGCCGGCGTTAAAGGTGGTGATGACCGGCAGGCCATAAGCCAGGGCCTCGTAGATAACTGTTGCTGAACCTTCGCACAGACTGGGGAAGACCAAGAGATCGGCCCATTGATAATGCTGCGCTACTTCTGGTCGGGGCACCTGACCGGTGAGTTGGGCCACGGCCGCCAGCCGGCGGCGGCCCGCCTCCTGGATGGCCAGGGGGCCGACGATCCGGGTTTCCACCGGCAGGCCCCGCAGGCGCTCCAGGGCCAGGGCCAGGTACTGCACCCCCTTCCGCAGGGTGACGCTCCCTACAAAAAGCAGGCGCAAGGGCCGCTTGCCGTCCCACGGCGACCGGATCGGCAAAGAGGCGGGGGGCTCATAGCCATAAGGCACCAGACGCAATTTTTCCCGGGGCACGCCGACGGCCACCATGCTTTCCAGGACAAATTCCGAGGGACAGAGGATTAGATCTGCGGCCTGATGTTCCTGCTCTTCCCGGGCACATTTTTCCTGAACAATGTCTGTCGCCGGCAGATAGGTCTCCCACGCCGGCCAATTTTCTTGTTCAACCTGCAAAAGCTGGCATTCAATTTGGGCTGGCGCAATAAATTTTTCGAAAACCGCCTTTATCCCCTGCAGTTTTGCAGCCTTCAAAATATTGACGGCAGCACCTTGAAAAGCATAAACGGCGTTGCTGCCGGCAAACCCCCTGTTTGTCACCGCTTGTTCAAACCGCCGGCCATATTCTTTATGGATTTTTAGGCGTTCTCCCGTAGATCTGGCCCGCCGTAGCGCCTGGGCATAGGCCAAGCCCAGACGGTTAAAGGCCGTAATCTTGGCGGCCGGCAGGCCGTCGGCCCGGCGGGCCAGGAGGCGGCGCAGGGACGGGGGCTGCCAAGAGGTGGGCAGCAAGCGGGCAACCTGCGCCGGCCAATACCAGGCACTCCCCGGGCCGGTGTAGGCATCGGTATAAAAATGGGCCAGCATTCCAGCCCGATGCAGGATCACCGGCACGACGTAATGCATCCTGGCCCCCAACTGGGCCACGAGAACTTGGGGCTTAGGCTGGCTAACTCTACTGTCTCTCTCTCCCATTATTAAATGTCCACTCGATTAAAATAACGGCATAGAATTGTCCGGGCAAAGTTTTTCAAGGGCAAGGGGATCCGAGTGCGCCAGGTCGGCAAAAGTTCTTTGGGATATTGAAATTGGCTTAAAGGCTTGGGCGTCCATAAGGGGGGAGGAGAAGCTAATATTTCAGTAAACAGCCGATCATAAGCATCGCACATCTTCTCTAAACTGTAAAGCTCTTCCACCCGGCGGCGGGCGGCCTGACTCATATGTGCTAATCTTTCCCGGTCATGATGTAATAAAACAACCCTGTCTGCAAAAGCCTTGATATCGCCGACCGGACAGAGAAATCCGCTTACCCCATCCTCAATAATCATATCCGTAACTCCGGATAAATTACTTGCTATAGGAACGCAGCCGGCTGCCATGGCCTCTATTAAAGATAGGCCAAATCCCTCAAAGCGGGAAGGCATTAAAAAGATTTCGGCTTGAGAGAGTATTCCGGGCACCTCCGATTGCACGACTTGGCCGATTAACTTGACTTGGGAAAGTAATTTTTTCCTTGCCAATGCCGCTTCTAATTTCGGGCTGTCCGGCCCCGAGCCGACAATGGCGCAGGAAAAAGGAACCGCAGCAGCTCTCAACTGCAGGAAAATAGACGGCAGGAACATGATGCCTTTATCGAGATCATCTAATCTGCCCAAATATATCAGGTGCAGCTCTGTTAATTTTTGGGATTTCCTCTCAGTGGGCAAATATCTGGTAGTATCAACGCCATGGGGGATCAGATGCAGTTTTTTCTCGGGTATGGCCCATCGGCCAGCAAGGTCCCTCTTCTGCCGTTCATTTAAAATTACCACGGCATCGAGACGGTTTCTGTAAACCGCACAACCTAAATAAGCTGATCTGGTTATGGTATGACAAATATTGACCCGCCTTACCCTCGGGAGTAAATGGGGCAGGGCAGCGTATATTACATCTTCACAGTTGGGAATGACAATATCGACCTTTTCTTTCTCAACCCACGCTAAAAAAGCCTCCACCTGTTTTATCAAAGAACTTTCTTTCGGGGCCAAGACCACTGTCGCCTCGTCGCCAAAACGCGGGTCATACAAGCGGGCGCCATGCTCTCCCACAGTGACGCCAAAGAACCGCCACCCCCTGGTTCGAAGACCCTCCCCCAGATTCAGATAAACGGTGGTAGTACCGCCTTCATGGGGAGCGATGCCGTAAGCGACGGTCCCTTTGAAATTCTTAGATGCCATGATTTCCCCTGAAAATTTTGGTTAGCTGTTTTACTTTCCAGAGGTATGGCCCCGGATTGCCCGGACAGGCTGCTAGGAGCCGATATTGCCACCATTGCCTGGCAAATTTCTTAGTTCCCCGGGCATACTCCAGCAGTTCTTTGGCCTTTTCTTTTTTGCCCAGGACGAGGCAATCCCTTGCTGCAGAAATCTGAAAATGAGCCGCATATTCCCGCAAATCCTTAATCTGTTCAGGAGGAACAATACCCGCCTCAATGGCTAGCCGGGCTGTCCGGGAAATGACTGGTTCACCTGACCATCGCCTAAAACCGACAGTTCTGTTGGTAGCATCTTGATGATAGGTGGCCAAAGGTTTGCTACTCCATACTATTGGATGGTGCATTGCAATTCTTAATATTAAATCTACATCTCCGCCAAAAGGATCTATTCCATTAATATTGCCTTCGTAAAAACCGCCTAATTCAATTAATATTTTTTTATGAAAAGCCGTGGCGCAAATCCATACTGGAAATTTTAAGGCAGATCTGATATAATTTATTACTCCAAATTCTTTGTTTTTATCTAATATATTAAGTTCTTTTTTTATTTTTATGCCATTTGGCAATATAATATAGTATGCCGTAGCATAAGCTCCAGCCATTGGATAATGGTTTATTAATTCTTGAATAGTATATAGATAATTAGGTTCCCACGTATCATCAGCATCTAAAAATGCTATTATATCGCCGTTTGCTATTTTTATACCACGATTTCTAGTTTTCCACTCACCTCTGTTTTCTTGTCTTAAATATTTTATTAAAGGTGATTTTATTTTTTTTACCAATTCTCCTCCATTATCTGTAGATCCATCATCTATAATAATTATCTCATCTGGCTTTTTAGTTTGATTAAGCAAAGATTTTATTGTCCTTTTTATGTGGGGTCCTTTGTTGTATAAAGGTATTATAACAGATATGGTATTCATATTAACCTCTCTTATATTATTAAAAAAACTGTATAGTAAGCTTTAAATATTTAATGCTATTTTCCACACTTTAAATACTCAGGTTATTAAACTAATGATTTATCTTATTTATTAAATTCATGCAGTTAATAATTACTTGATCCATATTTAAATATTCATATTGTGCTAAGCGGCCTATAAAATAAACATTTTTTATTTTATCTGCCTCTTTTTTATAAAGAGCATATTTTTGCATATTCTCTTTGGTGGGAATTGGATAAAATGGCTCTCCATTATCAGTTGGATACTCTCTGACTATAGTTGTCCACGGATGCTTTTGGCCTGTCACATGCTTAATTTCTATAACTCTTGTAAAATCGTAATCATTCGGATAGTTTATTTGCACAGTTGATTGGTAATACTCCTTGAAATATGTTTCATATTCAAATTTAAGTGATCTATAAGGTAGACGTCCATATTTGTAGTTAAAATACAAATCTATTGGGCCAGTATAAATTAATTTTTCATAAATTATTGTATCGGATATCTCTTCAAAGCTAGTGTTTAATAAAATTTTTATATT
>CAZARS010000016.1:5629-6154 GCA_964487625.1 uncultured Desulfobacca sp.
ATTTGGGCATTGCCTGAAAGTAATCATTAAAATATCTTGGGTCTCTGTTAATTCTTATTGGTATTCTGCCACAGACTGACTGGTGTAGCTCTGAAGGTTTTAATCCCCATTGCTTTAGAGTATAATTTTTAAAAAACTTTTCATATAATTCTCGGCCTATCTGGCTTATGATCAAGTCTTCTGAATTATTTATCTGATCCATTTTTTCTTTTTTAGTTTCATACCATGTTCGTAGTTCATCAGTTGATAGTTTTAATCCATAAAGATCATTTATTGTATCAAGGTTTATAGGAAATGAAAAAAGTCTGCCATCAACCCAAGTTTTTATTTGATATTGAACATAATGCCAATCGGTAAAATTGCTAAGATACTTCACTACTAATTGGCTTGATGTTCTAAAATAATGAGGTCCATATTTATGGACCAATATTCCATGTTCATTATAATAATCATAACAATTTCCTCCAATATGATTTCTTTTCTCTATTAATAAAACCTTTTTTTTAAATTTATTTGATATTAATT
>CAZARS010000016.1:6184-6459 GCA_964487625.1 uncultured Desulfobacca sp.
ACCGGCCAAACCTGCGCCAACTATTACAAAATCAAATATCATTGAAATATCCTCAATATTAATGATTGGTTATAAATAATTATTTGCATGCTTATTTGCTTAATATCAATAATATATTTTCCTTGTCAAATTCATTAGGAAAATATTCTTTATAAAATAATTTTTTTATAAAGATAAACAACATCGTTATTATTTTCTGATAATATGGAACCAAATCATTCTGATGCCGCCAATACCTAAAACTTGTTGGCAATGAATCTGGGCTCGCGTCGCAG
>CAZARS010000016.1:6498-7713 GCA_964487625.1 uncultured Desulfobacca sp.
CATCCACTAACCCCGGGTTGAAAAAGTTAAAATTTCACGAATGCCAAAATATCAAACGTGATCTAATTGATAAGATATTGGGAGTGGTAATAAAGGCCATTCCGCCCTTTTTTAGTAATAAATACACTTTTCTAAAAATTTCGAAAATATTTTCCACATGCTCACAAACCTCCAGGGCCACTATAGCATCGAATTTTTCCTGATATTCCTTCGGTAATACCTCATTAAGATCAAGGTAAACAAAAGGTATATCTTTTAGAGCAAATTGTTCTGGTTCTATCCCAGAAGCTACGACTTGATAGCCGGGCCCCGTAAATGAAGCGTAAAACCACCGGCACCGGAACTTATTTCCAATATCCTGGCTTACTTATGGAAATGTCTCTCAATGGCCGCAAAAGCTGCTTCATGAACCCCGGGCAAGGCAAATACTTGAATATTTTAATAATATCTATCGCAAAACAAGCTAATAGAAAAAATATCACCAGAGACAATAATATTAATTTTAAGATATTACATAAATCTGATATTATCAAAAAAAATCCAAATGATAACAAGGCATAATTAATTAACTGCAATTTGATCATCGTTTTCAAATGATTTATATAAAGCTTATTAATAATATATATCTGCACAAATAAGAGAAACAAATAAGCAAACAACAAAGATGTAGCCAAGCCAGCAGCTCCATGTAATACTAAATTATACGCCGCCACAAGAAGAGAAGCCCCCCATAATAAATTTAACATCAGGCCTATCCACATCAAGCCTGTGCTATAAAAAAACTGTCCCATAATACTGGTTGCTACAGTAATAACATTACTGCATATAGTTAACAACAAGATTGAATTGCCATCTGCGAAATTATTGCCAAATATTTGGATGAGCCAAGGTGAACATGCCATCGCTATTAACCCGAAAATCACTGCCAAATTCCAATTAAAACGGAAATAAGTGGAAAAAACCCTTGAAAAACGTTCCCTGTCATTGTATCCGTGAATTTCAGAAAATATTGGCACCGAAACCTGAGCAAAAATAGTATTCACTGAAGAGACAAGCATTTGAAATTGCATGGCAGCATTGAATAATCCCAATTCGTAATAGCCATTAGGCCGATTGGCTAACATAGCTTGAGCCGCCCAAAGTACCGGGGTGTACAGGTTGCTGCTCAAAAAAGCGGGGAGGGAAAACTGCCAAAGGATCCCTTTTTCCCTTAAA
>CAZARS010000016.1:7724-23923 GCA_964487625.1 uncultured Desulfobacca sp.
GCTCCTCGAAATTGAAGACGCAATCCAATGGTGCGATATTCTTTTGCCAAAAAAAAAGAGGTTAACCCTGCTGCTGTTAAATTAGACAAAATTAGGGCAAGAATCACGCCGCGCAAGCCGGCAAACCAAACTAAACAAGCAGTTAATATTAGGTTTAATAAAGCATGATACCAATTAATTTGAGCAAGAACCCGAAAAGAGTGTAGGCCTACCAATATTGCAGCCTGCGGTCCGAAGCCGGCAGAGAGCAGCAGTAAAAGACTGGCCAGCCGGATTTCGGGAATCAAATGGGGGGCATTAATAGTTTTGGCTGCCAGCCAAGGCGCAGCCAGGAAGCAGAAAATCGCCATTAATCCGCCGGCGGTCCAGGAAACCAAATAGGTGAGACTTATAATGCGACCGGTGCGTTCTGGGTCCTTCAGTCTCAGCTCTGCCACATACTTGGTGGCGGTCATTCCCAAACCAAAACCGGCAAAGGTCCCCAAAACGCCAATGGTGCTTTGAATCATCGCTAATTCGCCAAAACCAGCGGGACCTAAAAACCGGGCCACAATAACCGCCCCCAGAAAGGAAGAGAGGCGGGAACCCACCGTGCCGATTAAAGACCAAAATGCCCCCCGGGCAAAACGTTCGGTTATTGATTCAGAAATTACAAACCCGGCTTGTTCAGTCAAATTATCCCCTTGATGCTAATTTATTCCCTGGTAACACTATGGAATGATCTGGGAAGTGGTCATAATCATGCAACAAGATAATGGGTCCGCCGTTGGTAAAACTTTTATCGGGTTCGATGAGCCTGGTTTGGTCTGCGGCCAGTTGGTGGGACCAGAAAACTAGGCGGATGCCCTGCCGCAGCAGCCAGGAGGCCTGCCAAGGGCTGACCTGCCCCCAGGGGGGGCGGAAAAGTTTGGGTTGGGAGCCGGCCATCTCGGCGATAAGGGCAAAGCTCTTCTCTACCTGGGCCCTAAATTCCACCAGAGAAAGATGTTTCATCACGATATGGCGGTAGCCGTGGCTGCCGATGACATGGCCTCGCCGGGCGACCTCCTGGACAAGGTCAGGATAGGTCAGCATCCTTTCCCCAACCATAAAAAAGGTGGCCTTGAGTTGCTGCTGTTCCAGGAACTGGAGAATATTCCTGGTATTCGGCAGGGGGCCGTCGTCAAAGGTTATCGCTAGAGATCGAGGATCGTCCGGCCGCCGGTGCCAGCAGATGCGGTAGCTCGTGGCAGACTCTATGAGATATTTCAGAAACCCTTTGAATCGGGGATACTTAGCAAAGATCATAACGAATCTTTAGGCCCTTGCTTCTCCGCCCAGGAGATGATCTCATCATAATACCGCCCCGGGGTAAGAGGGGCCAGGTTGAGGTCCCGGACCAGATAGTGGCCCTGCGAGAGCAGCTCCAGGCATGGCTGCGCACTGCCTCGCCGTGGCTGGAAGCGCCGAAAAATTCATGGCTGCAACGAGAGCAACGGGAAATAGTTAGCGGTTCCCGGGGAAGTGCTTTTCTTGGAACAGCAGACCCCGGCTTTTCTATTTCCTCTGAGAGGTACCGTAAGGTTCACTTGGATCACCTCCAGCGATGTCATCATCTCCCCTTGGCAAAGCAGATGATGCGGATGGTTTTCAGGAGGATGGCCAGGTCCAGGAAAAAGCTCATGTTTTTGATGTAATAAAGGTCGTATTGGAGTTTTTCCTTGGTCTCTTCCAGGGAAGAGGCATAGGGATACATGACTTGGGCCCAGCCGGTGATGCCTGGTTTGACCAGGAGGCGATAACTATAATAGGGGACCTTCTCCCGGATTTCATCGATGAGGAGCGGCACGGCGAGGTTGCCGTATTGCACTGACCGGCAGATGGACACGGGTTCCATGAATTCCTGGATAAAGACTTCCCGTTCGGGCCGGGGGCCGATGAGGCTCATATCGCCGATGATGACATTGAGGAGTTGGGGCAGCTCATCCAGGCGATATTGCCGGAGGCGCCGGCCAACCCGGGTAACCCGCTCATCCTGGTCTGCGGCCCATTGGGGGCCATTGGCCTCGGCGTCAGGTCTCATGGTCCGGAACTTGATGAGGTTAAACGGCTTGCCATCCTGGCCCAGGCGCTCTTGGATGAAAAAGATCGGGCCACGGTCCTCCAGCTTGATGAGGAGGGCGATGAGGAGAAAGAGCGGGGCCGTGATCAGCAAGCCGAGGATCGACAGGGCCAGATCCATGAGGCGCTTCAGGTGGCGGTAGTAAAAGAGATGGGGCCGCAGGCTATTGAGAAATAACCAGACATCGGAGATATGATCAATGGGCACCTTATTAGCCAGGTATTCATAGAAACTGGGCATATCCAGGACCTGGCAGCCGTTCCAGCCGATCCTGGTGAGCTCCTTGAGTAACTGTTGGGATTTTTCATGGGTGATGGCCAGGACCAGCACTTTGACCTGGAACTGTTTATGGATGGCTTGGATATCGGCGGAGGTCCCCAGGACCGGCACACCCTCGATCTCGGTGCCGAGTTTCTGGGGGTCATCGTCAATGAAACCCATGACTTCCAGGCCGCTGTGTTGCCGGCGGCGGACGGCTTCCAGGAGTCGCCGCCCGGCTTTCCCGGCGCCGATGATCAAAATTTGCCTCTTTAAACGGCGGGGCAAGGCCAGCGAAGAAAAGAGCCAGCGCCAGGCAAGCAAGAGGGGGGTAAAAAAACCTGTCTGGATAAGGAGCTGCCAGCGGCCGAGAAGGGCCAGGTTGGGGAAGTAAAAGAGCACGATGAGACTGATGGTGCCGACCAGGATGGCAAAAAGCAGCCGACCGATGGTGGGCCACCGGCGGAAATCCTGCTGATACTCATAGAGGTCGGCAATATAAAGCACGAGGAGATAAGTCAACCCCGCCAGGATGATCGCCAAGAAGTTATGAGTGATGGCCAAGTCTTGCAGGTCGATTTTGGGGTTTACAACCATAGCCAGCGCCACTGCCAGTCCGTAGGCAATCGTATCGCCTGCCAGGAGAACCAGTTTCCAGGAAGATACCTTGCGGCCGAAAACCTTCAGCATGACAGATAGTCCCTTTTAATAGAACTCCGAGTGTTAACCGGTGCTGGCCATGGGCTCATGCAGCTACGTATTAGGTGTTGTGCCTGAATGACTCTAGAGCAAGTATATCTCGCCGTTATGATTGTTTATCGGTATAATAATGAGAATAGTATTTATTGCGGTAATCGTAATAATAGTAATAATAGCGGCCATAGGGCGAACTATGGGGGCCGACGCCATTGAGGACCGCGCCGATGACCGGGGCATGGACCTGGGTCAGGAGTTGATGGGCCAGGCGGCCGGCGCTCTTGTGGGTGCTGTTCTGTTTGGTGACGATGATGACACCATCGGCCTGGGCAGCCACCAGCCGGGCATCGGTAAAGCCCAGGATGGGGGGCGTATCGATGATAATATGCTGAAACTGCTCCCGCAACCGCTGCAGCAGGGCTTTGAACATGGCGGATTGCAGCAGGTTGGCGGGGCGGGGTGAGCGGGCCCCGGCGGTGATGACGGCAAGGTGAGGAATCTCCGTGGCATGGAGGATGTCCTCGAGGCTGGCGTTGCCGCTGAGGTAGTTGGTCAAACCCGGTTGCGCCGCCACATGGAAAATCTTGTGCATACGGGGTTTGCGCAGGTCCGCGTCGATGATGACGGTCTGTTGGTCATTGAGGGCAAAGGAGATGGCCAGGTTGGAGGTGATCGTACTCTTGCCTTCACTGGCCCCGGGGCTGGTAATGACCAGGACGCCGGGGGGCCGGCCCGAGACGGAAAGCATGATGGAGGTTTGGGTATGCTGCAAAGCCTCAGTGATGGGAGCCCGGGGATTTTCATAGACCACCACATCTAAGTTGGTTACGGGCGGCGTCTCGCTGGCCTGGCGTTTTTGTCGCCGCTTCCTCGGGGAAATGAGCAGGGCCACCGGTGAATCCAAGACCTTGGCCGCCCAACCGGTGTTTTTGCCGGCCCCGTTTAGGCTGAGGAGGGGGAGGATGCCCACCGTGGGGAGGCCACAATAGTGTTCCAAGTCATCCACGGACTTGATGGAATCGTCCAGGTGATCGATCACCAGGGCCAAGCCCAGTCCGAGGAACAGCCCCGCGAAGGCGCCCAAGGCCAGGTCGCGGAGCGTCTTAGGTTTGTAGGGTTTGGAGGGCAGCTTGCCGGGATCGATGACTGCCACGTTGGAAGGCACCATGGTGCTGGCAATGTTGGCTTCTTTGACCCGGGACAGCAGGGCTTGATAGAGCTGCTCGTTAGTCTGGGCATCCCGCTTCAGGATCTGGTAATCGGTCAGGTTATCCTGGAGCTTGGCCACCTGCTCCTTCTGTTGGGCCAGGCTGTCGGCGAGGAGTTTCTCGGTGCGGGAGGCAGCTTCATAGTCGGCCCGGATGCTCTCCATGAGGCGCTGCACTTCGCCGTTGAGGCGGCCCTGGAGCTCCCGGAGCTGAGCTAACTCGGCCTGCATCTCGGGATGGCCGGGGAGATAAACCTTCTGCAGGGAGGAGACCTTGGCCTGCTGGGTTACCAGTTCTTGGCGGAGGGCTACAATCAGGGGATTGTTGACCACCAGCGGGGCGTTGGGGCCTTTTTCCTGGATCTGCCGGTATTGTGGGCCTCTTTGGCCATCTTCTCGGCCTGGGCCTTGGTCAACAGCCCGCTGAGATCGATGAATTTCTGGATAATGACATTGTCCTTGTCTTCCAGGCTGTAGATATCGGTCTCCTGGCCGAACTTATAGAGCTTCTGCTGGGCTTCCTGGACCTTGGCGGCCATATCCTGCAGTTGACGGTCCAGCCAATGGCGCACCAGGTTGAAGGATTCGTTACGGCGGTCGATGGAGAGATACATGTATTCATCGGCTATGGCGTTAACCACCTTTTGGGCCAGGTCTTTGTCGGTGGATTGGAAGGAGACTTCCACCAAGTAGGAGTTGCGGACCGGAGTTACCTCCAGCTTTTTCTGGAAGGCTTCGACCATCGCCTCTTCCACGTCGGCGTCGCTCAACTCCGGAAACTTTTCCCGATCAATTTTGAAATCGGGGTGCTCGGCAAGCTTGAGGGCCTTGATCACTCGCTCGGCCAGGGAGCGGCTCTCCAGGATCTTGTATTGGGTCTGCTGGAACTTCTCCATGGAATCGCTGCCGGTGAGCATGGAGAGTTTGTCGTCGGCGCTTACCCGGGAGCCGGGATTATCCTGGGTAATCTGAAGGATACTGACCGTCCGGTAGATGGGTACCCTGGTAAAGGTGTAGAGGGCGACGGCAGAGAACACAACGGCGAAGGTGGTCAGAATCCACCATTTGCGGTGCCAGAGGATCTGAATATACTCCCGGAGTGACCGTCCTTGGTACACTTCGTACCCATATTCCATGGGTTGGGGCTGGGCCACCGCCGGTTCGGGGGGCCGAGGGGGTGGCACTACTGCTGGCGGGAAATCCTCATTGCGCATAGTTAAGACTCCTTGAATGCGCCTAAACCTGTAGATTCTTGGCCGGCGACGTTATCTTTTGCCCTCAGCGGATAAAAATGTTTAAACGGCAGAGGCAAAAAGAGGCTGGCCGCAAAACTGCATAAGTACACAAAATTACTTATGAAACAATAAGTAATTCTAAAAAATATAAATTTTATTAACATGTTGGCGAAGGTGTATGCATTTCGCCGCTGGAAGGGAATGAAAAATTCTTAGGGATTTTACCAATCCCATGGATGGTCTGTCAAGTTTTTCCTTTCTATAATTTTTCCTGGTTAAGAATGGTTAATATTCGATATATTTCCATAAAGTCAGTCTAGGCCCCCTCCTGACCATGGGCACCATCTTGCCTCCCGGCAGCCAAATGTTTCCCCCATATTGATTAATATTTATTCTCAGGGAATTACAGATACATTTGATGAAAGCATTTATAGCGGCCATCTTGCCCTTCGGCACTCCTAATATGGGGGCGCTGCAGCAAGGCCTAATAAGCAGATTATACCCCTCTGTTTGGTCAACCGTTGTCAACATAAGGCCTTATGAGAAAAATACATGCCAATTATCCAGAGCGGAAAAATAAGGAAGCATCTTTAGGTATCTGTAATTTTGCTTAGGCCACGGTTTTCCGGCCGTGCTCCGTCGGTTGCCGGCAGATCGTGACCCTCCGTGGTCAGACGCCAGCAGAAAAGAACTGGCGGCCTCCCCCGGGCCTCCCAAGCATTTGGTCAGAGAGCATTGCATCGGAGGCAAAAAGAGCGAACCTCCAGAAACAATTCGCCCCGGCTAGCTTGAAATCCAACCGAGGCTATGCTACATTACAACTCATGGAGATGGTGGTCATGCCGCCTTGCGGCCCAATCCTCATGTTATTTCGACCAGCTGACTGATTCAGGAAAAGATAGGGCGGCCCGGTGACGAGCTACAGCAGCACCGGCCGCCCCTGCTTGTAAAAAGTCTGACTTACCCGGAGAGATGACCGAGTAGGCCGAAGGTGCTCGCCTGCTAAGCGAGTGTGGGGGGAAACCTCCACCGAGGGTTCGAATCCCTCTCTCTCCGCCATTCCCCTTTTTTATACCCAACCAGCGGCAGCGCTGATTTGCCCCCAGGATAGTCGCTCACCGGGGCCCGGCAGGCCGGAGCGGCGCTCGGTCCACTCCCTAGCGGCGGCCAGTTAGGCGCTCTACCCCTCAAACCAGCCTGAGAGAAACACAATAAATGCTCAGCGGCAGGATGCTCCGATTCCGTGGCCTCCTCTTTTTGGCCTCAGCTACCACTGCTGGCTAGGCGCAGCCGGCGCAGCTACAGCGGCTATACCGGCTGGCCCTTTAGGGCTTGTGCTGCTCGATGATTTGAGCAGCCCAGCTGAGGGCGGCCGAGACGGTGGGGAAGCCAATGGTGCTGGTGAGGAGAATCAAGGCATGATAGATCTCCTCGGGCGTGGCGCCGGCCTGCAGGGCCCGGCGAGTGTGGCTGTGCACGGCGCCCTCAGAGCGATTGGTGGCTGCGGCAGCCAGTTGCACCAGGTGAGCGGTTTTGGCGGGCAGGGGGCCCTCCTGACGGACGGCTTGGCCCAGCTCCTCCAGGGCCTGCATGAAACGGCCGTGTTTTTCCTGGAGATGGCGATACCAGGCAGGATAGGTGGTCTCGGCCATACAAAACCTCCTTTCGGTAAATTGTCATGCCGGAATCTGCCGGTTGTTTTTCTATACCACAGGTACTAAGTTATGAAAATCCAAAATCGGCCACCGCCGGGCGGCCATCGGGCTTCGATGGCCCAAGGACCAACCGGCGCAGCGGGCTTGGTAGAGACGAACACACCGGGAGGTGAACTATGCAGCCATTACCAGCATTGGCGGCCACCGGCATCGGCTCGGTGCCTTTTCAGGATGAACACGCAGCCGTGCGCTTAATCCTTGAGTATCTCCCCCACCTCCCTTTCTGGCCGCAGATGGCCCAGAAAGGTTTTATGGAAGATATGGTCAGCCAAGGGGCAGGGGGACTGCCTTTGATCATCCGGGACGAATTTCAGCGTCTAGTGCGGGTGACAGAGGCTGTGGATCGGGATGAGGCCCTCACCCATTTTTATGAAGCTGCCCTGGCTGGCGACCTGGAGCACTTTGCCCTCACTCCTACCGAAGCCTCGGGCTTTTATGCGCTCCTGGCCGCGTTGTCCCAGCAGCCGGCAGAGCAGCCGGCCTTTGTAAAGGGTCAGGTGGTGGGGCCGGTGACCTTGGCCACCATTGTCAAGGGCCTGGACGGTAAAGCTATTCTTTTTGACTACGAGCTCATGCAGGCCGTGACCCGAGGGCTGGCCCTCAAGGCCGCTTGGCAGATGGCTAAGATCCGGCAAGCCGGCCGGCAGCCCGTTATATTTTTTGATGAACCCTCCCTCACTGGCCTGGGTTCTGCCTTCTTGCAGATCTCCCGGGAAGAGGTTATCAGCCTGCTCAGTGAAGTCATCAGTATAGCCAAGGAATTCGGCGAGGCATATTTCGGGGTGCACTGCTGTGGCAACACTGATTGGAGTGTGCTGTTGGAGACGCCCATCGATATCCTCAGCTTCGATTCCTATGAATTTTTTGACAACCTGACCCTGTATGACCGGGCCTTACAACAATTCCTTAAGCGTGGCGGCTATTTGGCTTGGGGTTTGGTCCCTACCAGTCCCACCGCCCCCCTTGAGACTGTGGATGCCTTGTGGGCCAAATTCACCCACCAGGTCCAGACCCTGTTGGATCGAGGCTTGGACCGGCAGATGCTTCTGTCTCAAAGCATCTTGACACCGGCCTGCGGCCAAGGCTACCTCACCCCGGCCCAAGCCCAACAGGGTCTGGCGGATCTGGCCACCCTCAGTCAACGGGCCCAGAGCTGGCTGGCTTAATAGCAGGGCGGCTACGACCGAACGGACCGGCTGTCTGGTTATTCTGGGGAGGGAATGGGGATGCTAAAACTGATCTTGGTACCCAGCCCCGGGAAGGAATTGATCTCCAGTGCGCCACCCAGCATCCGGACCCGTTCGGCCATGGCCGCCAACCCCAGGCCCCGCTTTTGGGAGTCTGGGGCCATGACCTGCCGCACGTCAAAACCACAGCCATCATCGGCCACGAGAAAGGTCACAGCCTGGCCCTGGCGCTGCACCCGCACGCCCACCCGCTGCGGCTGGGCGTATTTGGCAATATTGGTGAAGCATTCCTGAAAGATGCGGTAAATGTTTATCTGGGCTTCCATGGGGAACAGATCCCGGAGATCATCCAGCTGGCTGGTAAATTCTTTGATGTTGACGTGCTTGCAGAAATTGTTGAAAAGAATTTCCAGCGCCGCATTCAGACCCAGATCTTGGAGAACGGCCGGACTTAGGTCCCGGGAGAGGCGACGCACGCTGTCAATGATTTCATCCAGCTGACCGAGAATCTCTGTTACCTTGCTGCTCAATAGCGGTGGCTCGCCGGGCAGGAATTTCTGCAGGGAACGGAGCTGTAATTTTAACACCAGGAGGGATTGCCCCAGTTCATCATGGAGCTCTCGGGAAAGGCGCTGGCGTTCCTGTTCCTGGGCATGGAGGAGCTGGGACGCCAAGTCTTGGAGGCGAGCCTGGGAGGCAGTCAGTTCACTCTCAAATTTTTCCCTTTCTTTAATTTCCCGAATTAACGCCAGGTTGGACTCCCGCAGCAATCTGGTCCGCTGCGCCACCGTCTCTTCCAGATCGCGGCGGGCTTGTTCCAGGGCTTCTTCGAACCGTTTCCGTTGAATGGCCAGGCTGAAGACATATCCCAGCCGTTGCAAGGCGGATAGATCTTGGTCGGTGTACTCCCGGGGGGCGTTGGCCAAGCTGATCTGGCCTACTATTTCCGGACCCAAGGCGAGGGGCACTGACAAGAAACGGACGATGGGTATATGACCTGGGGGCGTGCCCTGGGATGCTGGATGGTTGGCTGGGTCATTGGTATAGAAGGCCTGGCCGGTATTTAGGGAGTGCCCCCAGAGCCGGGGGTAAGTGCCGTCTGGACTGCGCGGGAAAATGATACGCCGATCCGGCTCCGACAGCTCACATTGCCCAGCCAGCATCTCGCTCAGGGTGTGGCTTATCATATCGCCCGTCTGGGGATCGATGGTGGACACATAGCCATGGGGGCTACCGGTGAGCTGGAGGGCTTTTTCCAGGACGCGAGTAGCAATGGTTTGGATATCGGTCCCCGGCGCCACTAGAGGCTGGTACAGATCGGCCAGGGCCGCATTGACTGCCAACTCCCACTGCAGGGCCTGCCAGGTAGCCTTTTGATCTTCTGGGTCTCCTGGCCCCGTTAGAGTAAGGCCAGGGCTAACCGGCGCCTGGGTCTTATCTTGTACCATGAGTACCACCTAAGTAAAAGGGCTCCGTTATCCCACCAACCCCTCATTGGCCCATGCTGCCAGAATCGGCTGGCAAAATCCCTCCGCAAGCACAATGTAACGGAAAGTTTCCCCAAGAGCAAGCCATGGTTGGCGCCTCCATGCTGGCGGCCCCCATTGAAGGCAAGAGGGTTGCCGTATCCGAGGGAGGATCATGGTGTCCGTCAGGCTTCTTGCCAAGCTTGCAAAAGGACGCACAAAGCCCAAAAAAGCCTTCCACCCATAGCTTCTTTTCTCTTGTTATCCTGAGCGAAGTGAAGGATCCGAGATTCTTCGGTCGCGACGCTCCCTCAGAGTGATGAGAGGTCATGCTCAAATGGAGCTTAAACCAGCTAGAGCTTCTTTCTCCTGCCAATCGCAGTCTGGCTGGCTCTAAAGCTTTGGCCGGATCTTGCCGAAAAGTCAGGTGACAGGAAAAATCTGCTGGCCCGAGAGCCAGCAGGCACCAGGGGCAGGCCGTTATGCCAGTGAGATTTCATCTGTTCTATTTTGCCCAAGACACCGGCCAGTATTTAGAGAGCGTCCTTTTGGCTTTTCCCCAAGGAGAGGTGGTAGAGGTTAAGCAATTGCCATCAGATCTCTCCGGTGACACCCCAATGGTCGCCTCCGAAGGTCCCATGGACATTGTGATGCTGGAATATCAACACGGCCTCAACGGTTTGGACCAATGGATCGAGACACTCCAGCATCAGAGCGAACCTCCGGCCATCTTTTTATATATGGAGCAGGCCGATACCCATACCCTCCTCAAAGCCCTGCGTCTGGGGGTCCAGGAGTGTTTCATCGGCCATATTAAAGAGGAAGAATTTGCCCAAGCCATCGGCCGATTGCAGCGCCTACGCCAACGGTTGAAAGAAGGCGAAACCACTCAAATTATCGGGCTGCTGGGCTGCAAAGGGGGGGTCGGGGTAACGTTCTTGGCCGTCAATCTGGCCCAGGCCCTGGCCAATGAGGCGGCCGCACCGGTGCTCCTCATGGACCTGGATCTCAATAATAGTGATATCGGCTCTTTTTTAGATGTACCACCCCGGTACTCACTTTTGGATGTTATTGAGAAGTACGACAGCCTGGACACCCAATACTGGCGAGATGTGGTGCATCGCCGGGACTCTGGCTTGGAAGTGCTCCAGGGCCCCCTCCGGTTAGAAGACCGGGAACTGGTGCGGGCAGGCGTAGTACAGAGCATTTTAGCCTTTCTTAGAGGCCAATTTCTCTATCGCTACATAATTCTGGATCTGGGCGATAACTTGGATGAGGTGACCATGAAGGCTTTGGAGGAGACAGATCTCCTCCTGCTGGTGGTCCAGCTGTCGGTGCCAGCCTTACGGGATGCCAAAAAACTCCTGGAAATCCTGATCCTTTTGGAATTTCCGGGGGAAAAGATCAAACTGGTGGCCAACGGTTATAGCCCTTCTGTGGGCATTGCTCCTAAAGAGGCAGAAAAATACCTCGGCCAAGAGCTTTTGCAGACCTTGCGCTTTGAGCACGACGCCGTCATCCGCAGCCTCAATGAGGGGCAGCCGCTGGTGGAGCTTTGGCCACGCCATCGTTTAAGTGGTGAAATCCAGCAACTAGCCAGACTGCTGGCCCCAGCATCCCAGGACGACCAGCGTCCAGCCCGATGGGCGACCCTCAAACGCTTTTTAAAATTGGGAAGGTAAACCATGAGCCTGATAGCCAGATTGCAGAAGCAATCTCCTGGAAAAAAACCTTCGCCGTTAATGCCCCCGCGGCCGGAGGACACCTCCAAAGAGGATCAATATAACGAGCTTAAATCCCGGTTGCATTATCGGCTCCTGGACCTCTTGGATTTATCTCGGTTGGCCCTGGCCGACGATGCCCAACTCATGGCAGATCTGCGCCGGGGAATCGAGCTGATCCTCCAGGAGGAGAACCTGGCCATGAGTCTGGCCGAGCGGGAGCGTCTGACTCGGGACATCCGGGATGAGCTCCTGGGCTATGGTCCCCTGGAACCGTTGTTACAGGACCCCACGGTCTCCGATATCTTGGTGAATGGCTACAACAGTGTCTATGTGGAGCGGAAAGGCAAGCTGGAACGGGTGCCGGTGCGCTTTAAAGATAATGCTCATCTTTTAAAAATAATTGAAAAAATTGCCTCGGGAGTCGGCCGTCGGGTGGATGAGTCCTGCCCCATGGTGGATGCCCGTCTGCCCGACGGCTCCCGGGTGAATGCCATCATTCCCCCTCTGGCCCTGGACGGTCCAGCCCTCTCCATTCGGAAATTTTCCAAGGACCCATATAAAGTCCATCATCTCATTGAATTCGGCACCATCACCGCAGAGATCGCCAAGGTCCTGGAAGCCATGGTTAAGGCTCGCCTCAATATCCTGATCTCAGGCGGCACGGGTAGCGGTAAGACGACGTTTTTAAATGTGCTCTCGGGCTTTATCCCCAATGACGAGCGCATCATTACCATCGAAGACGCTGCGGAGTTGCAGCTGCAACAGGAACATGTGGTGCGCCTGGAAACCCGCCCACCCAACATGGAGGGGACCGGGGAGGTGACCCAGCGGGATCTGGTGCGCAATGCCCTGCGGATGCGGCCGGAACGCATTATCTTGGGCGAGGTGCGGCAGGCTGAGGCCTTGGACATGCTTCAGGCCATGAACACCGGCCACGACGGCTCCTTGGCCACCATCCATGCCAACTCCCCCCGAGATGCTTTGGTCCGCCTGGAAACCATGGTGGCCATGGCCGGCCTTAACATCCCCGACAAGGCCCTGCGGCATCAGATCGCCTCGGCCATTCACGCCGTAATTCAGGTCGCCCGCCTCAAAGATGGCAGCCGCAAGATGCTTTATCTCAATGAGATCGTCGGTATGGAGAGTGACGTCATTGTTATGCAGGAAATCTTCCGCTTCGAAATGATGGGACTCAATGAAGAGGGTAAAATTAAAGGCCGTTTCCGGTCCACCGGTATCCGGCCGAAATTCATGACCCAACTGGAGGCCCTGGGGGTGGATCTCCCTGGTGATGTCTTCCGCCGTAATTAACCTTTTGCCCGGAGACTGGCAAGAACAATGTTGGCTTTTTTACAAGAACTCTTGGCATGGTTCAGCTTTGAGGGAAGCGATATCCCCCGCCTGCTTCCCCTCATGGTCTTTCTCTGTATCCTCTTCCTCATCCAGGGGCTCTTTCTCTTTTTCGGCGGCTCCGAAAAAAAACGGGAGAAACGCATCAAAGAGAGATTGCGCTTCGAAGGAGAGCTGGAGAAACGGGCCGAGATGGCCTCACTCCTGAAGACCGATGCCTTGCCGCAGGCCTCCTGGAAAGATCGCTTATTCCAAAAAATCAGTCAATTATTTAAATTAGAGGAATTGCTCCTACAAGCCGCCATCCCCTGGCAGGCCAAGGAAGTGGCCATGGTCTGCATCATCATCGGCTTGGGGACTGGTACCTATGGTGGTCTGCGATTCGGGCCATCGGGTTGTCTGCTGGGTTTTGTCATCGGCGCCATTCTTTTCCCCTACAGTTTTCTAGTGCTCAAAAAACGTCTGCGGCTCAAAAAATTCGAGAAACAATTGCCCGAAGCCCTGGGGCTGATGGCCCGCAGCCTCAAGGCCGGCCATTCGTTCCCCGTGGCGATGCAGTTGGTTGCGGAAGAAATGCCCAATCCCATCGGCATCGAATTTTTCAAAACATTTAAGGAATATAGCTATGGCCTGGATTTTAAAGAGGTCATGCAGAATCTGTATCGCCGCAATCAACTCAAGGACCTGAAATTTTTCATCACCGCCATCTTAATTCAGCGGGAGACCGGCGGCAATCTCGTGGAGATCCTGGAAAAAATTTCTTCCCTCATTCGGGAACGCTTTAAATTGGTCAATCACATCAAAGCATTGACAGCCGAGGGCCGGCTGTCGGGTCTTATTCTTATGGGCATGCCCATCGGTATCGGTTTCATTATCTATCGCCTGAACCCCGGCTACATCAGTTTGCTATGGACTCATCCGCTGGGCTACAAGATGTTGGTCACCGCCATCTTTTTCCAAATAGTGGGCATGCTAGTCATCCAGAAAATCGTCAATGTGAAGGTTTAAAAAGGGATATTCTCCATGATTATTATGGCCCTCCTCATCGGAGTGATCGTTAGCATTTCAGTGGTGCTGCTGGTGCTCCTGGTCCAGCGGACGCTGAGCACGTCTCCGGCCCGTCGTCTGTTCCCCGAAAAAAATGTGGCCCTCCCCACCAAGAAATTGGAACGGGAGGTCATTTCGGCCCAGTTGGCGCAAAAATTAAAAGATTGGTTGGGGTTAAGTAAGGACCCAGTAAAAGCCAAGGAGCTGAAACAAAAGCTTATCCGGGCCGGACATTACGGCGAGCGGGCCATGACCATGTTCATCGTCTGCAAATTGGGGGCCCCTCTAATCCTGCCGCTGATTTTCGGACCCATTATCTGGAAATCTGGTTTTTCTCCGGCCATTAAACCGTTTTTGCTGTACGGTTGTATTGCCTTGGGATTTTATCTGCCCAACTTCATCCTCAATCGGCAGATCCAAACTCGCCAGAAACAGATCATGGAGGGCTTGCCGGACGGCCTGGACCTGCTGGTGGTCTGCGTGGAGGCCGGCCTGGGGCTGAATGCGGCCATGCAACGGGTGGCCGATGACTTCCGCCTCAGCAACCCGGTCCTCAGTCAGGAATTTACCATGGTCAATCTCGAGATCATGGCTGGTTTGAATCGGGAGCAAGCCCTGCGCAACCTGGCGGAACGCACCGGGGTCGAAGAGTTGGCCAACCTCTGCGCCATCCTCATCCAAGCCGATAAGTTCGGCACCAGCATCGCCACAGCCCTCCGGGTGCAATCCGATACCATGCGCACCAACCGCCGGCAGAAGTTGGAAGAGAAGGCGGCACAAACCCCGGTCAAATTAATTTTTCCCTTGTTACTCTGTATTTTCCCGGCCCTCATGGTGGTCATTCTCGGGCCGGCCATTATCCAAGTGATGGAGAATTTCATGAAGAAATGAGGGAGAGGCGGGAGGTGCCTCATGAAGCAACCAACATCCTGGCTGTGGCTTCTGCTTCCTTTAATATATCTGTTCACGAACAGTGGTATGGCCCTGGCCGAAAAGCCGCTCTTTCGGGAAGCTCCGGACGGTTCCCTCATCATTCTGGAAACCAGCAGAGCCACCACTGCCGCGAGCAGGACGGTAGTGTGGCCGACCTCCGCCCCCCCGGTGGGTGTGCAGATTATCCGGGGCCGGATGTTCCAAACCAACGACTCCCCCGCGGGTAGTCAGGGCCGGGTAAAGCCCCAGCAAAAAATCTGGGTAGTGGAGCCACCACACTCTCCAGCCCCGACTCCCCCCGCGGAACAGGTTGGCACAGCTACCCTCTCCCGCCTCATTGAGCAAACCGCCGCCACTTATGGCCTGGACCCGAACCTGGTGCAAACGATCATCAAAAAGGAATCCGCTTACAACCCTGTGGCTGTCTCGCCGAAAGGGGCCATGGGTCTCATGCAACTCATGCCTGGCACGGCCGCCCTCCTGGGGGTGCAAGACCCGTTCAATCCGGCCCAGAATATTGACGGGGGCGTCCGGTATTTGAAACAATGTCTGGAGCGCTTCAATAATAATCTGGCCCTGGCCTTGGCCGCCTATAACGCCGGGCCGGAAAATGTCGCCAAGTATCAGGGGATTCCACCTTTCCGGGAAACGCAAGAATATGTGGCGGGGATTTTAGAGGATTATACCGGCCAACCGGCTGTCTTGCCGGCCAGCCTGGCAGCACCAGCCCCGGCGGACTCCGGCGAGCCCCTCCGGTTCGGCAGCAAAAAAGACCGGCCAACGCCTCCTGATCTGCAGCCTCTCATGCTTCCTGGCGGTCAACTCGTGCGCGTGTTGCACACGGGCCGCCGGAAGATTCTGGAAGTTCTCTCTCCCTAATGGCCAAAGGCTGTTCCGGTTTCTGTCACTTGCCGGAATTTTGGCTTCCGCTCACGGAATAGTTTATGGTAGGTTAAGAAAAAACTCTCTCCCTGGCCCCTATGGCTTGGCCAGGATTGCCATGGACTGTTTGCCGCCGTCGACTTTGCCTCCTCAACTCCGCCGAGAACTCGCGGCCTGGGCTCGCATTGAACCCATCCCGGCAGACGGCTCCGACCGCCGTTTCTTCCGATTGCATCGGGGCCACCGTACCTGTATCTGCCTCTATCACCCTCACCCGCCCGGCGGAGCCATCAACGAAAACGATTCATACTATTGCATCGGCCGCCATTTGCGGCAACAGGGCTTGCCGGTGCCGGAGATCCTGCTGTATTGTCGGGAAGAGGGCTGGTTTCTCTTGG
>CAZARS010000016.1:23960-30888 GCA_964487625.1 uncultured Desulfobacca sp.
TCAGCGCCTGCCAGCCACCCAGGACCAAGTAATCCTCTATCGGCGGGCCCTGGCTCTCTTACTGGACCTGCAGCTGGCTGGCACTCAGGGATTCAACCCCTCATGGTGTTTTGACACCCCTTGTTATGATGTCGATCTAGCTTACACAAGGGAGTGTCAATATTTTCAGCAGGCCTTTCTCCAGGACTATCTCGGATGGCCGAACCTGCCCGGCACCTTGCCAGAGGATTTTGCTTATCTCCTGGAACAGGCCTTAGCCTGGCCTGAGCAGGTTGTCATCCACCGGGATTTCCAATCCCGCAATCTTTTGGTACAAGCAGATCGTCTCGGCCTCGTTGATTTTCAGGGCGCCCGGCTCGGGCCTCCCCAATACGATCTGGCGGCCCTGCTCCTCGATCCTTATGTCAGCCTGCCCGTCGCTCTCCAGGACAAGCTGTTGGGGGAATACGTGGCCATGCTGCAACAACACCGGCGTCTTGACCCAGAGGCTTGGCAGCGGCGCTACCATTATTTAGCCATCTGCCGCAATCTGCAGATTTTGGGGGCCTATGGCTTCCTGACGCGCCAGAAGGGTAAGCCGTTCTTCCAGGCCTTCATCCCCCGGGCATGTGACAGTCTGGTGTCTTTAATGAATAAGTTGCCGCCTGCAGAGCTGCCCACCCTCCGGCGGCTGGCCTTCCAAGCCCGGGCACAGGTGCAGGCCGGCGTCCTGCCAGGTCGAGGTTAGAAGGCGTGGCCGGCTACTCCTATTGTTCAGAAATCGATATTGAAGAAGATATCGCCGCCAGGGTTCTTGCGCCCCAGCTGGGATTCGGCGCTCAGATATTTGTGAATCTTGTAATTGAGCCTGATCTGGTTGACGTCCTCCCCCTCCAAGGGATTGAGCCGGCGCTCATAACTGACGGTGAGGCCTCGGCCCAATTTCTTTCCGACCCCTACCGCAGCCTGGCTCGTGGTGGGAGAAACCTCCCCCAGTAACGGCAAGGTATCACCAAAAAAAGCCTTGAGTTGTTGGGCTGTAAGGCCGCCCAGCAGTCCCATGGCCCGTTGCGTCGCCGTGATATACTCCTCTCGGGTCATTTTGTCGGCCAGGTGATCGAACAAGAGGAGGGAGAGTTGATCCCGGGGAGGGAGGGGCGGATTGCTTTCCAAGCCGGTGCGCAGACTGTCCATTGGGCCCACGGCAAATACTGAGAGCGTATAATCCTCCACCTGACGGGAGGCCCGAGCCTCTACCCGGATGGGCTTGAAGGGGGCATCGGGAAAGAGGAGCATCGCCTTATCAATGGTAAACGTCTTGTTATTAATAGCAAAGACCCCTTCCTTGGCCCGGACATAACCGCCGAGAAACTTGGGGCCCGGTGGCCGGCGACGCACAAAGATCTGGCCTGCCATTTCGACGTTGGCATCTTTATCCCGGAGCCAAACTTGGCCCGGGATGTCCACGGTCAAATCCATGGTGAAATTGCGCACCACTGCGGCCGCACCGGTGGCCGCACTTTTAGGATCAGGGACGCGGCAGAGCCGAGGCAAAATAACAATATCGGGATTGCGCTCGGCCCGGAAGAAACCCAAGCGGAACTGGCCAGGGCTCACCGTCAGACGGCCACTCATCTGAAAATCCGGCCAGGAACCGGACAGCTTCACCTGGCCATTGGCCACGGCCCAGGAGCCAACCCGGCGGATGGCCAAGAGATTATGCGCAGTTAAGGTCAGCTGGACATCTTGCAGGCGGAATCCCGGCAGCCTGGCGCCACCGGCAATCTCCCCCCGGCCATCACCACTCTGAAAATGCAGCCGCCGGATGACAAGGCGGTCACCTTCCAAGCGGATCTCTCCAGGCTCCAAGGCAAAGGGCGCGCCAGACTCCTGGATGGTCAGGGAACCGGGGCCATAGCGCAGGCCGCCCGTAAAATGCGGCTGTCGCAGACTCCCCGTGATCTGTGTTTGCAGGTCCAGCGGACCCTCAGCGGCGGCGACTTGCGGGATCAGTTGCTGAAAGAGGCCTAATGTAAGGTTCTCAGTCCACACCCGCACCTGCAAGCCCTCCTCGGGCAGCCGCCAAGACCACGGCAGGAGCGACAACGTTAAGGGTGAACTGCCCTGCCAGGCCAAGCGGCCTTTTTCTGGTTTTTCCAGGAGTTGGCCGTTGATGCTCAGGAGATTGCCCTGATAATTGAGAGTGGTAACAAAGGTATCATACCGGAAGGTGCCGATGGAGCCGCCATTGACCTGCACCTGGCCCCGCAGGAGGGGAGAGCGGCCGCTGCCCTGCAGTTCCACGTTTCCCTGTATCGCCCCCTTGAACAGGGAGAGCGGCGTATAGAGCTTGGCGAGGTCAGCAAGTTGCAGATTTTCCAGTCTGATCTGCCCGGACAAATCTTCTGGGGTGATTTTGGCTGCGGCCACCAGGAGCGTCTGCTGATAGCGCAGGCGGAAGGGGGTGAGTTGGAGCAGACCAGGGCCGAAGGTGAGGGTGGTGGGCTCCGCCGCCGCCACTTGCCAGCCTGGTGGCCCCCACTGCAGCTTATTAACCCGGATCTGGGCACTACCTTGGCTCCAGCTCGCTACCCCGGCGACTTCGCCGCCGTGGCCAGGAGCTTCCTTAGCCTTGAGGTCAAAAATCAGATTCCCTTCCTGGGAACGGCCTTGGCCACTGATCTGGCCGAACCGCCCTAGCGGGGTGGTGACCCCCCGGGCCTGGAGGTCAAAACCCGCCACCCGCCAACTCTGGCGGGACGCGCTGCCGCTCGCCTGCCCCTGGAGAGCCTGCACGGCATAATTGCGCCAGGTCAAGGCTTGACCCTGGAATTGCAGTTGATAAGCCACTTCTTGCCAAGAGCCTTTGAGGGTGCCTGCAGCTTGACCCTGTCCGGTCAGGGTTGGGGGCAGCAAGGGCCAAGGACCCGGCGGCGAAAGCTGGAGGGCCCATTTGGCGTCGATCTCGGTGGCCGACAACCTGCCCTGCGCTGTCGCCATGAGGTTGCCCAGGTGCAGCCGGGCGGCCTCGACTCGCCCTTCCCCTGCAGCCCAACTACCTTGGACCAGAACCTCCTGGAGGGTCTGAGGCCCCAGGCGACCGCCTGCCCGCAGGGCTCCGGTCAGGCGAGCCTCCCGCCACCCTGACCAAGACGGGAGGTGCACCTTGGCCATGAAGGTCCCGTTCAGGGCGCCAGCGGGCGCCTGCCGCCCCCATGCCTCAGCAAGGGGGGCGGGGTTCAGATCAGCCGCGGTCAGGTGTAGTTCACCCGTGAGCG
Organism: uncultured Desulfobacca sp.; assembly: GCA_964487625.1. GTDB lineage: Bacteria > Desulfobacterota > Desulfobaccia > Desulfobaccales > Desulfobaccaceae > Desulfobacca. Next base: position 27,218 of record CAZARS010000016.1, read on the forward strand.
GCGGCGCGGCGCCCCTCCCAGGCCATAGCTGGCCCTTGGCCGTGGCCTCCACCTGCCCGAAATTGCCTCGCAGCTGCAAACTTAGGGTCTGGCCCACCGTATTGGCGTTCCAGTTAACTCGGGCTGCGGTGCTGCGCAGTTGCCGGAAGGTAAAAGGTTGTAAGTCTCCTTGCCCGGTCAGGGTCTGCGGTTGCCAGGGTTGGCCCCGGCCCCGGAGGCTTAGTTCGCCGCTGAGGGGTGAGATATCCTGCAGCAAGGCATTGACGGGGCGCCCAGCAGCAAACCAGGCCGGTTGGAAGTCGAGGAAATTGAGGGAGAGTTGAAACTCGGGCTCCCCCTGATCCGGTTGCCGCCAATTGGCCTGAGCTTGCACGCGGCTGCTGGCCAGGTGAGCCACTGCCCTGGCTTCCCCGGCGGCCAACGGCCCGGTTATCGTGACTTCGCCCTGCAGAGGCACCTCTGCGGGCCAGGCCTCCCAGAACTGGCGTACCTGTTTGCCCGTTAAGGTTGGCACGGTCAGGGTGAAATCCACCTGTGGGCCCGTCGTCAGGTCGGTCGCCTCTCCTTGAAGCAGGATTGCCGGCAAGTCTGAGAAAAACAGCGCCAGTTTCTGGACCTGCAGAGCCGCGGCTGAAGCAGTCAACGTAAAGTGGCTGCGCCAGGCCGGATAGGGTGGCACGGTCGCAGCTATTTGGCCATCAGGGACCATGATCTGGATCTGGGGCCTCCCAGGATGCTGAATAGTTACCGCCAGCTGCACTTGGAGCTCCTGGAGCTGCACCCATCGCCGGAGGCTCTTAACCTGGATCTGGCCATCTTGCACGGCCAGGTGCTGGAAGTGCAGTTGGGTAAAAGGCGGCGGTGGCCGCTTCTTCAGCAGGTTGGCCACATTCCATTCCCCTTGGGGAGATTGCCGCAAGAACAGGTTGGGTTGCCGGAAAATCAGGGTGCGGATCACCGGCTGCAATTTCAGGAAAGACCAGAGCGAGACACTGACCTCCAGCTCGTGGACCGTCAAGATGGGCTCCTCGCCCCGCCGTACAACCACATCCCGGAAAACCATGCCGCTGACTAGATTCCCGGAAACCTGGGCCACCGTCAGCTCCGCCAACAACCGGTCCTGGACTGCGGCCACCAGGCGCCAGCCTAGTCGCTCCCAAAAGGTGGCCGTCGTGACCCACCAAGCCCCTCCCGCCAAGAGGCAGCTCAGCAGAGCCAGGATGATGGTGAGTCGCCGCCAGCCCCGGGGGCGCGACGCTGGTGTTTCTGTGGCCATAGGCCTCCCCCTTCTGCGCCGTCGTTAATCTCGCTTTCCGGCCGGTGGTAGTTGCACTCCCGCGGCTTCCAGCTTTTTTAGATATTTGGCCGGATCTTTCTGGAATTCGGGGAGGCAAGCCGGACAGCAGAAATAAATTCTCTTGCCGTCATAATCCAAATAAACATTCTTATCAATAGTGCCGCCCATGACCGGGCAGGTGGTTTGGGGTTTTCCCGCCAAGGCCATAGTGCTCCCGTTCACGAGTAAATTTGTGCAGATAAAGCCGATCAACAGCAGAAACCACAGCCTTCGTCTCATCTCTGTTCTCCTTTAAAAATAGCCTCGTCTCATCTTGCCGTTGGCATGGTAAGCCAGTAGCTTCCCCTCCTGGCATCTGGGTTTCCTTGAGCCGCCGTTTGCAAGGCGGGCCGCCAGCCAGCGGCGCTCAGCCAACCTCCAAGTCAGCCTGCCTTTAGAAGGAATGGCCTATATTAAATAACACCTGATATGTGTCGCTCCGGCGATTAATGGGATTGAGAGGCAGGGCCAGTTCCACGCCCAGGGGACCGATGGGCGTCTGGTAGCGCAGGCCGAAACCGGCGCCGTATTTAATCTGACCCAGATCGGTATTTTTCAATTTATAAAAGACATTGCCGGCATCCAGGAAGGTCACCCCGCCGAAATCACCCAGGAGGGGAAAGCGCAGCTCCAGATTGGTGAGGAAGACCGATTCACCACCCAAGGGATTGCCGGCCAGGTCGCGGGGTCCTAAATAATAGAGCCTATAGGCCCGCATGCTGCCCGGTCCCCCGGCAAAGAACCGGCGAAAGATGGGAATCTGGTCCGTCCCTTGGATGGGAGGGATGAGGCCGAATTTTACCCTGCCGGCCAACACCACTTTTTTCAGCCCCAGACGCTGATATCGCCGCGCCTCAATGGTGGACTGCACGAACTGCACTTGGGGGGAGAGGGGATCAGGGGCCACCTCCCCCAGGAGATAAAATTGCCCTCCGGCCTGAGGGTCGGCAGGATTATCCACCGTATCCCGGGTCAACCCCCATAAGAGCATATTCACCGTATAGAGCTTGCCGGACTGCGTCTCCCGCAAAAGTTGCAAAGCCAGATCGGTGATGCCGAAGGGTCGGGCGAATTCCAGACCATGGCCCAGATACACTTTGGTACGCGGCGCCACTTCCCTTTCCAATAAAGTCCGACTGTAAAAGGCCCGGTCAGAAAAAGAAGGGTAGTTGCGACGGAGAAAGCCGGTGTTGACCACAAGATCAAGTTGAGAGCCGAAAAGCATGGGGTTCAAAAAAGAACCCTCCGCTCGCATATCTAGGCGGGAATATTTAGTGCCCATCTCTAAAATCCGGCCGCCGCCGCCCAGATTGCGATACCGTAAGATGGCCCGGGCACGGAACTGTTCCCAACTGCCGTAGCCGACCCCCAACCGCAGGGAACGATTTTTCCGTTCCGACACCTCCACCGTAATGGGTATTGCGGTTTCCTCGTAGGGTACTTCTTCTGGAGTAATATTCACACTGCGGAACAGATCCATTTCATAGAGCCGCTCCTGGCTGGCAATCATCTTGGCCAAGGAAAAAGGTTCCCCGGGCCGGAACTGGAGAGCCCGCCGGATCAAAGCCTCGGGCGTGTCTTGCTGGCCCACCACCCGGATGGGCCCGAAGCGGGCAAAGGGCCCGGGCCAGACCTGGAGATAGATCCCAGCGGTGTTTTTCTGGAGATCAACCAGCACCTCCCCTTCCACCCGGGCCTTGGGATAGCCACGGTCCATGAGGAAACTGATGACCTCTTTTTTTAAGGAGTCAAACCCTTTTTCCGTAAAGCGCTCCCCCCGGGCCACCGAGCCATTGAGAAAAAACTGCCGAAGGGCCGACTCCATCTCCTGACCGCCCACCACACTGATCTCCAGGTGGTCAAGCCGGAGCCAGGGCCCTTCGTGAATCAGGAAGGTAATGGTCACCGTGCCCAGCTCGGCATGCACTTCCGGGGTAATCTCCGCCTGGTAGAATCCGGCCCGGCGATAGGCCGCGGTGAGGCGTTCCACATCTTCAGCCAGATCCTCGGGGCGAAAGATCGGTGGGGCCTTCCAGCGGAGGCGGGGTGGCCGGGGGGTCACCAATTCCTTCACCAATTCTTTGGTCGGCAGGGTCCGATTCCCCCGGAAACGGATGGCGTGAATGACCAAAGGGGTCGTGTCGTCGGCCTCCCCCTCTTGGCCCCAGGTTGGGTTGGCCAGAACCAGGAGGAGAACCAGGCCAGGGATGAGGTGCCGGAAGCTCACCATATTATTCTATCGGCCCAGCGGCCTCGCCTCCCTGAGCAGAGGCCAGCCGCCTCGAGCCTCGCTAAAGCCATTAACTTGTGCCACGCTGCTTAAGTTGGCCCGCAT
>CAZARS010000017.1:0-8018 GCA_964487625.1 uncultured Desulfobacca sp.
AGAAATCAGCGGATGTGACCTACAAGGTGGCAATAACAAGCCTTTCTGCAGGGGCGTTTTGCGAAACGCCCCTACAGGGTCCATTGGTAATTCGATGCCTTTCCCGATGAAAATCAGTTAGATCCGCACCGGCGGCTTAGGATGACAAGCTGATAAGCTCTCAAGGCAACATTGGTGCTGGCCGTGGCAATGGAGGCCAAATAATCTCGTTTTGCATGCAAGTTAATGAAGGTCACACTAGGCTGTGGGCTGCGCAGGATAGGATGGCCCGTAACCCATGCCGTGACCTCCCCTTGTTCGCAAGTGAGGCTTGACTCGGTCCGTGGCCAGGACCTTTCATACCCCCCTGGCCTCCGGCGACCAAATATATTTATGCATCTGAAGATTGAGGCGCAGGGGCAGGCGGCTGGCTATGATCCAGGCGGCCAAGTCCGCAGGCGGCAACACCCCAAAAACCGGGGAGAAGAGGACCGGGTGACGGGTCCAGCTTTGCCGGGGCCGCAGGAGGTCGAGGGCCCAGGCAAAGTCTTGGGCGTCCTGCACCACACATTTCAGCTCATCCGTAGCTGTCAAGACCTGCAGGTTAGGCAGATAATTATGAGCCGCCATGCCGCTGCTGGGGCATTTTAAGTCCACAATCCGCCGGACGCGTGGGTCAAGGTGGTGCACCGGCCGGGAGCCGTTGGTCTCCAGGAGGACGGTGAAGCCGGCGTCGGCCAGAGTCCTAAGGAGGTCAGGGCACTCATCCTGTAGGAGGGGTTCACCACCGGTGACCAAAACATGGGGCAAGTCAGCCGCCTGGGCCTCGGCTACCAAGCTGGGAATACTCCGAGTCTCGCCGCCCCCATACGCATAGGTGGTGTCGCAATAGGCACAGCGGAGATTACAACCGCTCAAGCGGATAAAGAAGGCCGGCAGGCCCACATACGTGCTCTCTCCCAGGATACTGGCGAAGGTTTCACATACCTGCAGGGGCATACCGCCTTAATGCTCGCGTTGGCCGAGGAGGGCCGCGGTCAGCTTGTCAGGAGCCACCTCCGGAAAGAAATCTTGCCAAGCCTCCTGTAAAGCCTGCTGAGCCGATGGTTGGCAGAGCTCCCGGAGCTGATAATAGAACACGGCACTGCCGGTTACCGTGCTCGTTTCCACCCCAGTAATCCCTGGAATCATGGCCAGTCTTTCCTTGAGGTCATTGGCCAAAGGCGTATTCCATTTTAATCGGGGAAGGCGCAGGCGGGTGCGCCCTGGCACCCGATGCAGAACATAAATACCGCAGGCTTCTGGCGACCGAAATGACCTTATCGGGGTTGCAGGCGGCGGAGGCACCGGCGCAACTTCAGGCTCGGGTGGGAGAGGCTCGGCCTGAGGTAAACTAGTGGATCTTTGGGGAGCCCGGGGTTTCTTGCGGCGCCGCGGCGGTTGCCCCTCCGGCCCAGACAGCCCGACCGCCATCTCCAAGGGGGGCTCAGCGCTGGCCGGTCTGGCGAAGTCATTGTCCGTTGCCGCAGCAGGAGAAGCCGGGGGAGGGCCGCCGGTCACCGCATCCACCAACTGGCGGGCCTCCACCAGCATCTTGGGCACATTATTAAAGCCCTCCAAAGGGGTCTTCCGTCGCCGTTTTTTGCCGGACGTTTCTGTCATGGTGAACCCTCCTTAAGCCGCCGCTGGCCGGGGTAAGATGGCCAACAGTTCCTGGGCGAGATCGCGAAAACTCTGGGCCCCACTGCTCTGGGGAGCCAACGCCAAGACCGTTTTGCGGGCGATTTCGGCCTGTTCAAACACGGTATGCAAAGGAATGCTGGTGGCGCAAACCTGATCGGGTCGAAAGGCGGCCGCCAATTGGGCGGTAATCGTTTTGCAAATGTTGGTGCGCCGGTCCACTTGATTAATGAGCAGCCGGAGGAGGCGGAGGTCTGGGTTGCCCTGTTGGCGAATCTCTTTGATTAGCCGGACAGCATTGAGCAGACCAGCCACGCTAAAGGCGCTCCCGGCTTTTACCGGCACCAGAACCGAGTCCACAGTATTCAGGGCACACAAGACAAAGGTGCCGATGTTGGGAGGGCTATCCAAGAGAGTGACATTAAACTGCTGCTTGGCCTGTTCCCGCAACCTCTGCCGGAGGCGTAAAAAGCTAGCCGGGGCCGCCATGATCAACTCCGGCTCCAAGCTGGCACTTTCCGGAACGTTGGGCAGGCAATATACCCCGTCATACGGAGTTGGGACAATGCATTCCTCGAGGCGGGGGGCCGCCCCTTCTTGGGCTATGAGCTCGTAAAGACTATGCTGGGGCTCAAAGCCGGGGGGCAGCAACAACTGGGTGGCATTACACTGACTATCCAGGTCCACCACCAAGACCCGGCAGCCCGCCAACCCCAGGGCATGGGCCAGATTGCAGGTGACCGTGGTTTTACCCACGCCCCCCTTATTATTGATGACTGCTATGAGGCTGCCCATGCCTGCCCTGTCCTCCAGATGCCTAAGAGATTTGTATGTTTTCTGTTTCTCGTTGTCAAATAGAAAGTTAGTGGGCATATCGACTAAAGAGCGACCGCTCCAGGCGGCGGCGGTGCACCCCTTGGCCAGGGTCCAGAGAGTTGATACAATAATCGCATGGCGTTGAATGTCCCACCAGGAGGAAGCTCATGCCTTTTATGACCGCGACATCCTTATGGCATGTATTGGGCTGGCTCAGCTTGGCCCTGCTGTTGGGAAGCAGTTTACCCCCTAAGGCCCAGGCCGGTTCCTTTGTCACCTTGCCGCCAGCTGCTTTGCAGGGGGGCCTGACCGTGCCCCAGGCTATTCAGCATCGACGTACTATCCGGCGCTTTGCCGCACGGCCCCTCAACCTTGAGCAGGTTGCGCAACTGCTGTGGGCGGCTTACGGGGTCACTGACCCCCGGGGGCTGCGTTCGGCGCCGTCTGCAGGGGCGCTCTATCCCCTGGATGTCTACCTGGTGGTGGGCGAGCGCCAGGTGGGAGGGCTGGCCAGCGGCGTATACCACTATTATCCCGACAAGCACGCCCTGCTGGCCATCCACAGCGGCGAGCTGCGCCAGGCGGTGGGGCGAGCCAGCCTGCACCAGATGTGGTTGGCCGAAGCCCCTGTTCTCTTGGTCATCACGGCCGAATACCGGCGTTGTCAGGTCAAGTACGGCTCCCGCGGCGTTCGCTACACCCTCATGGAAGTGGGCCATGTGGGCCAGAACATCTTCCTGCAGGCTGAAGCCATGGGCCTGGGCGCCGGCATCATTGGCGCCTTTGACGACGCCGCCATCAGCCGGATCCTCAATCTCCCCGCCGCCCATGAACCTCTGCTCATTATGCCCGTGGGGTATAAATGAAAGGGAAAAGAGGAGGTAAGGGTCAGGGTGAAGGAGCGGCTATCTTCGTGACGCCCCTTGATACCAGCGGGAATTTTGCATAGTGACCGCAGCGGCTGCGACCAACCACGCGCCAACTGGAAATGTGTACGAGGCGGTCGCGGTGCCTTACCCTGTAATCTTAGCCGTTATTGCAAAATGTTTTGCAGTTCCCGCACGGCGTGGTTGATCAGGGAGAGGGCATAGGCCCGGATTTCTGCGGTAGGTTTGCTTTTTTCTAAGGTTTCGAGGCGCTTATGGCGAGGCGGGACCGCTGGCCCCCGCAGGCTGTCCCGCAGCTCATACAGCTCCTCCAGGATAGCCAGAAAGGGGTCAAGTTCCGGAGCTGGGAGCAACTCGAGGTCGGCGGTGGCAAGGTCGGGGGCGGGAAGCACCAAGGGAAGCTGATCTTGCCGCAGGGTTTGTACGGCTCGGGCCAAGGTGCCGGGGGGCTCAGGTGGGCGGGGAGAGTAAGGCTCCTCGGCCTGCACCTGTTCCAATACCTGGGTTAAGGCATGTTTCGCAAGCTTTGTCTTTTTACCGGCAAATCTTTTCTTTTTTGACATAGGTTGAGGAATTCTTGGGTCAAAAGATAATAATCCCTCGCCCCAGTGCTACTGTGGTCATAATCATAAACGGCTTTCTGGGCAATTTGCGCTTGATTAAGGGCTTCGTTTTTCATTATTATAGCCCCAAATGTCTTTTCCAGGTAGGGTTTTAATTGTTCCATGATAAATTCATTGGTGACCCGATTGCGCCGATCGTACATGGTCAGGAGGATGCGGAAAAAATCCGCCTGAAAAAGGTCCTCCACCGTGATATTTTTGACCTCTTCGATGGTGGTGAGCAGATCGGCCAGACCATCCAAGGAATACCGGGACATCTGGCAGGGAATGATAATAAAATCGGCAACATAAAGGGAGTTGGTGGTCAACACCCCCAGGGCCGGGGGGCAATCAATGAGGATATAGTCGTAGGTGGTGTGCTGCAGGGCCTGATAGAGAATCGTCTCTCGATACATCCGGGAATACAGGAGTTCGGCCGCGCGGGCCAATTTGATGTGACTGGGCGCCACGAACAGCCCCCGGATATAGGTGGCCATGACCACGTCTTCGATATCTTTACGCGGTATGGACATGACCTCGGCCATGGACTCGGTAAAGGAGTCGGGGTCAATGCCGATGCCCAAACTGGTGTGGCCTTGGGGGTCCATATCCACGAGTAACGTCCGGTAGCCTTGGTAAGCCAGGCCTGCCCCCAGGTTGATGGTCGTGGTGGTCTTGCCGGTTCCGCCCTTTTGATTGATAATGGCAACGACGAAAGGCATAGGAGGACTTCCAGTTTTCTCAGCTGTCGGGAGCACAGCACGTCTGTGGGCTGGCGCGGGTCCCTGTCAACCCGCGTCATCATCTTAATGGAAAAGCTAGGAAAACGTCAAGTGTTATGTGAAAACATATGGGAAGGAGTTTGGTAATCTCGGTTTCATCGGGATATCCAGGAGGTTAAGGGGATTGTTGGGGGGCCCCGGCCAAGGCGGCTCGGCCTGCTGGTTACCCCGGCGGCCACCGCTAAGAGCCACCATCTTGAGGACTAAACATGAGTAAATTCGGTCGATTAGGGATCATCGGCGTGGGTAATATGGGAGCGGCCCTGCTGCGGGGCTGGTTGCAGGCAGGTCTGTTGCCCCCTGAAGATATTATGATCGCCGATGCGGACGTAGGCAGGCAGCAAACCCTGGCCGCGGAGTTGCATCTCCACGCCGCAGGGAATACCCAGGTGGCGGCCACCGCGGAGGTTTTACTCCTGGCCGTCAAGCCCCAGGTCCTGCCGATGGTGCTCAATGATATCCAGCCCCATGTGGACAAGACGAAGCTGGTAATCTCCATCGCTGCGGGCATACCCCTGGCGTTTCTAGCGGAGCGCCTACCGGGGGCGCGCCTCATCCGGGTCATGCCCAACACCCCGACGCTGGTGCGCGCCGGCATGGCCGCCCTGGCCCCGGGGCCCAATTGCCGGCCCGAGGACCTGTCGTTGGCTCAAGAGCTCTTCGTCGCAGTCGGGGCTGCGGTGGTGGTGGAGGAGCATCTCTTGGATGCGGTCACCGGTCTCAGTGGCAGTGGTCCGGCGTATGTCTTGGTCATGTTGGAAGCCCTGGCGGATGGCGGCGTCAAGATGGGCCTGCCCCGGGCCACGGCCTATGAGTTGGCAGCCCAGACCCTCTTGGGAGCGGCCCAACTCTACTTGACCACCCGCCAGCATCCGGGCAGTCTCAAGGACATGGTCACTTCACCGGCCGGCACCACGATTCATGGGCTGCACGTCCTGGAGCAGGGCGGTTTGCGGGGTTTGCTCATGGCTGCGGTGGAAGCAGCCACTAAGCGCTCTCAAGCGTTGGGAACTCCTCTGCGCCCCTCTCCCAAGTCCTGACGATCTTCATATGGATATCTACGGCCGGGGCACTGTGGGTCAGGGCCCCCACCGAGATGAAATCCACGCCGGTGGCCGCCACCCTCCTGACCCGGTCTAGGGTCATGCCGCCCGAGGCCTCCAGCTTGACCCGCCCCTGGGCCTTCTGGACAGCCTGCCTCAGGGTGGCCTCATCCATATTATCCAAGAGGACGATATCGGCCCCGGCTGCCATGGCTTCTGCCAGACCGGCCAGATCAGCCACTTCCACCTCAATCTTCAGGGTATGGGGGGCCTCCTGGCGAGCCCGGCGGATGGCTGCGCCGATCCCCCCGGCCGCTGTAATGTGGTTGTCTTTAATGAGGACGCCGTCGAAGAGGCCGCCGCGGTGGTTGGCGCCGCCTCCCAGACGCACGGCGTATTTCTCCAAGACCCGCCAACCCGGTGTCGTCTTGCGGGTGTCCACAATGCGGGCGGCGTGCGGCGCCACGGCTGCCACAAACCGGCGGGTCCAGGTGGCGATGCCCGACAGACGCATGAGGAAATTCAAAGCCACCCGCTCCCCCATCAGGAGGCTGGCCGCCGGACCGATAACTTTGGCCAATACCGTGCCCGCGGGCACAGACGCACCCTCGGCGACGCTGGCCATGAACGCCACGGTTTCATCCAGCCGGGCAAACACCGCCTGGGCCACGGGCAAACCCGCCACGGTGAGATCCTCTTTCGCCCGGATGTGAGCCTCGGCCAGGAGAGCCGGGGGAATGGTGGCGCGGGTGGTGATATCTCCCGGGCCGATATCCTCTTCCAGGGCCAAGTCGAGCAGGCGGTGGATCGCCGGGGAGAAAAGTAGGAATTGATCGGCTGCTATTATCATTGTCGGTCTGACCACAGGTATCCTTGGTTTTGCCACATCCACCGTAACTATCGCCTTGAAAGCAGAACGCCCTGAAAAGCTGCGGGCGCGCCCCCCTTATTTGTCATTACCTGGATGGTTCCTCAGCTCGATGACTTTTAGGTATGACCATATCAAGATTGCTCTGAGGAAACAAGACATGCCTGTCCAAAAGGCACGAACAGTTACCGGCAGTTTATGCCGGGCTCTTGTGCTCCGCCAATTTCCCCAAAGCCTTGGTCATCTCCACTGCCACCCCTAGGCCACGGCGGCTGTCGCGATTCATCATCCGGAACATGAGGCCCACCGGTCCTGTCGGTTTGGCCTTGGTCAGATCAAGGTGAGAGGGCAAGTTGCTCAAGGTTTCCAGGAACTCAATCATCTCAGGCTCGGCCAACTTTTTGATGAGACCGTGCATGCGCACAAAGCCGTCGCCGATGGCATCAATGTCTTCCGCTGTATAGGTAGCCGCCAATTTGGCATACATCCCCAACATGGCCTTATTTATGCGGAAGATACCCTGCTGCTCCAATGCATCCAGCTTGTCAATGAGGTGGGGGACCGCCAGGCGCAACATGGGTTCCAAGTCTCGCCACAGGTCGATGAGATTTTCCAACTGCTCCAGGGCATAAGTCAGATGCCGGAAGCTCAGCAGGAGACGTTTCAGCAGGGCCAGGATGTCCTCCAGCTGAAAGCCAGTCTCCACTTCAGCCAACTCTTCGGTGAGGAGCTTGGCTGCCGGACCCACCAACAGGCTGGCATCCCGCCCCAGATCGGCTAAGCTGTCCCAAGGGGCGGCAAATTCCTCCAGCCGCTGCTCCAAAGCCGCCAAACGATCCAATTTGGCCTCAATGGTGGCCAGTCGCTCCAGGATCAACTCTTCACCGGACATATCCGACTCCTTTGCCGTAAGGGCAGCTCGATATCAGGGGAGAGGATGCCCCGTACCTTGCCGGCCAAAACAAATTGGGTCTCCAACGGCAGTTCGCTCCCTTTTAGCATCAGATTATAATAAACCCAGCGAAACATCATCTTGCCCACATAGTTGGTGAAACTCACCCCTAAGAGATCAAAGGGCCCCAGCCCTGGGAAAGGAAATTTGCCGGGCAAGGGTTCGATCTTGAAGTTAAAATCCAACAGTGTCCCTTTCTCGAAACCTGTGACCACATAGCAGGTGGCATGGCCATCATAGGTGGGTTTCGGGGGCTGGCCATCAATCTCCCGTTTAAGGTTTTCAGTGAGGATCTCTGATTCATAATGAGCCACGGAGCCGGCCTTGGAGGTGGGCAGGTTGGCTGCATCGCCGATAACATAGACATTGTCAAATTTTTTGGCCTTCAGGGTATGATTATCTGTATCCA
>CAZARS010000017.1:8051-8294 GCA_964487625.1 uncultured Desulfobacca sp.
CATATCGCTGTCCAAGATATACTTGGCCCCGAAGTTGGGCGGTATGGCCACCAGCAGGTCGTAGTTCACCTCCCGGCAATCATAGGCGGTGATGATCTTCTTAACGGGATCCACGGCCGAGAGCTGGAAGTTGGTGGTCACTTTGATATTTTTCTCATCGCAAATCTGGCCCAGGATTTCCGCGGCCTTGGGCTTGGTAAAGGCTCCGGGGAGCGGCGTTACCAACTCAATCTCCACATTGTC
>CAZARS010000017.1:8326-15086 GCA_964487625.1 uncultured Desulfobacca sp.
CAGGGGGGCTACAGGACATTTAAAGGGGAGTTCGGCAATGTTCAAGACGACTCGGCCTTTCTCAAAATATTTGAGCTTCTCTCGCAGGGCCAAGGCGCCGTCTAAAGTATAGAAATTGTGAATCTCCCGACCCCAACCGTCGCCGGCCATGCCCTCCACTTCTTCGGGGACGATGCGGCAACCGGTGGCAATCACCAGCCAATCATAGGGGAAGGTGTACTGCTTGGTTTTTACCTGCTTCTTGTCTGGATCTACCCCCTGAATCTCATCCAAAACGAAATTGACCCCGGCTGGGACAAATTTCGTCTTGGGTTTGACACAATCATCTTTTGTATAAATGCCGAAGGGGATGAAAAGCCAGCCCGGCTGGTAGTGATGCTGCCAGTCTTGGTCAATGACGGTGATGCTCCACTCCCGGTCGGGCAACAGCTGCCGCATTTTGATGGCCACGATGGTGCCACCGGTGCCATGCCCCAGGATTACTAGTTTCTTCATGCCACGGGACCCTCCTGCCGGATAATTTTTTAAAGTGTAAAGTATTGGCCAGATATCTTCCAGAAGAAAAAAAGTACAAGGGCCCCGGTTGGGTAAGTCATGTTCTGTAAATTGGTCATGGCATTATTGGACCGCGATTGTTTAAGGGTTAGACATGGCTGCCTACTGTGGTGATGGCTCTAGCGGCTCTGGCTTTCCAGTCTATGGGCAGGGCACTGGGAGAGCAGGAGGTAATTTCTTTAAGGAGGGGCAACGCCCTCCTGATGGAAAATCTCGCCATCTGTATGGACGAGGCGTTGACGCAATGGGTGCGCGTTCAGGCGGTTCCACAGGACACAAGCCTGTCATGTTGGTGAGGGCAAATCCTGCGGGAGAAGAGGCGGAGAGGTATGATGTGGCCATGCAGCAATATCTCGGCCCTCCCTGTTTTCCTGAGATGGGGTGAAACTTATTATCCTCGGCCGGACCCCATGAGTAGGACAGTCGCCGTGGCCGCTAATGCCCTGGTTTAGGTTCGGGATGCCTCGGAGTCTGACAAGCAACGCTTGAAAGCAGGGGGCTGGCCTTTCTTCCCCCCATGATCACCTCATCTCAAGCCATCAACCTCAAACGACTCCAGGCCGATATTATGGCTCAGCCTTGCCTTTTTCGGGCTCGGCCAACCGTTCCAACAGGCCTTTTAATTCCTGCCAGTTTGGAGCTGCTACCATTACAGCCCGAGTCTGCTCGCCGACGGTGGCAAGCAGAGGGACCTGGTCCTTCTCGGGGGCAAAGCTGGCCAAGCGATAGAGGAGAGCATTATTGGCGCCAAGGAGCTGGATGGTAAACTGTGGCGTGGCCGTGGCCAAGCCTGCGGTATCGGGCAGGAGGCGCTTAAACTCCAGCTCTTGCAGGCGCCAGAGGGTCAGCTGGACCTTGGTGGCGTTGGGCGTGACTTGCTGGCCGGTGGCGGTCTGGATGGTCCAGGACTCTTGCCCCCTGACGGCCACCGTCTGGGCTTCGGGCGGGCCCCAGATGAGCTTCTGCACTTCAGCTTCCGGGCCGGTCCAGAGGCGACGTTCCTCTAGGGCCTCGTAGGAAGTGGGTAGGCGATCCACGGTCAGCTTATCCACCAGGAAAATAGGCGCCTTCCCCGCCACCTGAGCATAATAGCGGTCTCCCTGGGAGTTGCCGATTAATAAGGTCTCCTCCTGGCCTTGCCGCCGCAACGTCAGACGCAGGGCGGGAGTCGGGGCAAAGCCGTATTTTTTCAAATCTTCAGCTTTTTCCGCCACAAAATCTACGGCCTTGAGGTGGGCCAACTGGTTCACCAGGGCCTTAACTCGATCCTGGCGGATTTTTATCTGGTGTGGAGCGGCTGGGGCCCAGACTTCGCCGCCGCTTTTCTGGAGGATCATCTGCTCCTGAGGCCGGATGAGCCGGATTTCCGTCACCTCTGTGGGCTTCAGGGTAAAAATCTCTTTGGCCCGCAGGGCCGTCAAGGTCCGGTCCAGAGTCTCTTTGTCGGCTTGGCGGAGCACCAGGAGGCGGGGATCGCCTTCAACTTGGGCATAGATGAATTGGCTTCCGGGAACTTTCCCGCCGAAGTGGAGCGTCCGGGTCTGGCCAGCCGCCTCGAAGGTCAGGGTAAAAATCGGCTTATCTAGACCGAATTCTTGGCGGCGGTCCGGACCGATCTCATCCAGCCGGCGCTCCACCTTCAGGTCGGCCAAGGCCGTCACCAGAGAAGTGACTGTTAACTCGTCAGTGGCAGCCTGGATGGGCGCCACCAAACGCCAGGCTGGCGTTGGCGTCGCCGGCGGGGATGACGTCGCTGAGCCCTCGGCGGTGTCTGCTGGCGCCGCTTTCTCTAGACGGATTTCCCCTTTGTCGCTCTTAAGGATGAGCCGCTGTAGAGCGGCAGCCTGCACCTGAAAAACCTTTTTGGCTTCCTTTTCCTGAGCCACCTGCCGGGCTTGGTAGTACTCCGAAAAGAGGTAGCCAGCCGCCACGACGAGCAGGATGGCCAGATACATCAAGAGCTTTTGAATGCGCACCGCCGTGCCCTCCGTCGTAGATACGCCATCACCCCGGCCAAGACCATAAGCAAGGGCAGGAAGACCAGACAGACTAGGAGCATGCCCCAACCCTGGTAGCCGGTGAGGAGCAGAGGCTGAGTCTTTTTGTCGCTCTGGCGGATGGTGATCTGACTTCCTTCCGCAGCCAGATAATTGACGGTATTCAGGAAGAAATCACCGTTGGCCGACAGGTTGAAATAATTGTTATCGGCAAACCGGACGTTGCCGAAGACAGCCAATACCGCAGTCTTGTTGGCCTCTCCCTCCGAGGCAGGTGTCGGTGCGGCAGCTTGGTCTACAGGTCCCTCCTTGGCTTCTCGAGCTGGTGTATCCGCCTGCGCTTTTTCAGGGGTGGAAGCCGCCGCCGGCTGGTTGCCAGTCTTGCCTTGGCCCTCTGATGAGGCCAGGCGTTTTTCCGCCAGGACCGCCAGGGTGAAGGGGCCCTTTAGGTCCTCTTTGGGGTCAAAGTCGGCCCGCCCCTGTTTCAGCCATTCCTGGCCGGCCTTGGCCCAACTGGTTTTGGTGGTCATGGCCAGAGGGGTCAATTGCACCTCCGGCGGTGCCTCCTTGGCCAGAAAGAGAGGGCGAGCCATGGGGAAGATGGTTACCAAGTTGCTGAAATCTTGGGTGATGCGGTGGTTGCCATACTGAATGACCAGGGGCATGGCGAGGCTGGCCCCCAAAGCCCGGCTAACCTGGTTGTCGTCGAGGATTAAACGATTGTCCAGGACAATGCCATAGCCCGCTAAAAAGTCTTTCAAACCGGCGTCTTTAAAAGGCTCCAGGAGGAGGAGGAGCCGCCCGCCGTGTTGGAGATAGTCCTCCAAAGCTTTTATTTCGGGAGGGAAAAGGGGCTTTTCCGGCCCGGCCAAGATGACGGCCGCAGCTTCGGTCGGAATCTGGGGTTGGGTCAGCAGGTTAAGGTCCTGCACCTCGAAGCCCTCATGGGCCAGGGCCTGCCGCGCCTGGGAGAAACTGCCCTGCTCCGACTCCTTGGCTCCCCGTTCGCCATGGCCCGTCAGGAAATAGACGATTTTCTGGCGGGGATTGAGGAGCCGGCGGATGGCATCGGTGAGATTCTCTTCGGTGGGGCTCTGCGCCAACTGTCGTCGGCCCTGATATTCCAACAGGATGTTGCCGGGCAGGCGATAGCCCGCCTGCTGGGCCACAGCCGGCTGCCGCTCCGGATCGACGATCTGGAAGGTGATGAGTCGGTTCTGATACTGATAATTCTGCAGCAGCTCTTTGGCCTGCTGCCGGTCAGCTTGGCCCTCCGGTAAAAAGGCCGTCATTGTCAAAGGTTCTTTGACTTCCGCCAGGATGTTTTGGGTGATCTTGCTCAGCGATTGGCTGCGGTCAGCGGTGGCATCCCACCGCCAGGAATAGCGTTCGCCCAACAGGGCCAGAAAGATAAGGATGGCCAACACGATGAGCACCAAGGCGGCCGAACCGGTCCCCAACACGAGTTTGCGGCGGGTGGATCGGACAGGTATCTGAGAAGCCATGGTTAGCCTCGCCATTGCCGGGATTCAAGCTGACGCTTGGTGAGAAAGAGGAAAAAATAGGTAAAGCCGAGGTAATAGAGGACGTCCCGGGTATCCAGGACCCCCCGGCTGAAGGTATCAAAATGTCCCATCATGGACAGGTAGCGAAACAGCCCCTGATAGGCTGGAGGGCCCAATTCCTCGTACCAGCCGATGATCCAAAACAACAAGAGGAGGCCAAAGGCAATGACCGCAGCAATGATTTGATTTTCCGTTAGGGACGAACTGAACAGGCCCAGGGCCAGGAAGGCCCCCCCCAAGAGGAGCAGACCCAGATACCCCACGGCAATGGCCGGCCAATCCAGTGGCATGATCAAGCGGAAGGCCAGACTATAGACCACGGTAATGGCCAGCAGCAGCACATAAAGCCCCAGGGCGGCCAAGAATTTCCCCAGGATCACCCCCCAATCCGTCAAAGGAAAGGTGAGGAGGAGCTCCATGGTGCCGGCCCGGCGCTCTTCCGCCATGAGGCGCATGGTCAAGAGGGGCACCAGGAAGAGAAATACTACGGCCAAGTTGCCGAAGAAAGGGCGGTAGACCATCTGCAGGGGGTGAAGCATCCCGGCTAAATAGGGGTTTTGTCCGGCCTGAAAGCTTAAGACCGTATAGTACACCAAATTGGCGTAATAAAAATAACCCGCCAGAAGGAGAAAGAAAAAACCGGTCAGATAAAAGATCGGCGTGGCAAAATAGACGGTCAATTCTTTGCGCCACACAGCTAAGCATCCGCTCATAGGCAAACCCTAAAGGTTGAAGATTCAAGGTTCTTTTAACAAGTTGTCCGCCACTATCTGTCCATCCTCATGTCCCTCTCCTTAGTGCTTGCCGGGAGAAAGGGCCAGGGTGAGGGGGGCGAAATATCCTTTGAATTGCCTTTGGCTCATGAGTGTCCGGCAGGCTCCTGGCAAGGCTTGCAAAAGGAGGCCAAAAGCCCAAAAGCCTTCCACCCACAGCATGACAAAAGGAGACGGCTATAAGAGATGCCAAGGCGCCGTCAACCTTGTGCAAAAACGTTGCCGGACAGTAGTGCCTTAGGATATGAGTTTATGGGTTATCAATGGTCTTTGGCCACCAGCACCGCTCCTCAGGGAAGGGCAAACCAGCCTGGCAAAGATCGCCAGCACTAACTTCCAAAGCCATCACCCGACGTCCAGGCCTGAGGCACCATCAGTGTCGGGTCTCGGTCGGTATCTCTTCTTCCGTCACCAAATTGATGAAGACATCCTCCAGGGTGAATTCCTGGGTTCGGAGCTCCAGAAGATCCCAACCGTGTTGGACGACGCTGCGGGCCACGGCCGGGCGCACCTCATAATCCAGGTCAGCTTCCAACATAAAAGCCCCGTCGCACGGCCTTGACGCCCGGTAGAGCGGCCAAAGCCACCGCGATCTCCTGCTCGGGCCCCCTGACCCGCAGATGAATCCGGGCCTCCCGCCCCAGTTGCTGGGTGAGGTTGGCTGGCGTATCACTGGCCACGATCTGCCCCCGGTTAATGATAATGACCCTTTGGCAGAGCTGACTCACTTCCGGGAGGATATGGCTGCTCAGGATAATGGTGTGTTCGCCGGCCAACTGCCGGATGAGTTCACGGATTTCGACAATCTGAGCCGGGTCCAGGCCGATGGTGGGCTCATCCAAAATGAGCAGGGGCGGCCGACCCAACAGAGCTTGGGCCAATCCGACCCGCTGCCGGAAACCCTTGGAGAGCACGCCGATGAGGGTATCTTTGACCTCCTCCAGGGAACAGTCACTGATGGCCCGAGCCACCTCCCGCCGCCGCTCCTGGCGTTCCAACCCCTTGGCCTGCCCGGCGAAATCCAAAAACTGGCTGACGGTTAAGTCAGGATACAGCGGCACAGTCTCAGGAAGGTAGCCCAAAGACCGCCGCGCCGCTAAGGACTCCTCCACACAATCGTGGCCATTGACCGTGGCCGTGCCAAAGGTGGGAGGCATGTAACCTGCTAAAATTTTCAGGGTCGTGGTCTTGCCTGCGGCATTGGGCCCTAAAAAGCCGACGATTTCCCCGGCCGCCACTTCAAAGGTCAGATTCTGTATGGCCGCGAACGTGCCATAGTACTTGGTCAAATCTTTGACAACGATCATAGGTTTTGACTTTATAGGGATGAAAAGGGGTGAGAGGTGTGATGATCAGTTTTCATCCAGCACCCGTTGTAAGGTGGTCCAAGGAATGGGCCCGGGATAAAAAAACCAGTCTTTATGGGCGGTTTGCCGACCACCCCGCCATGGCCTCGTATTCCTGGCTGCCAAGCCGGATGATAATTCTAACAACCGTCATTAATCACTGCGCCTGATCAGGCACTTCTTTCTTTCATGCCACCATTCCCCTCCAGGCAAAGACGAAAACGTCTGCTCACGGACTACGGGATATTTTTGGCCGCCTCCAGCGGCTCAGACTAGCCAATGAGGGGGGCTGAACTAAGTACGCGTATATCCTTGGCGTCCCGTATAATTAAATATTTTATAGCAATACTGTCCGGTAAAGTTTTTGCATAAGATTAATGGCGCCTTCGTATCTCTTATATTCGTCTCCTGTTGTCATTCTGCAGGAGCGGAGTGGCCGAAGAATCTCAGCTCCTGCACTGCGCGCAGGATGATAAGAGAAAAGAAGCCATTGGTGGAAGGCTTTTTTGGCCTTCAGCGTCCTT
>CAZARS010000017.1:15096-23844 GCA_964487625.1 uncultured Desulfobacca sp.
AGGCTTTGTTAGAAGCCTGCCAGACACTCAGGATTTCATATATCATAGAGAGTAGGGGGAGGCAAGCGCCAGTTCAGGGCTCAGGGCAACAGGCGAGCATAGACCGCTTCGACGGCGGCCGCCATTTGGTCCAAAGAATATCTGGCTTGAACCTGTGCTAAACCCTGATTGCCCAAGAGCGCCCAACTCTCGGGGGCGGCCAGCAGCCGGCCCAGGGCGCCGGCTAAAGCCCGGCTGTCCCGGGGCGGCACCAGGAGGCCATGCACCTCCGGCGTGACAATCTCGGGGATGCCGCCGCACAAGGTCCCCACCACCGGTTTGGCCATGGCCATGGCCTGCAGGAGGGATTGGGGCACCCCTTCGTTGGCATAGGAGGCCAAGACGACGATATCCATGAGGGCCAGCCAGGAGGGGACATCATCCTGGTACCCGGCCAGATAGACCCGCTCCTGAAGTTCGAGCTCTCTGATCTTGGCTTCGATCACCACCCGGTAGGGCCCTTCCCCCACGAGCAGCAAACGGGCAGCAGACCCCGCCCGCCGCAGTTGGTCCAAGGCCTCCAGGAGGTAAAGGTGGCCTTTCCAGGAGCGCAGGACTGCCACGCTGCCGATGATGGGGGCTGCAGCCGGCCAAGCCTCCGGCAGCCGGTGCCGATCTGCGGGCACGCCCGGGTGAAAACGCTCCAGGGGGACACCCGTGGGGATGGAAATAACCCGGTCGGCCGGGACCTGAGCCCGCGCCTGGATCAAGGTCTTGATGGCCGCGCCGGTGGTGATAATGGCCTCAGCCTGCTGATACAGCCAGCGGGTCGGGAGATTGGGACGGATGGCGGTGCTCAGATGTCTGGTGCGCACCAGCTTGGTCTGCTTGCGCCCCAAGACTGCCAAGGCGCCGAGCCAACTGTCCAAGGAACTATGAGTATTGAGAATATCCACTCGGTGGTGTTCCAGCAGACGGCGCAGACTCAGGAGGGCAGCAGGGTTGCGACGGCCACCTAAGGGGAGGAGCAGCACGGATAGGCCGCATCGGGGGGCCCGGCGGGCCAGTTCACTCCGGGGGTCGGCCGCCACCAGGACCCGATGCCCCCGGCGTTGCATGCTTTGGGCTTCGGCCACGATCCGATGTTCCTGCCCCCCCCAACCGAGGGAGGCCTCGGTATGCAGGATGGTATAGGGGCGAGGCGGGGTCATGGCGCCCCTCCGGCCAATTGCAGATATAGGTCCTCTAATTTTTTCAACATGGCTTCCAGCGAATATTCCTTGGCAATGGTTTTCTGGGCGGCGCGGCTCCACAGCGACCGGAGCTCGGGTTGGGCCTGCAAAGCCAAGACGGCCTGCACCAACGCAGCTGGCTCGCCGGGAGGGACGAGGCAGCCATTGACGCCGTCTTGCAGTACGTCTTCCACGCCACTGACCTGGCTGGCAATAACCGGCAGGCCAGCCGCCATGGCCTTCAGGAGGACCAAAGGCAATCCCTCCCAGAGGGAGGGCAGCACGAACACATCCATAGCCCGATACAGCAAGGCCAAGTCCCGGCGAATCCCGAGAAAATGCACCACGGGTGCAACTCCCAATTCTCTGGCCTGCTGCTCCAAAGCGGTGCGCTGGCGGCCGTCACCCACTATCAGTACCTGCAGGTCGGGAATCTGGGAGATTAGGGCCGGAATGGCCGCCAGCAGGAAGCGGTGCCCTTTCTGCTCCTCCAAGCGGCCGATGGTACCCAGACAAAAACCCGTGAGGCCGAGGGCAGCCTTGGCCTCGGCTTGAGACAAGGGACAGACTACGTCCGCCATCTGGATGCCATAGGGGAGCATAACGATCTTCTGGGCTGGCACCCGATCATAGCGGCGGACATCGGCATACACCTGTCGGGAGCCCACCAGGATCCGGTCGGTGCAACCGGCCAGGAGGAAATTCCAGAGACAGCGGTGCAACTTGACCCGGGTATAGGCATTATGCACCGAAGCCACCACCCCGGCCAACCCCAAACCAAGGCTGGCCAACCGGCCATAAAGGTTGGGATGGTAGAGATGGGTATGCAGGATGTGCGGCTGTTGGCGGCGCAGCTCCTGGCGTACGGCCCCGATAAGGCGCCACCAGGGGGACCGCTTCACCTCCAGTCCGAGCGCGGTGACCTGATAGCCCTGCCGTACCAACTCTTGACCCACCGGCCCTAATTCCCCCAGACAGACCGCTGCCACCTGAAAACGCTGGGGATCCAGGTTGGCCATGATGCTGGCCAACAAGTCCTCTGCTCCACCCACCGGCAGGCTGACAAACAGGTGCAGGATTTTAATGGGATAGGTGATCATAGGGCGTGTCTGGGAAATAACCGGCCTCCCACTTGCTTGGCCAGGTCGGTTTTGTCCTGCCAGGGCGTTTTATAAAATTTCATGCCAAGGAAGTCAACGTCTTATGCTTATGAGGCCAGACTGGGCTGGCGTTTTGTCAGGGCGTTGCTGAGTTTGACAAATTCCTCCACTGCCAGGGTTTCGGGCCGGCGAGTCGGATCGATGCCGAGTTGCAGCAAGAGGTCTACGAGACCGCTTTGGGTCAGATGCCAGAGATGGCAGTGGGCGCCCAGGGCATTCTTCAGGGTCTTGCGCCGGGTGGCAAAGGCGGCCTTGACCACCTGCTGGAGGGCTGCCTCATCCTCGGCAGCCACCTCGGGGTGCCGCGGCCGCCCCCGGAGCACCACTGATTCGACCTTGGGGGCCGGATAAAAATTCTGGGGCCCCAGGGTGAACAGGCGTTCCAGGCGAAAGTGATACTGCAACAGAACCGAGAGGATGCCATACTCTTTACTCCCGGGCTGGGCCAGGAGGCGCTGCCCCACCTCCAACTGCATCATAAGCACCATGATGTGAACCGCAGCCTTTTCCTGCAGTAATTTAAAGAGGAGGGGCGAGGTGATCTGATAGGGCAGGTTCCCGATAAGGGCCAAAGGTCGGCCCACTGCCCGGCTCAAGGCCACCAGATCGAAATCCAGAATATCCTGCCGGAGAATCTGTACTTGGGGGTGAGCGGCGGCCACTTCAGATTGCAAGATGGCCACCAACCGTTCATCCACCTCCAGGGCCACCACGTGTGCCGCGGCCTCGGCTAAAAAAACCGTCAACGCCCCGAGCCCCGCCCCGATCTCCACCACCGTGGCGGTGGGGTCCAACTCCAGGGCTGCCACCAGCCGCTGGGCCTGGTGGGGGTGCAGAAGAAAATGTTGGCCAAGGTCGGTGTTAGGCGTCAGGCCGTGGCGGCGGCAAAGGTTCTTGGGCGAAAGGAAGGGCACGTTGACTACCACCGGGGCGGCGGCGCCGATACTTCTGCACCGCTCTCAGGGTAAGAAAATAGGCGGCCACACCAAAGGGTGCCGCCAGGATGACCCCGCCCAGCTGCAGGGCCAGATTGACCTCCCAACCGAGCCGGAGCAACTCCCGCACATCAACACTCTCCGGCAAGCTTAAGGGATGGTCAGGATACAGCAGCCACTTGCCGATTTTGAAACTAAAATAATAAAAGGGTGGGATGGTGATGGGGTTGCTGATCCAACAGCCCATCACCGCCGCCACCCGGGATATCTTTAAAACATGGGCAATGGCTAGGGCCGATATCATGTGGAACGGGATGGTGGGTGTGACCCCGATGAACACCCCCAAAGCCATACCCGCAGCAATCCGTCGGGGATCGCCAGGCAGGCGGCGCAACTGCAGATAAATATATCGGAGGCGCCGGCGCAACGTCATAGGCAAAAACCGTTCCTCAGCCGTAAGCCAAAAAACTGCCGCATAGCCCCGAACTGCCGCGGTGGGGGTGATGGGGGGTTATGAGCCAGTCATAAAGACAGAGACAAGAATGTCCCATTCTTGCCCTCTTGCCCTCTTGCCCTCTTCCCTGCTTTCGTCCTGGCTACCCCCGGGGTTTAGCCCAGATTTCCAGGACCGTGAGGCTCAGGAACCGTTTGGAAGCCGCAGACCGCAGGATGGCCACCGCATCCCAGCCACGGGCCGAACCGGCTGCGGCCACGATCTCCTCCCCTTCGGGGATCAAGCCGGCATCCACCGCCTCCATGACGATCTCACAGCATACCTTGATACCATGGCCCAGACGGCGCAAAGTGTTGGCGATGAGCAAAGTGGGGGCACTCCCTTTAAACATCTCCGCAATGCTGGTCTCCAAGGAATGGGTCAGGATGGTGCCTTTGAAGACTTTTCCCCCCAGGTTGCTGATTTCCTGTTGGTGTTCCGGAAGGAATTCATCCACGTTGGGACCGCGAAACCCCACCGAATGGCCCACCACCACCAGATTCAGATCGGTGCCGGGGGCCAGGAGCAGGCGGGCGGCCTTGGCACCGGACTCCCCGGTGGTGGAGGCCACCACGAAGTGTTTGAATCCCTCATCTTTGGCTTTGACTAACAGCTCCAGGCAGGCCTCGGTATTTTCCGGGCCCGGTTTCTTAAAGTAGATGGTTTCCCGGCGGATCATGGGCATCTCCTTAGGAATTTTAAGTTTTGAGTTTCGGGTTGTTAATTGTTGTTTGTCGCAAGGGCGATGATTTTCCATGCGGCTTCCCGCCGCCACCGCCTCCAAACCTTGTGGGGCCAGCGTCGCCGGGGAGGTGGTTCAGGACCCAGGAGACCCCTAGCTCCTTCTTTAGGTCCCGGCGTCTTCAGGCAGAAAAACGACTTCCCGTTCCAGGGCAATGCCAAAGCGCTGCCAGACTTTTTCCTGAATATCGCTGATCAGTCCCCGCATCTGGGCCGCGGTCGCCTTGCCCCGATTGATGATGAAATTGGCGTGTCGGCTTGACACCTGAGCATCTCCCCGGGCGTGCCCTTTCAGACCGCATTGCTCGATGAGCCAGCCCGCGGGCGGCCCCCCGGGTGGGTTTTTAAAGACGCTGCCACAGGTGAGCTTGTCCCGGGGGAATTTGCTTCGTCGCGCCTGGATGATGGCCTGGTGTCGGGCTTGCAGGCGAGCCGGACTTTCCCGGTGCTCCAGCCGCAGGGTGGCCTGGAGGACCAGCCACCGGGGATGGCTGAGTAACCGTGAGAAACGGTAGCCAAAAGCCAGGTCCGGGGCTGCCAGAGTCCGGATCTGTAACTCCTCCGTCAGGACGGTGACGCGCTCGACTCTCTCCGCCATTTCCTGGCCGGGGCCGGTCCCGGCATTAAGGCGAACGGCTGCACCCACAGTGCCAGGGATGCCGATGAGGAACTCGTAGCCGGACCAGCCTTGGGCTGCCAGGAGGGCCGCCAGCCGGGGTAGATAGACTCCGGCCCCCACCATGACCTGTCCCTCCCCCCAGGTTAATTCCTGACAAAAGCGCGGCAAGTGTAAGGTTATCCCAGGCAGGCCAGTATCCGCGATGAGGACGTTGGAACCCCGCCCCAGAAAAAAGACCGGCCAGCCGGCGGATCGGGCCGCCGCGAGAACAGACCTGGCCTCGCCGACCGTGGCGGGAGCCAGCAGATACTCCGCCGGTCCCCCTATCCCCCAAGTGGTGAGGGGTGCCAGGGGCAGCTGCCGTTGGGCTGGTTTAAGGAGCTCCCCTAGATTGGGCGGTGAGGCCCCCAGGCTATCGGTCTGTGGCATCTTTTAGCCTCTCCTAGGCCGAGTGCAGATGGTTTGACCAAACATAAAAATTTGTTGAAACTGACAGAAGAAAAACTAAATAATAATAAAGGGAAATTACTTTCTTGGAAAAATATCACCAAGGGAGGTATGACCATGAAGAGTACGATGTTTTCCCACAGTTGGCGTCGCTGGGCCCTCCTGTTGCTGGTGCTGGGGCTGTTGCTCTGGCCGGTGCAAGTCTTGGCCTGGGGTTCGGCGACCCATGCCCATGTCGCCGATCTGCTGGGAGCTGTGAGCGGAGCAGCCAATCTCAACGAGATCTATGGCGCCATGGCCTTGGATACTTTTAATTACCTTTTCGGTTCGCCCTTCCAACCCCAATTGCATGACCTGGCCCATCACCAGTCCATGCGGCTCTGGCAAGCAGCCCAAGGCGGTGACTGGGCCACCCGTTCCGTTGCCTATGGCTTCATGAGCCACAATGATGATTGGGGGGCAGATTATACAGCCCACCACCAGGGGCTTACCTATGGCCTGAGCGACGGTTATGTGATTGTCAAGACGGCTGCGCTGGTGAATTCGTCCCAGCTGTTGCCAGCCCTTAATCTGCCGGCGCCGGTGGCCGAAGAATTGACCCATATCATCGTGGAAACTGGGGTGGATGTCCTGATCCTGGCCCTCAATCCCACCATCGGCCAGAAAATTATGGCTTCCGTCCAGACCCGGACCAGCGCTTTTCCAGCGCTCCTCGTGCAGGCCTATGCTCCTGAGTTAGCTGGCCTAGATCCGGCGCAGGCCGCGGCCCTCATTTACGGGGCAGAATACTTTTTCAA
Source organism: uncultured Desulfobacca sp. (assembly GCA_964487625.1). GTDB lineage: Bacteria > Desulfobacterota > Desulfobaccia > Desulfobaccales > Desulfobaccaceae > Desulfobacca. The sequence continues at coordinate 21,500 of CAZARS010000017.1, forward strand.
TAATATGATGCTGGGCTATGGATACGCCTTGACCCAACCGCCGGACCAAGCCGTGCCCATTCTGGCCGACCAATTCGCCGATCTGGCCAAGGCCTACCTAGGTAGCTATGGCATTACGCTACCCATGGAAAAAGAGGAAATCGCCCTGTTCCTGGCCGGCTTTATCAATGAAGCCATGGGCCTGTGCCAGGCTGACTTTGCTGCCGAGATCAACCAGACCATACAATTTGTGGATAGCCAACTCAGGATACATGGCGTGACCCCGGTGCCGGTCCCGACCGCTTTGGTCCTTTTGGCGCCGGCTCTGTTAAGACTGCGCCGGCAGCTGCGGCAGAATGCTTAAAGCCCCACTGGAAGGCGTTCAAGGCGGGCCGGGAGGCCCGTCTTGACGTCCTGGCCGCCCGCTATAAACAAGCGCACCAAAACTTTTTTCCCCTTTCCCTTCTCCTTCTTTTATCCCTTGGCTGCCGCTCGGGGCTTTAAGCGGATTTTTTTTCGGCTGGCGGTCCTTATTTCTCCTGGCCAGCCAGATTAAGGAGGCCGCCGGCCGCAATGATCTGCCGATGCCGGGAAGAGAGCTCCACCTTGAGCCAGATCTCCTGGCCGTCCGCCCGCAGGGGGAGGCGCTCTTCCCCGGCCAAGAGGCGGGCCCGGACTTCGGGGAGCTGCAGGGTCTGACCCAGGGTCAGGCGATCGTAGTCGGCCGGATTTTCCAAGACTAGAGGCAAGATGCCGAAATTAATGAGATTGGCCTTGTGGATGCGAGCAAAACTCTTGGCAATCTTGACCCGCACCCCCAGGTAGCGGGGTGCCAGGGCGGCGTGTTCCCGGCTGGAGCCCTGGCCATAATTATCCCCGCCGATGATGGCCCCCTCCCCGGCGGCCTTGGCCCGCTTGACAAAGTCCGGGTCCACGGCGTTATACACAAATTCGCTGATGGCCGGAATATTGCTGCGCAACGGCAGGATCTGGCTGCCCGCCGGCATAATATGGTCCGTGGTGATGTTGTCGCCCACTTTGAGGAGGACGACTCCCTGCCAGGAATCGGGCAAGGCCGTGAACTTGGGGAAGGGTTTAATATTGGGGCCCCGGATGATCTGACATGGGGTCCCCGGCTCAGGTGGGGCCTGTAGTTGCCGGTTTTTCACCACGAACTGGCGGGGCTGCTTAATGACCGGATAGTCGCCCAGGGTGCGGGGATCGACAATCTTGCCATAGAGGGCAGCTGCCGCCGCGGTTTCGGGGCTGACTAAGTACACCTGATCATTCTTGGTACCGCTGCGACCTGGGAAGTTGCGGGGGAAGGTGCGCAGGCAATTGGTATCGGTGGCCGGAGCCTGCCCCATGCCGATGCAGCCCAGGCAGCCGGATTGATGGATCCTGGCCCCTGCCTGAATGAGAGGCAGAAGACCCCCGGCGATGGTAACGTTCTCCAGAACCTGGCGGGAGCCGGGATTGATCTCCAGACTGACCTGGGGATGTATCTTCTTGCCGGCCAAAATCTTGCTGACGATCATGAGGTCCCGGAAAGAGGAGTTGCTGCAGGAGCCAATAGCCACTTGCTGCACCGGCAGACCGGCCACCTCACTAACATCTTTGACATTGTCTGGGGAGGATGGGCAGGCGATTTTGGGGGTTAGGGTGCTCAGGTCCAGCTCCATGACACTGGCAAAATCCTTGGCCCGGGCCGCCGGCAGCGGCCGGAAAGCCGCCACCCGTCCCTGGCTGGCCAGAAAACGCTTGGTCACTGCATCCGCGGGGAAGACCGAAGTGGTGGCCCCCAGCTCGGCCCCCATGTTGGCGATGGTGGCCCGGTCCGGCACCGACAGGTTCGCCACGCCAGGACCGAAATATTCCAGGATCTTGCCGACCCCGCCCTTGACGGTGAGGCGGCGCAGGAGCTCCAGGATAACGTCTTTGGCCGATACCCAGGGCGGGAGCTTGCCCGTCAGGTGCACCCCCACAATCTCCGGCATGATGAGATAAAAGGGTTGCCCGGCCATGGCCAGGGCCACATCCAGGCCGCCGGCGCCGATGGCCAGCATTCCGAGTCCACCGGCAGTGGGGGTGTGACTGTCAGAGCCCAAGAGCGTCTTGCCGGGGATGCCAAAGGCCTCCAAGTGCACCTGGTGGCAGATGCCGTTGCCCGGCGGAGAAAAATAAATGCCGTAACAAGCAGCAAAAGACTGCAGGAAGCGGTGGTCATCGGCGTTTTTAAAATCTGTCTGCAAAAGATTATGGTCCACATAGCTGACGGACAGCTCGGTGCGTACCCGGGGCACCCCCATGGCCTCAAACTCCAGATAGGCCATGGTGCCGGTGGCGTCCTGGGTCAGGGTCTGGTC
>CAZARS010000017.1:23854-27036 GCA_964487625.1 uncultured Desulfobacca sp.
ATCTTGATGGCGATCTCCTCGCCCGGGACCAATTGACCGGCGAGGAGATGGTCCTCCAGAATCCGTTGGGTTACTGTCGACATGGCAAATTTCCTGAAAGAGCGAGATACGGTGAGCCGTCCCATAAGAGGCGGCGCACCGGGATAATGGCTTGATATGGAATTTTTTATTTTACCCTACTACGTTAAACCTGCCAAGGCAAAAATCCCGAGGTTGGGGCTGGCCCCGCCCGCCGCATTTTTCCCCTTGACAAACGCAGCAGACTCGGCAAAATAAAAATACTTGGTGGTAAGCATCCCGGAACACGGTGCAAGTCCGTGGCGGTCCCGCCGCTGTAATCGGGGACGGCTGCTGCGTGGGGCAACCCCGCCACTGTGAAGGCCCACCTTCATGGGAAGGCGGCAGCAGCCGGTTGAGCCGAGAGCCAGAAGACCTGCTTACCGACCACTGGTGAACTTCTGATGGTAAAGGGAGTTCCGCATTGCCGCGGAATTCCCTTTTTTTATGGTAGCACCAACGAAAGGAGGAAAAACGATGCAGAAAGTCCAGGAAACTACGAAAATCCAGAAACCGGTTAAACCCATCGGCTTCCGGTACAGCTGCAACCTGAATGGCAGCAACACTGGCCTGTCCCATTACATCCTGTTGGATAAGAAGAGCTGAGGGACGGCTGCTCGGTAAACTGCACGGGGGCTGCGGCCCCCGTCTTCAAGAAGCACGAGGTCAAAGGTAAAAGGGTCTATGTTTTGGAGGTTAGGATTGACGGCGGCAAATCATTGAGGCTCGACCACTAACCACCAATGTGAGGCCATTAACCGCTGACCCCTAACGCCAAGGAAGTGAGGTTATTCAACGTGCCAGTCGCATATCCCCAAGGGGGCGGTGTCAATGTGGGAGCCGGCCCTCGATTTGCTCTGGTTGCCATTGACCATCCTGATTATGTTGCGGTGGTGGAGGCGGACACTGCCTTCTGGACCTTGGCTCCCCGGGACCAGGCCCTGGACCTGGTCTTGGGGGGCGAATTGCCCCGGGGATTTGCCGGACGGTATGATCGTTTTTTGTCTTTGTTTTTAGCCCTGCGCTTCGGCCTGACCCCGTCCGCGGTCTACTTTAACCCCACGGAGCGATGTAACCTAAACTGCCCTTATTGCTATCTGCCCGAAGATATGCGCCGGGCTGGCGTGGATATGGCCGAGGCCGATCTGTTGCGGGCCCTGGAGATCCTGGCGGCATATTTCGCGGCGTCTCTACCCGAAGGGGCGGTGCGGCCCCAGGTGATCTTCCATGGCAGCGAACCACTCCTGCGGCGGGAGGTGATCTTTCCGGCCATGGAACAGTACGCCGACCGCTTCCGTTTTGGCATCCAGACCAATGCCACACTGTTGGATGATGAAGCCCTGAGTTTCATCCGGCAACGCGGCATCAGTTTAGGGATTTCCTTGGATGCCCACTTGGCCGACATCAATGACCAGACTCGCCGGACCTGGGGTCATAAAGGGGTGTTCGGCCAGGTGAGCCAGGTTTTGGAAAAATTGGCCGGTTATCCCCACTATAGCGTCATGTGTACTGTGACCCAGGCCAACGTGGCCCATCTGCCGGCCATCGTGGATTACTTCCATGGGCAGCAGGTGCGGGTGGCCATGCTCAATCCGGTGCGCTGCACCCAGGCCGGCGGCCGGGCGGCCAAACCAGCTGATCAGGTTTTGGCCCAGCACTTTACCGCGGCCCTGGATCGGGCCGGAGAACTGTATGCACAGACCGGTCAACGCCTGGTGCTGGCCAACTTTGCCAATATCCTCATCGGCATCGTGGCACCCACGGCCCGGCGGCTGATGTGCGATATTTCGCCTTGCGGCGGCGGGCGGTGTTTCTTTGCGGTCGCGGCCACCGGCGATCTCTTCCCCTGCAGCGAGTTCATCGGCTTGCCGGAGTTCAAGGGTGGCAACCTCTTCACCGACCAGATTGCTGACGTATTGACTTCGGCCCCGTTCCGGCGGGTCAGCGACCGCCGGGTGGAGGACTTTGCTCCCTGCGCAAGCTGTGCCATCCGCCATTTCTGCGGGGCCCCCTGCCCGGCCGAAGTCTTCACCACCATTGGTACCATGCAAGCCCCTGCGCCGTATTGTGATTTTTATGTGGAGCAGGTGAAATATGCCTTCCGAGTGATTGCCGACGACCGGTTGGACGCCTATTTATGGGAAGGCTGGAACGAGGGGACGGAGCAGATCTTTGGCCTTTAAGGGCCGCCAGTGCGGTATGGGGGGAGGAAACCGTGCCCTCTTTAAGTGAATTACTTATACCAAGTTGCGCTGGAATGGCCTTTGCTGCCGCAGTTGCCTTTCGCCACGCTGGCGGAGGGGAGGTCACGGTGAGGGGAGAAGATATCTTGTTGATTGCAGGTTAGTCTCCTGGGATGAAAAAGATTGCCCCTGCCTGCCCTCGCCCCGCCAGGCGAGGCGAGGGTTGCAATGAGGGGTCCCGCCATAATATCCTGCTCCCCATAACCTCAGGCGATGGTGGTTAGGGCCGCCTTGGCTTTGGGGACCGTTTGCTCCGGGCTAACTTTGTAAAAGGCCTGAATGATACGGCCGTTTTCGTCGAGGAGAAAGGCAGAGCGGATGATCCCCTCGTATTTTTTGCCGTACATGGACTTTTCCCCCCAGACGCCATAGGCTGCGGCCACGGCATGGTCCGGGTCCGAGAGGAGAGGAAACCCCAAGGTATGCTTGTTGGCAAATTTCTTCTGCAGGTCCACCGGATCCGGACTGATCCCCAAGGCGGCGACTCCCAAGTCAGCCAGTTCGGCCCGGGCATCCCGCACGCTACAGGCCTGTTTGGTGCAGCCGGAGGTAAGGGCCTTGGGGTAAAAAAAGAGCAGGAGTTTCTGACCCTTGAAATCTGCTAAGCGCACTGTCTGACCGTCTTGATCCACCAAAGCAAAATCCGGAGCCGGATCACCGGGTTTTAATTGCGCCATCTTTGTTCTCCTCGCCGCCATAATATCTCATGTTTGATTACTGCCCCACTTTATCACCGGTAAATCTCACCCCGAGTGGCGTTTACCTGGCTGTTTATTCTTTGAGTCCCCGGCCCCCCTGGCGGGGTCGGGCTGGGTGAGGGCGAAGCAATATATCTTTTTGATTGAACCTTGGTCTCAACCAGTGGCATTGACCTTATAGTAT
>CAZARS010000017.1:27046-30596 GCA_964487625.1 uncultured Desulfobacca sp.
CTCCGGTAAAACTGTGTCAACTCATTTGCCCAGGGAGGCCTTATGGATATCTGGATCCGGTTATTGGCCATTTTACTCGGTTTAATCAGCTGTTTTTATGGTTATCCGTTGTTTCGCGTTTTCCTGGTATTGGCTGGCCTCTTTTATGGGTATGTCTATGGCCAGACCTTTCTGGTTCATTACCATCCCCTCATCGGCCTGATGCTGGGAGTGGTCTTGGCTGTTCTTCTGGCCTTGCTGGCCTATCCCCTCTGGAGTTTTGGCGTCGGTTTGATCGGTGCTTTTTTCGGTTTCATGCTTCTGGCCGAATTAGCCGTGGTCCTGCTCCTGCCTCATTTCGTGGTCTGGCTGGCGGGTGGGGTGGGTGCCGCCATCGTGGGGTATGCTTTTTATCAGGCCCGGGATTTTTTCGTCATGGTGACCACGGCGGTGAATGGCGCGGTCCAGACGTTGTATGGTGTGGGCCTAATCCATGGCGCCATCTCCTTCGGCTATGGCCGGAGCAATGTCCTAGCCTTGGTGGCCATTATCATTCTGGCCGCCGCCGGATTAACGGTGCAGTATAAGATGTTCAGCGACCGACGGCTCTATGGGGAACCGGCAGGGGGACGCAACTCTCACCGTTAGGGAGTCAGGGGTCACGATAAAAGGCGCGCTGCCGCGGCATCGGCCAATAGGACGGCTGCTTCTTGGCGGATTCGGCCAGCCGGAAAAGTGGTATCGCCCGCCAAGAGGCGGGTCAGAATCGGCGCTTTGTCGGCGCCGGTCACCAACCAGAGGATCTGGCGGGCCCGGTTGAGGATTGGAAAGGTCAAGGTCAGGCGGGGAAAACCTTGGTAGGGACCGGTGGCGGCGACTTCACGATCCGCCACCTCCAAGACCGGATCACCGGGGATAAGGGAAGCGGTGTGGCCATCCGCGCCCAACCCCAGGTGGACCAAATCCAGGACCGGCGGGTTCCCGGCCCACTGGTACAATTGGGCCGCATAGGCCTTGGCAGCTGCGGTCAGGTCGCCTTGGTCCACCGGCATGGGGTGCAGCTGGGCCGGACTCAGTAAACCCGGCCCGAGGAGCGCGGCCTGGAGCTGGGTCAGATTGCGGTGTGGGGACCCGGGCGGTGCCTGGCGTTCGTCCACCTGAAAGACATGCAGGTGCGCCCACGGGAGGGGCAGTTTGGCCAATTGCGCGAGCATCTCACCCGGGGTGGTGCCACCGCTCAGGGCCAGCAAGAACTGCCCTCGCTGAGCCGCGGCCTCCTGGGCGGCCACGGCAATGAGTTGGGCCGCGGCCTTGGCCGTGCTCCTGGGGTCAGGATAAACCTGCAGCTTGAGGCCGGCAAACTCGCCATGGTTGCCCGGGACTAACAACCAGCTCCCTCTTTCTCCTGAACCTCTGCACGCCCAACTGGCCCGGTTATTCCGGCACCACCTCAATTTTCAGGATAGCTTTAACCTCGGGATGCAGTTTGACCACCGCCTCATGGCTGCCCAAGGTCTTGATGGGTTCGGGCATATCGATCTTCTTGCGGTCGATCTCAATGCCTTTTTGGGCCAGGGCCTCGGCGATGTGGACGTTGGTAACGGAGCCGTAGAGGCGCTCGGATTCGCCCACCCGTTGGGCAATGGTGAGGGTGATCTGCTCCAACCGTTCGGCCAGGGCCTGGGCAGCGTTTTTGCCTTTGGCATATTGCTGGAGGAGGCGAGCCCGTTGTTGTTCAAAGCGGGCGATGTTGCCTTTGGTGGCCTCCAGGGCCTTGCCTTGGGGGATGAGATAATTGCGGCCGTAGCCCGGGGCCACGTCCACGATGGTGCCAATGGACCCGAGGCTGGGGATTTCTTCAGTTAAAATGACTTTCACGGGGTGATACCTCTTTTTGAAAAAATTGCGCCTGGCCCGGTTGTCAGGATGCTCAGGCCTCGGAGGGTGGCTGGTGCAGGCGGCGAAAATCCAGCCAGAGATCCACCAGACCCATGAGCATGACCAAGACCATGGCTGGTTTTATCAGAATCAGGATCAGGTAGATAGTCCAACGCAATGCTTGGGGGACCTGGTAACGCTGAAAACTAAAGGCCAAGATCGCCACGCCCTGGAGAAAGTAGAGCACCAGGCAGCTCAAAAAGAAATTCAGGGCCGCAATCTGCAGGGTGTCCGAGGCCAGGAGCAGCAGAAAACCAGACCCGATCAAGACAAAGATGAGCCAACCAGGGGCTTCCCAACAGGATAGGGGGACTTTGGGGGCTGTCCAACGGCGCTGTCCCTCCAGGGTCCGCCCGAGGAGATAGTTGGCCAAGGCCACCAGGCAGTTATTGATAAACAGCAGGGCCGGCGTCAGTTGGGCGACCAGGGACAACATATCCGTCAAAGTCATCCCCACTTGCTGCAGCTCCTTTTCCAACACCTTTTCCGGGTCGACGAGGGGCGAGACCCCAGACCAGACAGTGGCCACCGTCTGCTCCAAATAGGCCATCGGCCTGAGCCCTTGTTGATAGGCCAAGAAGAAAATAACCCCCGCCTGCAAGAGAAAACCCACCAAGGTGGAACCGGCAATGATGACCTCCGGGGGGAAGGCCCGCAAAGCCAGCAAGGCCAGGGTCAGCCCCACTAAAGACATATGGACCAAGGGGAACAGTTCCACCTTCAGGCCGGCAAACTTTTCCAGATAGATTAGAATAGCCAGGGCCGCGGCACAGATCAGCAAGCCCGCTTTCCAGCCCGCCCGACTCACGGTCAGGATGATGGGTAAGGGCAACAGGGCGCTCAAGAGGATGCTGAGCATCGCCAGCTGAAGCGAGGCAAAGTAAAGGAGCAACAGCATCAAGAGGCCGCTGATAACCTGCAGGGGGAGCTGTTTGGCCACCTACACCTCCGCCAAGCGGCGCCGCTGCAACCTAGCCTTGGATCATACTGGCTGTATAGGGCATGAGGGCCAGATGTCGGGCCCGCTTAATGGCATTAGTAATTTTGCGCTGATGGCGGGCACAATTGCCGGAGATGCGCCGGGGAATGATCTTGCCTCGTTCTGTGATGAAGTTCCTGAGGGTATTGACATCCTTATGATCGATGACCAGCTTGCTGTCCACACAGAAGCGGCAAACCTTGCGGCGGTGAAAAGTAGAGCGGCGTTTCCTTTTGGGCATAATGGCCATGGTTTATTCCTCCGGAGTTTTGTCAGGTTCAGGTTCGGTGGGGGTAGCCGCAAGGCCGACCTCAGTTGCGTCGGTCTCAACTTCGACTGGCGGCTGGACTTCTTCCTTGGGCTTGGCCTTGGCCGCTAACTCCTGCTGCAAGGCTTCCACGTTGACATTGACCCCCGTTTTGACCGACAGAAAGCGGATGATGCGATCATCGATCTTCAGATTCCGCTCCAACTCCATGAGTACCGGTGGCTGACTGGCAAAATCCAGCAGGACATAATATCCCTGTTGGAACTTGTCAATCTTATAGGCCAGACGGCGGCGTCCCCAATCCTCTAATTTTAAAGGGACACCCCCCCCCGCACTCACAAACCCCGCCAATTTTTTTATTACACCCTGGGGTTCGTCGTCACTGA
>CAZARS010000018.1:0-7055 GCA_964487625.1 uncultured Desulfobacca sp.
TCTCCATAGATTATCAGGGGGTCTAGCCGCTTGGGGTCAAACTGGCGGCGCTGCTCCGCCGACATGGTGGCCAGGTTAAAATAGCCCCGCAGCGTCGGCTCCTGATAGAGGGCAAACCACTCTAAATCGCCCCAGTGCCGCAGATAGCGCAGCTGATTGAGATAATAGTACTGGGGGACTGGGTCATAAGTAAGAAATTCCCAGAAATAGGCCTGGAGCCGCACCTGGTCGCCGGCCTTTAGAGCGGGGGAGCCTCGGCGTAGCTGCTCCAGATCAATAGGGGTGTAATCAGCCAGGGCCATTTCCGCGGGCAGGGGGCGTACCTGACCGCAGGCGCTGAGCAGGCCGCAACAGAGCAGCCAGGCCAGGAAAAGATGGCCGCGGGTTAGCCTTCCTTGCTGATTCTCTAAACAAACCAAAGTCTTGGCGGCCACCGCCACCTCCCTTGGGCCAAACCTGTGGTGCGGCTGGCCGGTTTTGCTATAATTCCTCCAATTGCTCAGAAAGGACAGCATGTAGACGCTCGTGGCTTGGCTGACCTGGGTCTGGGTGTCGTTGACCTCTCAGTGCCAGCAGGGCCAATACCTTAAATCTATAGTCCATAATTTCAGGAATGACAAGGAGTGATGAGCTGTGGCGTTTAAGGTAATCGTGCGCAAACATGAAGGGGTGCAATCCTATCTGGTCCTAGATGACCACCCCCGGGAATTGTTGCGGCATGTGGGCTTTTATGAGGAATTTTCCATCCGCACCTGGTATGGCTCCCTCGACGCCGCCGATGCCCGGGAGGAATGGGCGGAAATGTTGGGGGAAGACCCCTATGACGGCTCCTATTTGATCGTGGAGTCAACGTTCCGGGATTTCGTGGCTGATGCCCCTCTCTGGGCCAACTGCATTCCTGATAAAGGCTAGTTTGGCCGGACCGTGAGTTGGAAACTCGGGTTATTTAGGCTTGACCTTTGACCTTTGCACCCACGCAACGTTCTGGTGCCGCCTATCCTGCTCCCAGGGCCTAGCCCTCACCGTCGGATAAGGACCTGGCCTCGGCAAACAGGCGTTGAAAAGCCCTAATGGCGGCGGGGACGTCCGGTTGGGTTACCACCGCAGAGATGGCACAGAGGCTGTCGGCCCCGGCGGCAATGACGGCCGGGGCGTTCTCCAGGGTAATGCCACCGATGGCCACCAGGGGCAGATGCACCCGCCGGCGGATCTCCCGGAGGAGTTCCAGGCCGGCCGGCGCTCCGGCATCGGCTTTGGTCTGGGTCGCGAAGATGGGGGATACGCCCAAATAATCGGCGCCCAGAGCCGCGGCCGCGAGGGCCTGGTCCACCGTGTTAACCGTGACGCCGATGATCTTCCCGGGGCCCAGCAGCCGCCGAGCCTCGCCATAGGGCATGTCCTCCTGGCCGATATGCACGCCGTCGGCCCCCACGGCCAGGGCCACCTCTACGTGGTCATTGATGCGGACCAGACACGGGCGGCAGAGGCGGCGCAGTTCTCGGGCTTCGGCCAAGATGGCGGCCGGCTCTGCCTCCTTTTCCCGATATTGGATGACACGCACTCCCGCAGCCAAAGCGGCTTGGACGTCGCTGACATTGCCGGCCCGACTGAGGCGGGCAGCGGTGATGAAGTAGTAACCTTGCATCAAGTTCTGATTGCGGTGCGAGGATAAGCTCGGCCCAGGCCAGAGAGCCTGTCTCACCAAGCTATATTCATCATTACAGAGGCACGAGGCCCCGTCCTCCTCCCCCTTGGCTTACGCCACCGCCAGGCGGGCCCGCAAGGACTGTTCATTCAAGAAATAGAGGGCGTCAAAGAGGCGTTCCTTGAAGCGGGCCGGTCCGATCTCGGGTTGGGCCGCCAGTTCCGCGGCCACGCCGAAGCAGATCAGAGCGCAGGCCGCGGCTAGGGTTAGGTCCGGCTCGATGGCGGCGAAGGCGCCGATGATGGACGTGGCCATGCAGCCGGTGCCCACGACCTGCCCCATGAGGGGATGGCCGTTGTTGATCAGGAAAAGCCGATCCGCATCGGTGACAATGTCCACGGCGCCGGTGACCGCCACCACTGCCTGCCGCTGCCGGGCCAACTCCCGGGCCACCTGCTTGAGATCGGCCCCCACCGCGGCGGCATCCACGCCCCTGGTCTGGACCGCCATTCCGCTCACCCGGGCAATCTCCGAGGCATTGCCCTTGATAATATCAATGCGGGCTGCATCTAAAAGCCGCTGGCTGGCCTCATCTCGCAAGGTCGTGGCCCCGGCGCCGCAGACATCCAGAACCACGGGAATGCCCTTGGCATTGGCGGCTTGGGCGGCCAGGAGCATGGCGGCGATGAAATCGGGCGTTAGGGTGCCGATATTCAAGACCAAGGCCCCGGCCAGCCCAGTCATCTGGGCCACTTCTTCGGGAGCGTGGGCCATGACCGGCGAGCCGCCCAAGACCTTGACCACCTGGGCGCAGTCATAGATAGTCACCCAGTTGGTGAGGTGGTGCACCAGCGGCTGCTTCTGACGGAGACGGGCCAACAGTTCCCAGGGTTGCAGCGCCGCTGCTTTCATGGTTGCTGCCCTTGTTTGCCGGCCACTTGTACTTTGGCCCAGGCATCCCGCAGGCCGACGGTGCGATTCAGGACCAAACGGTCGGTGCGGGTGTCAGGATCAACGCAAAAATAACCCAGGCGCTCCAATTGATAATGGTTGCCCGCCGCGGCCCCCACCAGGGAGGGCTCCAGCCAAGCCGGGTAAATGACCTCCAAAGAATGGGGGTTGAGGTGGGCTTTGAAATCCTCGGTGGCTGCGGGATGGTGATGGGTAAAGAGCCGGTCATAGAGGCGCACCTCCGCTGGGATGGCGTGGGCTGCGGAGACCCAATGAATGGTGGCCTTGACCTGGCGGCCGTCCGGGGCCTGACCACCCCGGGTGGCAGGATCGTAGGTGCAGCGCAGCTCCATCACCGCACCGCTGGCAGGATCCCTGATTACCTCCTCACACTTCAGGAAAAAGGCATAGCGGAGACGCACCTCCCGCCCTGGGGCCAGCCGATAGAACTTTTTGGGCGGGTCTTCCATGAAGTCATCCCGCTCGATATAGAGCACCCGACTGAAGGGAAGGGGCCGGGTCCCGGCCTGCGGATCTTCTGGGTTATTGATGGCCTCCAATTCCTCTACCTGCCCTTCAGGGTAGTTTTCAATGACTACCTTGAGAGGCCTTAGCACTCCCATGACCCGGGGCGCCCATTTATTCAACTCTTCCCGCACGCAGAACTCCAGCAGAGCCATATCCACGAGATTTTCCCGTTTGCCCACCCCGATGCGTTCGCAAAACGTCCGGATGGCAGCCGGCGGATAGCCCCGGCGGCGCATACCGGCCAAGGTGGGCATGCGGGGATCATCCCAGCCGTTGACGTGGCCCTCCTGCACCAACTGAATGAGGCGGCGTTTGCTCAGGACGGTATGGCTCAGGTTGAGGCGGGCAAACTCGATTTGTTGGGGGTGGTAAATCCCCAATTGATCTAGATACCAATCATAAAGGGCCCGATGGTCCTCATATTCCATGGTACAGATGGAATGGGTAATGCCTTCGATGGAGTCGCACTGGCCGTGGGCCCAATCGTACATGGGGTAGATGCACCAGGTGGTGCCGGTGCGGTGGTGAGGCGCATATTTGATGCGGTACATTACCGGGTCCCGCAGGTTAAGGTTGGGCGAAGCCATGTCGATCTTGGCCCGCAGGGTCAAGGAGCCCTCGGGGAACTCGCCGGCCCGCATGCGCCGGAATAGCTCCAGGTTTTCCTCCACTGGGCGGTGCCGCCAGGGGCTCTCCCGCCCCGGTTCCGTCAGGGTCCCCCGGTATTCCCGGATCTCCTCGGGGCTGAGCTCATCCACATAAGCCTTGCCGTCTCTAATGAGCTTCTCAGCCCATTCATAGAGCTGGTCAAAGTAATCCGAGGCATAGTAAAGACGGTCGCCCCAATCGAAGCCCAGCCAGCGGACATCCGCTTGGATGGACTCCACGTATTCGATGTCCTCTTTGCTAGGGTTAGTATCGTCAAACCGGAAATTGCAGTATCCCTGATAATCCGCAGCCAGGCCGAAGTTCAGGCAGATGGATTTGGCATGGCCGATATGGAGATAGCCGTTGGGCTCAGGAGGGAAACGGGTTACCACTCGCCCCCCGAACTTGCCGGTGCGCAGATCCTCCTCAATGATGGCCCGGATGAAATTGGGTGCCGGGGTGGATTCTGGTTTGGTCATGGAAGTGATCCTTTTGCCTTAAATTCAATATTCTAACATCCCGGCAGTTCACTGCGTCCTTACCAGCCAGCCACTTTTTGGATCTCTCGCAATGCCGCTGGTAAATGCTGAAAGTCATGCTATTCGCGCTTCCTAACAGGTTAATCTCGCTCTCCTGCCGGTACCATGTTAAAATAAATATCATAAACGCCCAGAGCAAGAAAGCGCTGCCATGCAAAATCGGGAAATCGCCAAGATTTTCAATGAAATTGCCGAGTATCTGGAGATGGACGGGGTGCGCTTCAAGCCCTATGCCTATCAGAAGGCGGCCATCACCCTGGAAAATCTAAAGGATAATGTGGCGGATATATACCGGCAAGGGGGGCTGAAGGCCCTTAAGGCCATCCCCGGCATCGGCGAGAGCATCGCCCAGAAGATAGAAGAATACCTGCAGACCGGCAAAATCGAGTATTACGAGGAATTCCGGCGCAAGCTGCCCATTAATCTGGATGAGCTCATGGCGGTGGAAGGCATGGGGCCCAAGAAGGCCAAAACCCTCTATGAGAAGCTGGGCATCACAAATTTGGCGGAACTGGAGGCAGCGGCCCGGGAACACCGGATTGCGCCCCTCAAAGGTTTTGGCGCCAAAACCGAGGCAAATATTCTGGAAGGCATTGAGTTCCTCAAGAAAAGCACCGGCCGCTTTCTCTTGGGGGAGGTCTGGCCGTTGGCCGAGCAGCTCTTAGCCGCGCTGAGGGCCCACCCGGCCGTGGCCCGGGCCGACGTGGCCGGGTCGTTCCGGCGCCGAAAGGAAACCATCGGCGATCTGGACTTCCTGGCGGTCTCCACCCAACCAGACAAGGTCATGGAGTTTTTTATCTCCCTGCCCGATGTGGTCAAGGTGCAGGCCCATGGCCCCACCAAGTCCTCGGTGCGCCTGCGCCAAGGCCTCGATGCGGATTTACGGGTCATCCCGGCGGCCAGCTACGGCGCGGCTCTGCAGTATTTTTCCGGCTCCAAAGAGCATAATATTGCCCTCCGACAGATTGCCATTGACCAAGGGTATAAACTCAATGAGTATGGCTTGTTTGATCAGCAGGACCGTATGATTGCCGGCCAGACCGAAGAAGAGATCTACCAGACCCTGGGGCTGGCCTGGATTCCCCCCGAGCTCCGAGAGGATCGAGGAGAGCTGGCCGCAGCCCGGGAAGGCCGCCTGCCCGCTCTCATCGACTATGGCGATATCAAAGGTGATCTCCACGTCCACTCCAACTGGAACGGCGGCGCTCAACCCATCGCCGAGATTGCCCACGCGGCCCTGGCACTGGGCTATGAGTATATCGGCATCTCGGACCATACTAAGTTCTTGCGCATTGAACATGGCTTGGACGAAGAACAGCTCCTGGCTCGGAACCGAGAGATTGACGATCTCAACGCCAGGTTTGTTCAAGAGGGCAAAAACTTCCGGGTTCTCAAAGGGTGTGAGGCCAACATCCTGAACGATGGCAGTATTGACATTGCCGACGAAGTCCTGGCCCAGATGGATTATGTCATCGCCGGCATCCATTCCACCTTCCGCATGCCCCGGGAGGAGATGCTAGCCCGCCTGCAGACTGCCATGGCCAATCCCCACGTGGACATCATCTCCCATCCCACGGGCCGCATCCTCAAACGTCGGGAAGAGTATGAAGTGGCGGTAAGCGACCTCCTCCGGTTGGCCAAAGAGACCGGCACCATCCTAGAAATCAACGCCTACCCCGAACGCCTGGATTTGGGGGACGTTAATATCCTGGCCGCCAAACAGGCCGGGGTGAAGATGGTCATCAACACTGATGCCCATCACATTGACCAACTGCGCTACCTGCCCCTGGGGGTGGCCCAAGCCCGGCGGGGGTGGGCGGAAAAAGCGGACATCATCAATGCCTGGCCGGTGGCCAAGATGTTGGGCTTTTTGAAATCCTGAACCATCAGCCGTGGCCCGGGAAAACTTCTCCACCAAGTCCCGGGAGTCAGCAAGGGCCTGCTGGTAAGATATGGGTTATGGAGATGGTGTAATGGGTTTGGCGGATCGGATATTTATTATACCCCTCGATGGCTTCTCACCCTCACCCTGCCTTTTTCGCCGTTTTCTGGCCACTGGCCGCTGGCCCCTGACCCTTCATCCCTGACCATCGCCCATGGAACCTGCCGCCTACCTTACCTTAGCCATCCTCGTCGGGGTCTTCGCCCTGCTGCTGGCCACCAATCTGCCGCCGGTGGCCGTGTTTTTGGGGGCCTTGACCTTAAGCCTGACCTTTAATCTGGCGCCGCTGGAGGAGAGCCTGCGGGGGTTTGCCAATCCCGGAGTGCTTACCATCGGGGTGTTGTTCATGGTGGCCGCCGGGATGCACCGCACCGGTGCCATCAACCTCCTGGTGGAACGCCTCATTGGCCGGCCCCGGAGTCTGTTGGCCGCCCAACTGAAGATCCTCCTCCCGGTGGCAGCAGGGAGCGCATTTCTCAACAACACCCCCATCGTGGCCATGTTTATCCCCGTCATCCGGGACTTGGCCCGATCTGTAGGGCTCCCGGCCACTCGCCTCTATATTCCGCTGAGTTATGCCACCATCCTGGGAGGCACCTGCACCCTTATCGGCACAGCCACCAATTTGGTACTGGCTGGACTGGTGCGGGATTATCTCGCCAAAAATCCGGGGTTGGGGCTGTCGCGATTGGAGATGTTTGCCATGGCACCGGTGGCCGTGCCCGTCACCTTGGTGGGGCTGGGATTCATCATGGCGGCCAGTCGGTGGCTGCTGCCCGACCCCCGGAAGACGGATGTCACC
>CAZARS010000018.1:7071-11954 GCA_964487625.1 uncultured Desulfobacca sp.
GGGTTGAGTTCCAGGTCGTCCCGGACACGCATTTAATTGGCCGGACGCTCCAGGATCTCGGGTACTTAGAGGCTCCAGGGCTGCAGCTTCTGGAGGTGCGGCGGGCGGATGGCTCCTTGGCCGCCTTAGCCCCGGAAACCGCGCTCCAAGCCGGCGATCGCCTTACCCTGGCCGCAACGTTTGATGTGATCCCCTCCCTCTGGGATACCTACGGCCTAGAGCCGACGCAACGGCTCGAAGAGTTTGGCTCGGCGCGGTTTTCCCACCGGTTGGTGGAGGCAGTAGTCTCGCCGCAATGTCCGGAGATCGGCCGGCGTATTGCGGACCTGCCCCGCGATGGCAGTTCTTGCCGCTTTGCCATCGTCGGCCTGTCCCGGTTAGGACAGGCCATAGAGCAGCCCTTGGCCGAGATAAATCTGCAGGCTGGGGATGACCTGATCTTAGAAGTGGAGGAGGATTTTTTCCACGACAATCAGAATGAAGAGAAATTCTCCCTCACTAAACGTCTCACCGGTGTCCGCTTCAAGCGCTACGACCGGGCTTTGGTGGCCGCTGGCATCATGGCAGCCATGGTGGCGGCCGCCACTGGGGGGTGGCTGACCATGCTCAACGCCGCCCTCCTGGCCACGGGTGCCATGCTCCTCAGCGGCTGCATGACCACCCGGTGGGCCGGTCGCCACGTTGATTTCAATATCCTCATCATCATTGCCAGTGCCATGGGGTTGGGGGCAGCCGTGCAGGCCAGCGGTTTGGCCGCAATCATTGCCGCCGGGCTTGTCGCCATGGGCGGCAGCGACCCATATTTAGCTTTGACCATGATCTACCTGGGCTGCGTCCTCATGAACGCGTTGGTCACCAATGTGGCCTCTGCGGTCTTCATGTTCCCCATCGCCATGGATCTGGCTGCGGATCTGGGGGTCAATGCCATGCCTTTTGTCATGACCCTGCTCATCGGCGCCTCCAGCAGTTTTATCTCTCCCTGGAGTTATCAGACCAATCTCATGGTCTATGAGCCGGGCTCCTACCGCTTCAGCGATTTCCTTAAGATCGGCGTGCCGTTAACCATCATCGTGGGAGTCGTCACCGTGCTCTTGGCCCCGTACTTTTGGCCATTTTGAGGTCCATTGCACATTGACAGCCTTCCCGGTCGTTTTTATTTTATTTTTATGATGAAGATTCTGTAAGTAAAAAATGAGACAGGAGTTTTGCAACATTTGCCGGGTCAGGGATGCCTAGGGGACAGCAAAAAGCTAAGGAAATGGCAAATGCGCCAAACCATTATTGCAAAGGAACACCATGAAGGTTGTCGTTATCATCAATGTCCTGATTTTAATTGGTTGCTTCGGGACCTCTCCCCTGGAAGCCCAGGACCTGTTGCGGAAAAATAGCATTTATAAGGAGTTAGCGGAAAGAGGGGTTATGACTACGGGAGAGATAGAACTCGTTTACGGCGTGCCCAGTGTGCAAGTGCGGGTGCCCGACGGCGAGACCATCCAGTCCTTTGTCCATTCCATCCCTTCCCTCAAGAAAATCTCCCATATCGCCATAGATCGGATTTCCATTATCAATAAAACCCACTATCTCCTGGTGATGAATGGCACCGGCAACATGAGCACCGACCGGAATAAAATTTATATTCCCCTGGATTATAGCATTGAGCCGCAGATTTTGCCTGCATTTCTCCCGGAAGCTGCCAACCATGAGAAGTTTATCTTGATTAAACACCGCCAGCAATTTCTCGGCCTCTATGAATGGGGCACTTTAAAACACACCTTTCCCATTTCTTCGGGGACTGCTCGACCACGGATAGCCAGCAATTTCCAGATTTACTATATGGATGAATACCATAACTCGTCTCTCTTTGATGGCGCGCCCATGGATCTGGCCTTGAATATCGGCGGTAACTACTTTATCCATGAAGGTATTGTGCCAGGCTATCCCGCCTCCCACGGCTGCATCCGCATCTTTCCCCTGCATGCCCGTTTTCTTTTTTATAAATGGGCTAAGCCCGGCATTCCGGGGAAGCTCAGTGATTGAGAAGATGGCCAGACCAACCTGCCGCGCCGCCGCCTAACATGGGCAGGCCTCCCGTCAGTGGACCACTGAACCACCCCCCCCCGGCTAATCACCGCATTTTGCCCGTCTGAGTTCTACTTGATAATGACCAGATGCTGCTTTTCCTTATTCACTATCCGACTGAGGGGGGGCTGGGCCACGAAGACGATGGTGGTGCGGCCGCTTTTCAGGGGCAGGAAGTCGAATTGCTGCTGGCCGGAGCCTCCGGGCCGGGATGGTGTCGGCCTCTGATAACGGTGGCGGAGGAGCTGGAGATAGCTCCGATCATAGCTGGCCACCCGCCAGACAATCCCGGTGCTGGGGTTGACGGGCAGGGACACGGTAAACTCTTTTAACAGGGTGACCATCTGCTCGGTGGGGGGGAGTGACTCTGACTCTGGGCCCGGAAGCGCGGAAGCCCCTTCCTCCAGGAGTTCACCATCCAGGATCTTGGCTTTGGCGGCCCAGGCCGGTCCGAGACCCAACAGGCTGACCAGCAAAGCGGCAACCAGCAAGATGTTCCAGAGCATGGCGGTATCAGTGTTGGGCGGCTTCATGAGCAGCCCTCACGGCAACTTTTAGCTTGTCAAATCTCAATGGGTGTGATAAAAAAATTTGTTTAAATTCACACGCCCTGGTGGGCCGGTCTAGTGCCTGGCCAACAGGTTGAGCCGGTGGCAGCCAGGGCGGCGGAGTCAAAACTAGCGAGGAGTTCGGCATGTCTACCATTACCATGAAGGAGTTATTGGAAGCAGGGGTGCATTTCGGGCATCAAACCCGGCGGTGGAACCCCAAAATGAAACCCTTTATTTTCGGCGCCCGCAATGGCATCTATATTATCGATCTCCAAAAGACCGTGCAACTGTTTAAGGTCGCCTATGATTTCGTTCTCAACCGCGTCGCCGACGGTGGCAAGATGCTCTTTGTGGGGACCAAAAAGCAGGCTCAGGATGCCATTATGGAAGAAGCCAAACGGTGTCAGATGTATTACGTCAACCACCGCTGGCTGGGCGGCATGCTTACCAATTTCCAGACAATCAAGAAATCCATTGATAAATTGAAAGCTTTTGAGCGGATGAAGGAAGACGGGTCGCTGAAACGGTTTCCCAAAAAAGAAATCTTGATGATGGAGAAGAAGGCGGCCAAGCTGGAAAAATCCCTGGGCGGCATCAAAGACATGAATGGGCTGCCTGATATGGTCTTCATCGTCGATCCGCATAAAGAAAATATCGCCGTAAAAGAAGCCCGGAAGATGAATATCCCGGTGGTGGCCATTGTGGACAGCAATTGCGATCCCACTGAGATTGATTATGTTATTCCGGGCAATGACGATGCTATCCGGGCCATCCGGCTGATCACGTCTCGCATTGCTCAAGCCTGCACCCAGGGTTTGGCCCTGCGGGAGGAACGGTTGCAGGCGCAAAGTGATAAGGAATCCGAGGAGGGCTGGGCGGCGGACGAAGGCACTGCCTATGAGCCCATCTCCTCCGATGACCTGGAACTGCCGGCTGAAATGGCGGCAGCAACCGACGATCGCGGTCTAGTCGACCAAGCCTAATCCCTGTCACTGGCCGGCCCTCAAGGACTGGCGGCGCTCGGGTTGACAAGCCAGAGGCGCTGATGGTCGCCCTACGGACCGGCTCCGGCATCGCTCTGAAGGAGGAAAGACCCTTGGAAATAACTGCGGAAAAAGTAAAAGAATTGCGTGACAAGACCAACGCTGGCATGATGGATTGCAAAAAAGCCCTTAAGGAGACCAATGGCGATATAGAAAAGGCCATTGTCTACCTGCGGGAAAAAGGTCTGGCCGTGGCCCGGAAGCGGGCTGATCGCGTGGCCAGCGAAGGGGTCATCACGTCATACATTCATACAGGCGGCAAAATCGGCGTATTGCTCGAGGTCAACTGCGAAACCGATTTTGTGGGTAAGACCCCAGAATTTCAGGAATTTGCCAAGAACTTGGCCATGCAAATCGCTGCTGCCAACCCCCTGGCGGTGGGCCGCGAAGACCTGGACCCGGAACTGGTGGCCAAAGAAAAGGCCATCCTCCTGGCCCAGGCCAAAGAATCGGGCAAGCCAGAGCACGTTCTGGAAAAGATGGTGGAAGGCCGCCTGAAAAAGTTCTTCGCCGATGTCTGCTTGTTGGAACAGCAATACGTGAAGAACCCCGACATTACGGTTCAGGATTACCTCAATGAAATCCGTGCCAAGACCGGAGAAAACATAATTATTCGCCGCTTTACCCGCTATCAATTGGGGGCCAATTAACCCGAGGGCCGGTGCCCTCGCCAGAGGTCATGGCTGCAGGGTCGAGTAAGATGGTAGCGGCGGGGGCGTGTTACGAACCCGCCCCCAACAGCATGCCAATACGGCCTGCCCAGACGAACAGCCACATAACTGCCGAGGTAGGGACAAACATGGAAGCCACCGCAAGACTAGCATACCGGCGTATCCTGTTGAAACTCAGTGGCGAGGCCATGGCGGGGGACCAGAAATTCGGTCTGTGCCCCAAGACGGCCCGGGCCGGGGCACGGGAAACTAAAGAGGTCCACGATCTGCAGGTCCAGATCGGGGTGGTCATCGGTGGCGGCAACATTTTCCGGGGAGTGGCAGAGAGTGCCCAGGATATGGATCGGGCTCAGGCCGATTATATGGGGATGTTGGCGACGGTGATAAACGCCTTGGCTCTGCAGGATGCCCTGGAAAAGGAAGGGGTGCCCGTGCGGGTCATGTCCGCCATCTCCATGCGCCAGGTGGCCGAACCTTACATCCGCCGGCGGGCCATCCGCCACATGGAAAAAGGTCGGGTGGTGATCTTTGCTGCCGGC
>CAZARS010000018.1:11967-21346 GCA_964487625.1 uncultured Desulfobacca sp.
TTTTACCACGGATACGGCCGCGGCGCTGCGGGCCACAGAAATCGGCGCCCAAGCCCTGCTCAAGGGCACCAAAGTGGACGGTGTCTATGACCGGGACCCGCTGCGCGATCCCTCGGCGAAGAAATTCCCTCATCTGGGGTATATGGAGGTCGTCCAACGGGGGCTGCGGGTCATGGACACTACGGCCGTGACCATGGCCTTGGAGCAACATCTCCCCATTATCGTCTTCAAGCTCTTGGAACCAGGCAATATGCGACGCCTCGTCTTGGGTGAGTCCATCGGCACTGTGGTGGAAGGAGAGAATTATGAAAGCTGAGATTATCAATGAGATGAAGCGCAAAATGGACCGGGCCTTGGAGGTCTTGGGGCAGGATTTTGCCCGGATTCGCACCGGCCGGGCCTCGGTGGCCATCCTAGAGGGCATCAAAGTTGAGGCCTATGGCAGTGCCATGCCTCTCAGTCAGGTGGCTTCCCTGGCTGCCCCTGAGCCGCGTCTCCTTACTGTCCAGCCATGGGATACCGGCCTGTTGAGCGAGGTGGAGAAGGCCATCCTCCGCTCTGATCTTGGCTTAACCCCCAGCAACGATGGCAAGATCATCCGCATCCCCATTCCTCCCCTGACCACCGAACGCCGCAAAGAATTGGTCAAATCCATTAAAAAGATGACGGAAGAAAGCAAGGTCGCCTTGCGCAATCTGCGGCGGGAGGCCAACGAACAGTTGAAAGAACTGAAGAAAGAAAAGCAATTGTCGGAAGATGAGGCCTTCAAGGCCCAAGAGGAAGTCCAGAAGATCACCGACGACTATATCAAAAAATTGGATGCCTTGGCTGCGGATAAAGAAAAAGAGATCATGTCTTTTTAAAGGCGACCAGGGGCACATCTGAAAAATACCTGCTCTGGTCAGGAATGGGTCGGCCTTTGCCAAGGTGGAATCCGAGCCTCATGACTGCATCACTCCGTCAGAAGTTGGATATTAACCGGCTCCCCCGGCATGTGGCCATCATCATGGATGGCAATGGCCGGTGGGCCCAACGCCGGGGATACAACCGCATCCGCGGCCATCAAGAGGGTGCCGAGTCTGTGCGCACCATCGTCAGACTCAGCCGGGAACTGGGCATCCCTTATCTCACCCTCTATGCCTTCTCCGAAGAGAATTGGCAAAGGCCTCCTCTGGAAGTCCAGGCCCTCATGCAGCTCTTGGGCCGCTACCTTCAGCAAGAAATTGCCGAAATGCAGGAAAATCAAATCAGTTTCCGGGCCATCGGTGATTTGAGCAAACTGCCGGCCAAGATTCAGCAACAATTGGCCCAGACCAGCGCCGCCACCGCCGCCGGCCAGGCCTTAACGCTGACCCTGGCCCTCAGTTATGGCGGCCGGAGCGAAATCGTGGAAGCCGCCCGCCGGTTGGCCCACCAAGTAGCCCAAGGTGTCCTATCACCCCAGGAAATTACCCGGGAGCTGTTCGCCCGACATCTTTACACGCATGATCTCCCTGATCCCGACCTCCTCATCCGCACCAGCGGCGAATACCGCATCAGTAATTTCCTCCTGTGGCAGCTGGCCTATACTGAACTTTATTTCACCGAGTCTTTGTGGCCTGATTTCCGGGAAAAGGAATATCTCTTGGCGCTGCTTGAGTACCAACGCCGGGAACGCCGCTTCGGCCTGACCCAAGAGCAGATCGAGGCGCAACTGTAACACCAATCGAGCTGG
This sequence comes from uncultured Desulfobacca sp., assembly GCA_964487625.1. Taxonomy (GTDB): domain Bacteria; phylum Desulfobacterota; class Desulfobaccia; order Desulfobaccales; family Desulfobaccaceae; genus Desulfobacca. Next base: position 13,682 of record CAZARS010000018.1, read on the forward strand.
CAGCAATGACGGCTCCAGGTGACAACAGGCCCAACGGCATGACGTTATCCAGCCGACACCTCCTTGCCCTAAACATGCCAGTAGGGGGACTGCCAGCTTTGGCGACGATGATCGGGCAATCTCCATGGGCAAGCACGAATGTCCAGCAACGTTTTGGCATAGATTTAAAGGCGACTTCCTATCTCTTCTATTGGTCTCATTTTGTCATGCTGAGGGAGCGAAGCGAACGAATCTCAGATTCTTCGCTGCGCTCAGGATAACCAGAGAGAAGAAGCCATTCGTGGAAGGCTTTTTTGGCTTTTGGCGTCTTCTTTAAGCTCTGCCAGCAGCCTGCTGGACACTAATGATGGGAAATCAAATTTCTGATATCATTGGCCTTGAGGTCAATTTGTGGAATTTGCTCCTGTGCGGCCGGCTTGGTTGCCCACCAGGAGGTTGATGGTTTACGAGGGTTGGCTGCGCATCGCGCCTGCAAAAGCTGAGGTAACAGCCCATGGACCTTGCTGCCTGGGGTCTGGACCGGCTGGATTGGAAATTCTTAGTCGGCATTATCAACATCATCATAATAGATATCATCCTGGCCGGGGATAATGCCGTGGTCATTGCCATGGCGGTGCGTTCTCTGCCCCGCCGGCAACGGTTAACGGGTATCATCTTGGGGGCTGGTGCAGCGGTCCTCCTGCGGGTAACCCTAACCTTTTTTGTGGCCAAACTCCTGGATATCCAATTCATCAAACTGGTGGGTGGGGTCCTTATTCTCTGGATTGCCGTGAAACTCTTCGTGGAGGGGGCGCCGGAGCAGGTAGACAAGGAGGCCAAAACCCTGCTGCAGGCCATGTGGCTTATCGTAGTTGCCGATATCACCATGAGCCTGGACAATGTATTGGCGGTGGCAGGCGCTTCCCATGGCAATCTTTTCCTCCTCATCTTTGGGCTGGCCCTGTCCATCCCCCTGGTGGTCTTCACCAGCAACCTGCTCTCCCTCCTCATGGACCGCTATCCCATCATTATCTATATCGGCGCCGCAATCTTGGGCCGGGTGGGGGCAGAAATGATTTTCACCGATCCCTGGGTCGTGTTCTGGTTAGCGCCGCCGCCTTGGTTCAAGTATACGATGGAGGGCGTCTTTGCCTTAGGTGTTATCCTGATGGGTAAACTCTGGCTCTGGCTGACCTTCCGGCGAGTCCAACGGGTGGCGGCTCTGACCGCTGAAGCCAGCCCGCCGTCCACGGAGGAGCAATAAAATGGCGATTCTCGCCATTTCCCGGGAATATGGTGCGGGTGGCCGGGATATCGGCCGCCTGGTGGCGCAACGCCTGCACTATGAATATGTGGATAAAGAACGCCTGTTCCGAGACTTGGACCAGCTGGGGCCGCGTTGGGGCCAGACGGCCCGGGACCTGGATGAGGTCTGCCCGACCCTATGGGAGCGCCACGATTGGGCTTATCGGGGCTATGTGAGCGCCCTGGAATCCCTGATCCTGGATTATGCTGCCGGAGATAATGTGGTCATAATCGGGCGGGGGGCCTACCTTTTGCTGCAAGGCGTGCCGTTCTGCCTAAAGGTGCGTCTTGTGGCGCCCCTCGAGGTCCGGCTGGAGCGCATCATGGTGCGGGAAAGTTTGGATCGGCAGCGGGCTGAGGAATTAATCGCCCGGGTAGACAGGGATCGGGCCTGTTATCTTCAGGCCAATTACGGCAAGGATTGGAATGACCAGAGCAACTATGACCTTGTGCTCAACACCGGTAGCCTGAGTTATGAAGAGGTGGCGGATCTGTTAATCAAAGAATTATTGCAGAAAAACCAGGCGGCCACGCCTGCGACCAAGGCGCAGTTAGCGGCGCGGGCCCTGGCAGCCCGCCTGAAAGCCAAGATTGCCACCGATACCCGCATCCTGATGCCGACTTTACAGGTAGAGGCCCAGGCCGACACTATAGTGGTTTCGGGCACCATCCACAACCCCAAAGAACTCGCCCTGGTGCAGAGCATCGCCCACCAGGTATGCGGCAGCCATGAGGTGCGCTTCGATCTGAAGCACCGGTGATGCCGCTCGCAACCTGCTCCGACCGAGTTGCTGCCTTGGCCATTAGACCTGGCCTGTGCTGATGGCATAGAGGGTCATGACCCCCTTAACGCCTTTGAGCTCAACCTGAAACTTCCTTTGCAGGGGGGGCGGCGGAGTTATGCGCTCATACGCCTCAGCCGATAAGACGACCTCCCCTCCCTGGGCCTGCGCCTGAATCCGGTGGGTTAAATTCACCGAGGAGCCGACGATGCCATATTTGGCCCGGGTTTGGGAGCCGATATTACCCACCACGGCGGTCCCGGCATGGAGACCGATGCCCAACTGCAACGGTGGGTATCCAAGGCGTTCCCCGGCTAGATTCAACTCCTGCATAGCCGCCTGCATCTCGACCGCGCACCGCCGGCCCCGATCCACACATTGACCCAACTCCTCGCCCGCCAAAGGCTCGAAGAAAGCCAACAAACCATCCCCGAAAAAGTCCACAATAATCCCCTTATGGATCCGGATGGCCTCGACCATGCGGGAAAAAAAGCGGTTGATCAGATTGATGGTTGCCTCGGGACTGAGGGATTCAGCCAGTGGGGTGAACTCCCGTAAATCGGCGAAGAGGATGGCCACGAAACGCCTCTCGCCGCCTAACAAGGCCGCTTCAGGACGGCTCAGCAGCTCCCGCGCCACCTCGGGGTCAACATAGCGCCCGAAGGTGTCTTTGATATAATCACGCTCCTTCAGGCCGGCCACCATCTTGTTAAAATTCCGGGTCAGTTGCCCTAACTCGTCTTGGCGTTCCTCTGGCAGAGGCTGGCCATAATGGCCCTCGGCAACGTGCAGCGTAGCCCGGGAGATCTCCCGGATAGACATGATGATGGGGCAGATCAGTTGGCGCAACAGGACCAAAACGGCCAAGGCACAGATAACCCCGGCTGCGATGTAATAATATTGAAAGCGGAGCACCGGCGCCAAGACCTGCCGTTGTTGCGCGAAGAGGAGAAGAACCCAGGGGGTTTGGGGCAAGCGATAAAAGCCTGCTACCCAGCCGGCTGCCTTGCCCTCTCCCAAGATGAGACCAGAGCTTTTCTTGGTGAGGTTGCGGAGAATGGCAAGTTCCAACTCATTGCCACTTTCTCCTAAAACTTGTCCGGCTCGCTGGGTCGGGTTGGTATGGAAGAGGAAACGATGATTCTCATCAATGATCACGGTGTCATAATTCTGATACCATGGGGAGCTAAAAAGCCCCTCCAAGAGCTGGGACCATCGCAGGACGATTGCCAAGGAGCCGACCTCCCGGCCCAGCTGATCCAGAATCTGACCCTGGACGATCACCGTCTTGGCATCCGGGTCAGTATCAAAGCGGCCAGGCGTCAGACTCAGACTCTTCCTGACAGGCCAGGCTTCGGCTTGCTGGCCAGAGGGGAGGGACGGTGCGTCGTGCCATACCAAGCGCACTGCCATGAGCCCTTCCTGTTCCCGGAGCTGTTGCAGGAACCAGGCTTGGAGCTCCTCACTGCGGGCGCTGAGGCTGGCCTGATTAAACAGTTTGAGCCATTGGCGGAATTTATCCAGACGCAACTCCAACTGCAGGGCCGCCTGTTCCAATTTCCCCAGCGCAGTTGCCTGCCATTCCTGGAAAAGAATCTGGCGGAATTGGCTGTAGCCTACCGCGATAAAGACGCCGAGCAATAACGCCACCGGCAGCAACAAGAAGACATAAAATTGTTTGCGGAGGGAGTTGAGCAGGGTCATGGTCGGAGGCTCGGGCCCACCAGGGGGGTTTATTATGACAATATTGTCAGGTTCAGTTGGTTAGCCACCATAGCGATATGCCGCTGCACAGGCCCCTTCACTGGAGACCATGCAAGGGCCCACCGGTTGGGCTGGAGAGCACCTCTGGCCGAAGAGAGGGCAATCGGGGGGGGCTAAGACGCCTCGCAGGACCTCGCCGCAACGGCAAGGGGTAGACGGAGGCGGTGGGACCTGGGCCAGGTGCGCGGCAAATTTAAGGCGGGCATCGAAATCAGCATAGCGGGACCGCAGACGGACGCCGCTGGCGGGGATAAGCCCCAGCCCCCGCCAAGGGGCATCGACCGGCGCAAACACCTCTGCCAGGATCTGTCTAGCCCGGGGATTGGCTGGCGCGGCCACGGCCCGCCGATAGGCGTTGGCCACCTCATACCGGCCGCTTTGCCGTTGCAGAAGAATTGCCTCAATGCCCAAGAGGATATCCACCGGTTCAAAGCCGGTGACCGCACAGGGCAGGTGAAAGTCCCGCGGAATAAAATCGTAAGAGGCAGCCCCCACAATGGTGCTGACATGCCCCGGCAACAGGAGACCATCCAATTGCACCGTGCCGCTCCCCAATAGGGCCTGCAAGGCCGCGGGCATGGTCTTGTGGACACAATAGACACTAAAATTCTCGAGACCAGCCTCGGCCGCAGTACGGATGGCCAAGGCCGTGGCTGGCATGGTGGTCTCAAACCCTACCCCGAAAAAAACATATTCTTTATCAGGATTTTTCTTGGCCAGCTCCACTGCATCGAAGGGAGAGTAAACGATCTGTACCAAGGCACCTTGAGCCCGCAGACGGTCCAGGGAAGTGCGGCTGCCGGGCACTCGGACCATATCCCCGAAGGTGGTCAGGATGACTCCGGGTAGTTCCCCCAAGGCCAGAAAGCCATCCAAATCTTCCTGGGCAGTTACACACACCGGACAGCCCGGCCCGGAGATTAGGCGCACCCCTGGGGGCAACAGCATCTTTAAGCCGAAACGGGCCACCGCCATGGTGTGGGTGCCACAAACCTCCATGAGGGTGGCCGGGGCCGGCTCAAGGGCTAGGAGTCGCCGGGCCAATTCCTGCACCAAAGCCTTGTCCCGGAATTCCTCACTGAATTTCATCAGCCAATTTCCTGAGCAGGTCCAAGGTTTCGGCTGCATCCGCCGCATCTATCCGGGAGATGGCCAAGCCCGCATGAACCAGGACGTAATCCCCTAAGGTTGCTTCCGGCAAGAGATCCAACCGAGCTTGCCGGGTCACGCCATCCACTTCGGTGGTGGCCACATTGCCATTGATGGCAATAATCTTCATGGGTATGGCTAAGCACATAATAGTAAGTAAGTTTAGAGTTCGTCGTTCATGATTGGTAGTTCATAATGAATGGCTCGCGGTCAGCGGGCCGGTCCGAGACTTCCCTTATTCTTTTGCTCCATGGCTTTAACCTCTTTCTCGCCTTGCTCGGGCAGCCGCTACGGCTACCTGGCCTAAAGCCAGGCCGCCATCGTTGGGCGGCACCAGGCGATGGGTCAACACCTCGAAACCAGCGGCCTGGAGGAGGGCCACGCTCTGGCTCAGGAGGAGACTATTCTGCCAGACCCCGCCGGAGAGGACCACTAGATTGAGGCCGGTCCGGTCCCGGGCCGCTTGCAGGAGCTGCAAGACGGCGGTAGCCAGGGAGGTATGACAGCCAGCCGCCACCTGCCCAGGGGGGGTGCCGTGCAAGGCGTCCGTAATGGCTTGGCGAAAGAGATGGACAGAATCCAAAATCAAACGATCTGGTTCATGGTGGATAATGGCGTCATACCGTGGCGCCCCCTCGCCCCCTGCAGCCATTTCCAGCTCCAGGGCCGGTTGGCCTTCATAGGTACGCTGCCGGCAGATGTTGAGGGCCGCGGCCAGGGCATCGAAGAGGCGGCCCACGCTGGTGGTCAGAGGGGATTGCCAACCGGTGGCTACTTGGCGCTGCAGAATCTGCTCTTCCAGGGGCGTCCATTCCAGACCCAGGGCGGCGGCTTGGGCCGAGGCTCCCTCGCCGAACGCGGCCTGGAGATAGGCATAAGCCATCCTGGTGGGTTGGCGGATGGCCGCCTCACCCCCGGGCAGGATAACCGGCCGGAGATGCCCCAGCCGCTGGTAGCTTGCCAAATCGGCCAACAGCAGCTCGCCGCCCCAGACGGTTCCGTCCGGGCCATAACCGGTGCCATCGAAGGCCAGACCCAGGCAGGGGCCCTGCCGACCGTTCTCCACCAAGCAGGCGGCCAGGTGGGCATGATGATGCTGTACCGTTAGGCGGCGGACCCCCTGCAGCTCCTGGGCATAGAGGGTGCTCAGATAGCCAGGGTGGAGATCGTGGGCCACCAACGTTGGGCGCCGTTGGCACAGGTTGGCCAGATGGTCAATGGCTAAGCGATAGTAGTCCAGGGTCTCGGCGCTGTCCAGGTCGCCGATGTGTTGACTCAAAACCGCACTCTGCTCCCAAGCCAGGCAAAAGGTGTTCTTATCTTGAGCGCCGACCCCCAGGATGGTATCTTGGCAAGATATCGGCAACGTAATGGTGCCGGGCACGTAACCCCGGGCCCGGCGCAGGATGATGGGCGCCAAGCCAGGGACCGGCCGCACCACCGAATCATCACACGGGACCTGGATATCCCGATTGTGCATAAGGAAGGCATCGGCCAGGGGGGCCAGGGTGCGCCGGGCCTCGTCATTCTCAAAGGCCAGGGGCTCTTCACTGCGGTTGCCGCTGGTCATCACCAAGACCGGAGGAGCCTGCTGCAACAGGAGCAGGTGCAAAGGGGTATAGGGCAATAGCAAGCCGAGGTGAGTATTGCCCGGGGCCAGGCTCGCCGCCAAACCGGCTGCTGGCCGGCGCCGCACCAGAACAATAGGACTCAGGGGCGAGGTCAGGAGGTCTCTATCGGCGGCAGTGAGGTCGGCGATGGTCGCAGCCACCTCCAGGTCGCGGACCATCACTGCAAAAGGCTTGGTCCGGCGGCCTTTGCGCTGGCGCAGCAGGGCCACGGCCGCCTCGTTGGTGGCATCGCAGGCCAGATGAAAGCCCCCCAGGCCTTTAATAGCCACAATCTTGCCCTGCCAGAGCAACGCCGCGGCTCGGGCCAGGGCCTCGGCCTCGTGGCGCTGTTCCCCCTCCTCCAGCCAGAGCTGCGGTCCACACCGAGGGCAGGCAATGGGTTCAGCATGAAAACGCCGGTTCAGCGGGTCGCGATACTCCTGGGCACAATCACTACAGAGCGGGAATTTGGCCATGGTGGTCTGGCCGCGATCGTAGGGCAGGTTCCTAATGATGGTGAAGCGCGGCCCGCAGTTGGTACAGTTGGTAAAGGCATAGTGATAGCGCCGGTCTTGTGGATCCAAAATTTCCGCAGCACACTCCGGACAGAGAGCTACGTCCGCCGGGATGGCCGCGGCGGTGGGGCCGGCAGAGGCGCTGTCCCGGATGATAAAGGTGGTCTCGCCTTGGGGGGCCAGTTCCGTTACCATCACCTCCTGGAGTTGAGCCAGCACCGGCGCTTTACTGGTCAGGTCCCGGAGGAAGGCGCTCACAACCGGCGCCTGTCCTTCAATTTCCATTTCCACGGCACCAGCAGTGTTTTGGACCTGCCCCCCCACCTGATATTGCTGGGCCAGGCGACAGACAAAAGGCCGGAAACCGACGCCCTGGACGACTCCGGACACCCGGATCTTGAGGCGGGTGAGAGTGGTTGTGGCGTCGACAGGCTGATCTGGCCGGGCAATTTCTAAAAACGGCATGAAGAACCAAAAGTCAAAATATCGACTAAGCCAACAAGGGCAGAGCAAGGACCGCGCCGATTTTCCTCGCTGCCGTCACCACTGATGACGAAAATG
>CAZARS010000018.1:21363-29989 GCA_964487625.1 uncultured Desulfobacca sp.
ATGCTCTGCCTTTTCATCATAAGCTAAGCCCCTGGTCCCGTTTCGTCAAGGGAACTGTTCCCAGTCCGGGGCATCGGCGCCTTGCCAGAATATCAGGTAAAGGGAAAAAATACCCGCGCCGGGAGGAGAAATTTCCCGGCCCCAAACGTCCTCAGAAATATTTTGCTGAAATCTTAGAAAAAAAATATAATGCCACTATGGCATGAAAATCGCTACTTATCTTTAAAATGACGGCATAGATGGAGAGCCGTCTGCCTGAGGGGTTTGCTCAGGAAATGCTGCGGCAAGGGAGCCCACAATGCATGAATATACTTTAATGCAACGTTTGGTGGAAACCATTCTCAAAAACCTTGAAAAGGGCGCTGATTTTCAGGATAGTCAGGTGAAAGAGGTCCGCCTGCAGGTGGGAGCGCTGGATATTCATTCACCAGATTCTTTCCGCCAGGCATTCGAAGTACTGATCCGGGAAACGCCGCTGGCAGGGGCCCAGTTAAACCTCACCGTCGTGCCCGGCTCGATCCATTGCCCCAAATGTGGTTTTCAGGGCCCCTGTCAGGAAGATGTGGATGGGCACGAGCCTTTGCCGGTGACCGCCTGCCCCGACTGCGGCACGTTGGTGGGGGTAACCGGGGGGCGGGGGATTGAAACCATTGAGTTGATCTTGGATGAGTCCTAATGGGGCCGACCGTCCGCCCACGGGCATTTATGAAAAATCAGGCCCCAAAGTCTTGGCGGGTGGCCGGCGTTCAGGCACGTTCACCGGGGGCAGATCCCTTTCATGCCTTTCTTTGCTGACGTATAAACCGCAGTAGCAGCTGCCGTATTCCTTGACATCAGCCTCCCGATAGACGCAAGGACAGATAATGTCCCGGTCCCAGTCCCGGTCTCCCCAGAGCAGGCGGCAGGGGCAGCCCATGTAGCCATAACGGGCTTTATTCTCCAGGAGACCGGCCAGGAGCGCCATGACCTTGGCCTCGTCACGATTGAAGTAATACCCCTTGGGCTCTTGGGTTTTCCGCAACTGAGCATAGAGTTCAGGGACGGTGAGGGGCATTGAGAATCTCCTCAATCTCTTCTTTTTTAAATCCCACGATCACTTTGTTACCGATGATGAGGGTCGGAAAAGACAGACGGGGATTCACCGCCTGCACTTCGGCCAGAACCGCCCGGCGTTCGGCTGGATTTAGTTGATCCACGTCCACACAGGTATACTTGCACCCTAACTCTGCCAGCAGGGCTTTGCAATCCCGGCAATGGCCACAAGTGCTGAGAGCATACAACTTAATGTCAGAATCGGGCATACCTCACCTCAACCGCCATCCGGGGCAAACTGGGGCGAATTGGCAGGGGGGGATTTTTCCAACAGGCTTTTTAGGCGAGCTGCCAATTCAGGGTCCAGTTTCGTCAGGAGGCGATACTCATCCAAGGTCCGCTGACGGTCCCCTGAGACATAATAGGCCAGCGCTAAGTGATAGTGGAAAATCGGAACTTGCGGTTTTAATCGCACCGCCTGTCGGAAATTTTCAATGGCCAGGTCGGTCTTGCGCATGGCCCCGTAAGACAAACCCAATCCATAGTAGGCCTCGGCAAAATCCGGTTTGGCTTTAACGGCCCCTTGGAAGGCCTGGATGGCTTTGGCATAATTTTTCCTGGCATGGAATTCCCGCCCCTGCTGGAACTGCTCCAAGGCGGCGCTGGGCATATCTTGGGAAAACTCCCGGAAACTATGGCCCTGGCCGCCCTTCAGGGCCAAAACTTTCTGGCCAGGAACGGCAAAATTGAGATTCTGGCCGGTGCGGTAGGTGGCGCGGGCCACCCCGATGACCTGACCAGCGCTATTAAAGACCGGCCCGCCACTGGAGCCGGGGGAGATGGGCGCGGTGATCTGAATAATTTCCCCGAGATTGGGCAGCTTGCGAATAGCCGAGACGATGCCCTCCGAGACGGTCTTTTCCAGTCCCATGGGGTGGCCGATGGCGTAGATTTTCTCGCCAACCTCCGGCAACTTGCCGGAAACTTCCAGGGGCACGACCAGACGAGGAGGGACATCGGCGCTCATCAGGACCAGATCGGCCTGCCGATCCTCGGCAATGATCCGTCTGACCGGATAGCGCTGACCATCCTGGGTTTTGACGGTGGCCTTTTCGGCCCCGAAGATGACGTGATAGTTGGTGACAATATGCCCCTGGGTATTGATAAAGAAGCCCGTCCCCAGCCCCCTGCGGTTGCCCCGTTGAGTTTCCACGACCACGACCGCCGGAGAAATCCGTTTAACGATGGCCGGCAAAGTATCTTCGGCCCAGACCTGGGGGGCTCCGAAGGCCAGCAGGAGACAAATCCACCCGAGAAAAAGTGTGTGCATGGCGCACCTTCGGTGCCATTGTCGTGAAATTGTGACAGGGTGTGGCACAACCGTTGTTCTCATAGACCTCAGAAGAGGAAGCAGCAGGTGCCCATCGGCTGACCAAACGGTGTCGCTCCCTGCCGCCGCACCGGGCCGCGGTGCCCTTCCTGAGCCTCCACCATGGGATTTTTAGCAAGTCTTCATCCGGAGAGGCCTCAAATTAAGAGAGGATCGATGGGAGGGGCTGGAAACCAGCCTCTACCATGGAAATTTTCACCGGTTTGGCGGCCCTGAGCTGGCTTGCTAACGGTTCCCGGCTGAGCCCTAGCTAAAGTATTTTTGGTTATTATACCGAATATTCTCTTTATCTTCCAGAAAATAACGGCGGTCCGGCAAGCCGCGGCGCCGCTGCTCAGCTGCGGTAGTCCGCGTTGATATGCACATAATCGGCGGTGAAATCGCAGGTGAGGTAATAATCGGTGCCGCTTCCTTGGTGCAGCTCAAGATTCGCCCGCCCGCCAAAGGCCTGGCCTTCAACAACCTGGACTTGGGCCTCAAGGGAATGCAGCTCAAAGGCGCCGGTGGCCATGAGGGCCTGGGCTGCCTGTTCCGCAGCGCTCCCTACCCCCAGACCTTGGCATACTACCTGGTGGGGGCCGAAATAAACATCCACCTTCTCTGGCTCCAATCTGATACCGGCGCGTCCCAGAGCGGCCATAATGCGGCCCCAATTGGCGTCATTGCCGGCCACGGCGGTTTTGACCAATGGTGACAGGGCCACGGTGCGGGCGGCTCGCAGTGCTTCTTGCGGACTCGCCGCGCCGTTAACGATAACTTTAAATACATGCTTGGCACCCTCGCCGTCCCGGACAATCTGCACAGCCAGATCAGCCATAATCTGCTGCAGCGCTGCCGCCAGGACCTGGCCTGCGGGAGAGGCCAACTCAGTTATAAGTGGCTGGGCCGCCACACCGCTGGCTAAGAGGAGCACACAATCATTGGTGCTGGTATCACCATCCACCGTAATGCGGTTAAAACTGGTTGTTAGCCCCTGCCGTAAAGCGGCTTTCAAAGCCGGGGCAGTGATGGCCGCATCGGTCAGCAGGAAAACCAGCATGGTGGCCATCTGGGGGTGAATCATGCCGGCTCCTTTGGCTATCCCCGCCACCGTAATGGTCCGGCCCATAAGGTCTACCTGGGTCAAGGCGGTTTTCGGAAACGTATCGGTGGTCATGATGGCTGTCGCCACTTCTGTGAGGCCCTGGGGGTGGAGTCGAGCCACCAGCCCGGGGATGGCGGCCAGAAGCCGCGGCATGGGAAGGGGTTGGCCGATCACCCCGGTGGAGGCCGGCAGGACCAGACCAGGGGCTATTCCCAGGGCCGCGGCCACGGCCCCGCTAGTTTCCACCGCCGCGTTCAGGCCTGCCTCGCCGGTGCAAGCGTTGGCATTGCCGCTGTTCACCAGGATGGCTTGGGCCTGCCCTCGCCGCAGGCGTCGTCGGCAGAGCAGTACCGGCGCCGCTTTGACTTTATTGGTGGTGAATACTCCGGCGGCCACAGCTGGCCGCTCTGCCACGATGAGGGCGAGATCCAGCCGACCGGGCTTCTTAATGGCTGCCTCCACGGCAGCAGCCCGAAAACCGGGCACGAGAAGAGGTTGAGACGTCATGGGCCTACCTTCCAAAGGGTGGATTGGCCGGTTCCAAGAGGAGTTGGGGTTTTGTTATGGGCTTAAGCAGGCCAGCCCCTTGAGCAACTCCTGGACCTGCCCTCATTGTGGCCCAAAACTCTTCTTCCGGCAAGGGGCCTGAGGGTGATTTCGCCTGTTTTGGCGAAATGCCGGGACGATCCGGAGGCGCAGCCCTGGTGCCGGGGCACGTGCCGCTGCCCCCCTCGCCGACGCTCGAAGCTTTCCTAAGGGTCTCTCCAGGGGGATACCCCCAGGATTGGTGCCACCCTCCATTATGCCTGCCAGGTCTGGGCTAACGGCTATTCGTCTCACAGGATAATGGGCAGGGGGTGGGTGACCGTAATCGTGGGGGGGTCAACCCTGGTGGCCAGGGCCAAGAGCCGCACTCCGGCTGCAGCCGCTTTGGCCAACTCCTGGGCGTAGGCCGGATCGACCTGGCTGGCTGGAGCCATGCGCTGGGCATCCTGGCGTTGCACCACGAAAATATTCCAGGCTTGGTGGCCCTGTTGCACCAACGCGGCCAACTCTTGGAGGTGCCTGCGTCCTCGGCTGGTGATGCCATCGGGGAACAGGGCCAAGCCGTCTTCCACCCAAGTAATGCTTTTCACTTCGATGAAGTGGAGCTGCCCATCCTTATCCACGGCGAAATCCAGGCGGCTACCCTGCGGCAGGCGCACTTCTGTTTGGAGGTGATAAGGCGGCGGCAAGCCGGGCAAGCCGCAACCTGCCAGAATGGCTGCCATCAGGCGGTTGGGGGCAGTAGTATCCACGGAAACCCAGCCAGACCCGATCCGGCAGAACCGCCAGGTATACGCCGTTTTCCGCCCTGGCCGTCCGTCCGCAGTGAGCAGCACTTCCATACCCGGTTCCAGACAGCCCGTTAGGGCACCGGAGTTGGGCACATGGGCCCAGATATGCTGGCCCTCCGCCAAGGCTACTTCGGCCAGAAAGCGCTTTTCCCGGCGGCAGAAGCGGCCGGCAATCAGGGGCGTCGCAAAGCGGATAAAGGGAGTCTGGTCTCCGATCTGGGGCCAGGCTCTGTTCAAAAGATCCGCATGTTTTTCAGGAGCCAATCTGCCACCAATGTTTCCGGCACCTCGGGGTGCACCACCGCCTCGCCCAAGCGGCGAAGTAAGATGAAGACTAACTTGTCCCCTTGTTTCTTTTTATCCACCAAGAGGGCCTGGAAGATATCGGCCAGCGGCAGTGGAGGCGACATACTGGGCAGGCCCAAATCGTCCAGGAGGGCCCGCCCTTCCTGGGCCGCGGCCGCCGGCAAACCGGTCAACAGCACCGACAGGTCCAGGGCGGCAGCCATGCCGATGGCCACAGCTTCGCCGTGCCTAAGCTCAAAACGGGAAGCTTTTTCCAAGGCATGTCCCAAGGTGTGGCCGAAATTCAGGAGGCGGCGCCGATCGCCCTCCCGTTCATCCGCGCTCACCACCTGAGCCTTGCCTGCCACGGCTCGCTTAATGATGTCCAGGAGCTGCTCCCGGGGTTGAAGGAGGCGATCCCGGAGGAGTTGCCGGGCCGATCCAGCCAGGTCGGTCAACAGCGACGCGTCCAGGATAAAGCCCATTTTCACTATTTCGGCTAGACCATTGAACCGTTCCGGCAGGGGCAGGGTCACCAGCACCTCCGGGTCTATGAGCACGAGGGCTGGCTGATGGAAGGCCCCCACCAGGTTTTTCCCGGCCGGGGTGTTGATGGCCGTCTTACCCCCGATGCTGGCGTCCACCATCGCCAGCAAGGTAGTGGGTACCTGCACCACCGGGATACCGCGCATGAATATGGCAGCCACAAACCCGGCGAGGTCGCCGATCACCCCCCCACCCAGGGCCACCAAGGCGCTGCCCCGATCCGCCCCCAGATCCAGGAGCTGTTGGACGAGGCGTTGGACCACAGGCGAGGATTTGCTCCGCTCTCGCCGGGCCACCGTTAACAGGTCAACCTGCCACCCGGCGACCTGGAGCTCTTGCAGCATCTCCTGACCATAGAGACGGGCGACCAGGGTGTCGGTCACCACAAAGAGGCGCCGGCCCGGCAGGACCTCTTGGAGATATGCTTCCAACCGGTGGCGCCCACCATCTGCCAACACGATCTCGTAGGACCGGCCTTGACCCGGCAAGGATACGGTTACCGTTGACATAACCACTGTCCCGGCCGCAGGATGTTGATCTCTTGCATCAAGGCGGCAAATTGTTCTGGATAGAGGGATTGGGGCCCATCGGACAAGGCATGGGCCGGATCGTGATGGACTTCAATCATGAGGCCATCGGCTCCCACGGCCACCGCTCCCCGGGCCAGGGGTGGCACCAGCAACCGCCGACCGGCAGCATGGCTGGGATCGGCAATAATGGGCAGATGGCTCTCCCGTTTAACAAAGGGAATGGCGGCCAGGTCCAGGGTGTTCCGGGCATGGCTGCCGATGCCCCTGACCCCGCGTTCGCAGAGGATGACCTGGCTATTGCCTTCGGCCAGGATATACTCGGCAGCCATGAAAAATTCCTCAACTGTGGCAGACATGCCCCGCTTCAGGAGTATCGGTTTGTGGGCCTGCCCGGCCCGCCGCAGCAGGGAGAAGTTCTGCATATTGCGGGCTCCGATCTGAATAATATCAGCATATTCTTCCACCAGATCGAGGGAGGCGTGATCAATGGCCTCGGTGACGATGGGCAGGCCAGTGGCGGCCCGGACCCGGGCTAAGATTTTTAACCCTTCCTCTTGCAACCCCTGATAGCTATAAGGCGAGGTGCGGGGTTTAAAGGCCCCGCCCCGGAAGACCTGGGCCCCCGCCGCCTTAACCGCATGGGCAATGGTCATGGCCTGCTCTTCGCTCTCCACCGCGCAGGGGCCAGCCATGATGACGAAATGGCCGCCTCCGATCTTGACCCCACCGGCCAGTTCGATGATCGTATCTTGCCGCTTCATCTCTCGGCTCACCAGCTTATAGGGTCGGGAGACGGGGATGGCTTCCTGCACCCCCGGCAGATCCACAAAGAGAGCGGGATCCACCGGCCCAGGGTTACGCAGGATGCCGATGGCGGTGCGTTCCCCTCCCGGGATCGGTTGCGCCACGTACCCTAAGGCCTCAATCTTGGCTACCACGGCTGCAATCTCCTCCTCGCTCGCCTCTTTTTCCATGACAATAAGCATCTCTCTCCCCTCCTGCCGCCAATAAAAAGGCCGTGGGGGAAATCCCACGGCCACAAAAAAGCACAAGCCGAGAGCCCCCCATCAGGAACCCTCGGCGGTTAGGCAACGTGTGTCAGGGCGCCGGGGTTCCGTGCAGAAACCACCAGCCCCAAAAGGATATGTGCATGTTTTTTACCATAATTGAATTTTTACCAAGGATCTGGGGCAGTGTCAACACATTTTTCCCGGCATGGTCTCGGTGGTCCTTGCCCCTTTCTTATTCCACAGTCACGCTCTTGGCCAGATTCCTGGGCTGGTCCACGTCGGTGCCCCGTAGGTCGGCAATATGATAGGCCAAGAGCTGCAAGGGCAGGACCAGTAAGATGGGCGACAACTCCAAGGTCGTCTCTGGGACAATAAGGGTGGTTTCCACTTTTTCCCGCACGGTATAGTTATCGGCCTCGCTGACGGCAATGACCCGCCCCCGCCGGGCAATAACTTCTTCAATGTTGGACATCATCTTCTCAAACACGGGGCTGCGGGTGGCCAACACCACCACAGGGAGATTTTCATCGATCAAAGCGATGGGCCCATGCTTCATTTCCCCGGCTGGATAGCCTTCCGCGTGAATATATGAAATTTCCTTGAGCTTCAAGGCCCCTTCCAAGGCGATGGGGTAATGCAAGCTGCGGCCCAGGTAGAGGAAATTATTGGCCTTCATGTAGCGTTGACCGATCTCCCGGATGGTCTGATCTTGGTCCAAGACCTCCTGGAGGAGGGTCGGCAAGCGGAACAGGGCCTGGAGATCCTGCTGCATCTGGGCGGCGGTGCGGCGTCCCAAGACTTTGGCCAGATGGAGGGCAATGAGATACAAGGAGACGAGCTGGGTGGTGAAGGCCTTGGTCGAGGCGACGCCGATTTCAGGCCCGGCATGGGTATAAAAGACGCTCTCTGACTCCCGGGCAATGGAGGATCCCACGGCATTGCAGATGGCCAAGCTGCGGGCCCCCTTGGCCTTGGCCTCCCGCAGGCCGGCCAGGGTGTCTGCGGTCTCACCTGACTGGGAAATGGAGATGAAGAGGGTCTGGGGGTCCACGAAAGGATCGCGGTAACGGAATTCTGACCCCAGATCCACCTCCACCGGCAAGCGACAGAGCATTTCAATGAGAAATTTGCCCACGAGGGCCGCATGGAAGGACGTGCCACAGGCCACCATGGTGACTTTTTGCAGCTTTTTGACCTCGTCGGCGCTTAAGTGAAACTCCTCGAGGAAGATCTCCCCTGTGTCGGGATTGACCCGGTGCCGGAAGGTGTCGATGAGGGCCCGGGGCTGCTCAAAGATCTCCTTGAGCATGAAATGCTTGTAGCCCGCCTTTTCAGCCATGGCCGGGCTCCAGGTGATGGTGGTGACCTGGCGGGTCACCGGCTCCCCATCGAGTTTCTCTATGGCAACCCCG
>CAZARS010000019.1:0-8677 GCA_964487625.1 uncultured Desulfobacca sp.
AAGGGGCCCCTACGTGGTCCTGGAGGGCGATGAGTATGATACCGCTTTTTTTGATAAGCGGCCCAAGTTCCTGCTCTTTCATCCCCGGCAGGCCATCTTGACCTCGGTGGAATTTGACCATGCGGATATCTATCGGGATCTGCACCACGTCGTCCAGGCCTTCACCGCCTTTGTCCGCCAGCTCCCACCCACCGGGGAGCTCCTGGCCTGGGGGGACGCACCGTTGGTGCGCCAAGTTGCCGCCCAGGCCGCCAGTCCGGTGGCGTTTTATGGCCTTAACTCTGAAGCCCGTTGGCAGGCCAGGAATCTGACCCCCAAAAACGGCGGCATGCACTTTGCCGTCTGGCGAGACGGGCTTTTCTGGGAGGAGTTTTATGTGCCCCTGGCCGGCCGCCATAATGTCCTGAATACTTTGGCGGTCCTGGCCACCTTGCATGACCTGGGAGTGGAGCGGCAGCCCCTCAAGGAGGCTTTGCCTGATTTTGCCGGGGTAAAACGGCGCCTGGAAATCGCCGGTGAGGGCCACGGCATAACCGTCGTGGACGATTTTGCCCACCATCCCACGGCAGTGACTGAGACGCTGTTGGCCGCCCGGGGGCGTTTCCCCGGTCGCCGCCTGTTGGTGGCTTTTGAACCCCGCACCAACACTAGCCGGCGGCGGGTGTTTCAACAGGATTATGTCCAGGCGCTGGCTGGCGCTGATCTCGTCTTTGTCCGGGAACCCGCGGATATCTGGAAAGCGCCGGAGGATGATCGCTTTTCTTCCCCGCAATTAGTGGCCGACTTGCGGGCTGCCGGCCGCCAGGCGTGGTATTTTCCCGATACCGACGCTCTCTTGGCCGCAGTGCTGGCCCAAGTCCAGCGTGGAGATGTGGTCCTGGTCATGTCCAACGGCGGGTTCGATGGCTTGGTGGCCCGCCTATGCCAGGCCTTAACACCGATCAACCCCGGTCTGTAAATTTTGCGCCGCCATGCCCGATCTTATTGGCAAAACTAACCTATTCATGTAAATTAAGGCCTATGGCGGTCCCATCTTGCCTTCGGATAATATACTCCGCACTTTTTAGCACTCTCATCTCCCTCTGCCTGCAACCCGTGCCGCTTTGGGCCGGGGAAGGTGGCGGTGGCGGGCATTCCTTACTTTCCGGCATTGGCGTCAGTATCCTGGCGGCCACGATTCTGGCTTACCTGGCCACCCTCATGCGCCAGCCGTTGATCCTGGCCTACTTGGCAGCTGGGGTCATCATCGGGCCGGAGATGGGCTTTGCCTGGATTCGGGACAAAGAAGAAATCCAGACCATCGCCGAGATCGGCCTGATCCTGCTCCTGTTCATGATCGGGCTGGAATTGAGCCTGAAAAAAATTAAAGAGGCTGGAAAATCCCTAATAATTGCCGGGATCAGCCAGTTTCTCCTCTGCCTATCCCTGGGCTTGGGTTTTTTTTATCTTTTGGGCTTCACCCTCAAGGCCTACTGTCCCTGCGAATATAGTGTTTTGGGGGTCAACATTATCGGTGGCCGCTACGATCTGTTTTATCTGGCCGCCTGTCTATCCCTAAGCAGCACCACCATCGTGGTAAAACTGCTGTATGAAAAATTTGAGATCGATACCCTCGCCGGGCGCCTGACTTTGGGCATCCTGATCTTCCAGGACCTGTGGGCCATTGTGTTGTTGGGTCTGCAGCCCAACCTGGCTGACCCGCAGATCCGAGTCATCCTCTGGTCCTTTGTCAAAGGGGCCTTATTAGTAATCTTGAGTCTGCTGACCAGCCGCTATCTTCTAGGGGCTGTATTCCGCAAGATCGCCAAACTCCCGGAACTGGTCTTGGTAGCCTCTCTAGGATGGTGTTTCCTCATCGCCGGCTCTGCAGATTACCTGGGTCTGTCCTTGGAGATGGGCGCCCTGATTGCCGGCATTGCGGTCTCCACCTTCCCCTATAACCTGGACATTATCGGCAAAATCATCAATATCCGGGACTTTTTTATTACCCTGTTCTTCGTCGCCTTGGGCATGAAGATCCCCAATCCTTTCGTCAACCCCGGCCTTTTGGGTCTGGCCCTGCTCTTGGCCGGGTTTTTGGTGGCTACCCGCTTCCTGGCCGTTTTCCCCGTGCTTTATTTTCTGAAAAACGGCAATCGGGTCAGTCTGCTCACCTCCATCAATTTATCCCAACTCAGTGAGTTTGCCCTGGTCATCGCCGTCTTGGGCCGCAAACCCGAGTTCAACCATATCGGGCCTGATATCATGACTTTGATTATCCTGGTCTTCGTGGTGACCTCCGTCACCTCCACGTATATGATTAAATATAACCAGGAGTTGCAAAAGATATTAGGCCGGGTGGCAGAGCGGCTGGGCTTCAAGCCCATCGGGGCCCAGGTGGACACCCAGGAAAAGGAAGAACCTAAAGATATCGCCCTGTTGGGCTTTTTCCGGGTAGCCAGCGCCTTTCTCTACGAGATTGAGGAGCGTCGGCCAGAGCTGAAGGACAAGCTGGTGGTGGTGGATTTCAATCCCCAGGTTTACCACGCTCTGACTCAGCGCCGGGTGAAGGTGGTGTATGGGGATATCAGCAATGTCCAGACGTTGCACCATGCAGGTTTGGAAAACTGCAAGATTGCCATCTCTACCATTACCGACGAAATTCTGGTAGGCACCGACAACCGGCGCCTCATTGAGCAAGTCCGGTCCCTGGCCCCCCATGCCAAGATCATTGTGATCGCCCAGAGCAATGCCAAGGCCCTGGAACTTTATAGCGCAGGGGCTGATTTTGTGCTGCGGCCCAATATTGCCACGGCCAATCAATTGCTGCCGGTGGTGGAACGTCTGTTACGGGGCGAAGAGGCCATCCTGAGGGAAGAGGAATTGGCCAAGATCGCCCGCCGGGAGGAAATCCTCAAATAGCGCAGGGCTGTTGAGGGCAGGACCAATTCTGGCCAGGGCGAGCGGTGCGCTCGCCTTGCGTCTTTTTTAGGCAAATGATCGGGTTAGCCTCTGCTTGATGACCCGGAGGCCGAAGAGGGGGAGGCCCAAGAGGTAGCGACGCCAGGTCCGGGGTTCTTGACAGAGACGGAAGAGCCATTCAAAGCCGCGTTGCCGCCAATGGGCTGACACCCGCTGCAGTTCACCGGCCACGATCTTGAACATCCCGCCGCAGGTAATAATGAGTTTGGCTTGCAGGTGGGGCCGCATGGTCCAGGCCCAGTGGGCCTGCAACGGCTCGCCCAATCCGGCCCAGACGATATCCGGTTGGGTGTCGTTTATGGCTTTGAGGGTCGACGCCCCGAAGATATCGGTATAGCCGTCATGGACGCCGACAATGGCCAACCCCGGATAGGCTTGGCAGGCTTTTTCCCGGGCGCGCTCGGCCAAACCCGGCTCTCCGCCGATCAGAAAGAATTTCCATTGCCGCTGCTCGGCCAACTGGCAGAGGGGGGGCCAGAGATCCGTGGTGGTGATTTTCATGGGCAGATGCTGACCCAGCACCCGGGCGGCTATGAGGAGGGAAGCCCCGTCTGCATAAATCAAGGTGGCGCCCAAGACGTGCTCTCGGAAACGGGCATCCGTGGCGGCTACATTCAGGCTATGGGCATTGACGCCGTATATATACTGACACTGGGAGTTAGCCAGCAGCTCCTGAATGTGGGCCACCAGTTCGTCCAAGGTCAACGACGCCACCGGCATCCCTAAGATATTAACGGTCGCGTTCATGGGCATGACGAGTGGGCAGAGGCGGCAATTGATTGCCATGAAACAGCCGGTATAATTGCTCCCGGCGTAAATAGCGAATCAGCTCCCGATCCTCAATCTGGCGGATGCGGCGGTCCAGATAACAGGAAAAAAAGCCGTATAGAAAGGCCAGGCCGCCGATGAACCAAGGCCGTTCGAACATCCGGAAGATTCCCCGGGCCAAAGCAAAAAGGGGATGGCTGCCGATCATATACGCCCCGCGGGCCCAGATGATGCGGCCCCGCACCACGCCCAAAGTCGCCCCCTGCTGCCGGGGCGTCAGCAACATGATCTGAGGATCACTCAGAGTCAGCCAACCATGGCGGCGGGCATCAGTCTCATCCAGGATGTCCCAACCATAGATGGGTTTGAGGCCGCCGATGTCCTCAAAACACTCCCGGCGATAGAACTTGGCCAACCCCGGGACATGATAGGGAGCATAGCGCTCTGACACCAGCTGGCCATTCAGCTGCAGCCAATGGGTGCCGCTGGCCATGCCGACCCGGGGATCATCAAAATGGCGCAGTATACGCGCAAAACAGTCTGGCCCGAAGGTTACATCGCCATCTAATTTAGCAATAACGTCATATTCCACGCCAGCCACGGCGCTGAGACCATAATTAAAGGCATTGACCACCCCCGGTCCCAACTGCCTCGGCCCCTGCCGCTCCCGCCGCATTGGCCGTATCCAGGGGTGCTCTGCCGCCGCCCGGCTCATAATCTCGTAGGTCTGATCCTGACTGCCGTCATCCACCAAAACCCACAGAACAGGTCGCACCGTCTGGTTGACGACAGAGTCAATTAAGGCCGGTAAATAGAGAGCCTCATCCCGGCACGGGGTAATCACAACAAGACGGTAGGGGGGAGGAGTGGTCATACCTGGTCCTCGGCGCGCCAGGGGTCCACAGCTTGCCCTGGCCGTTTTGACTCCTTATCGGCTCATCTGCCGGATTTATTGAATAAAAAATGAGGGAAGTCGCTTTAGTTATCCAGAGGTCGGTTGTCTATCAGGAGATTAGCTGTTTAGCGAGGGCTGCTTTGTCACCCCGGATGGGAAAAAGCGGCTCATGGCTACCCCCTACCCCCCCATTTAGCCCCATATCATAAGCTTGGATTACCCTGGATCTTTGACCCTGGACCTCAAGCCTTACCCTGTTTGGCTCAACCCGGCCCGCCGCTGACTCCAATATTCCCGCAGAATGGGCAACGCGAGCCGCACCGCCGCCTCATTTCGCAGCTCCAGAACCCACCAATCGCATAAGGGGAGTTCACTCAGGAGGTCGAGACGGTCCTGGATATCCTCCAGGCGTTGGGGCGGCAGATGGCCTGCCTCGGTTTCCAGGTGATAGACGTGGGCGTTGCAAAACCGCTCGGGCTGGGGCCGGATGAAGTCGGCCAGCCGGAACTGCTGGCTGGCCACTGCCGGGGAGACGGCAGCATGCCCGATGTCCAGGGTAGCCCAAGCCCCGGATTTCCGTAAAAGTTTTTCGTATAAATCAGGCCGGCTGGTCCACCCCCAGGCCAGATTCTCCAGGCAGAGGCGCAGGCGGGCATTTCGGGCCAGCTGCACCAAATCCCTCAGCCGGGTTAGCGTCCGTTCCCATCCTAAATCCACGGTGGAATCGCGGCCCAAACCGATGTGGATGGTCAGGTAACGCCCGTTGGCGGCAGTCACCAGGCGGCAGACCGCCTGGAAGAGCCGGAAGGCCGCGGCTGCCTTGTCCGGGTCTTCATCCCCCAAATCGGTCTGGGGAAAGGCGGCATGGAAGCGGATTTCCAAGGGCTGCAGGCTTAACCCGATCTTTTGCATTTCCCGGGCCGCAGTGGGGTGAATGGGGAAGGCCGGGTCGCTGAGGGTCCAATCCACGCCCTGGAAACCATGCTCCAGCGCAAAGTCCCTCAACGTTCTGATATCTTGCAGAAAATTACAACAGGCCAGCTTTGCCTCATTCATGGAGCTTCACCGGGGGCAGAGGGTAAGGCACGGATCAATGTATTGAGGTCATTGAGCAAGCCCCTTAAATCTAAGCGATAGGTGCCAGCGACCTTCTCTAAGGTATCAAAAAGGGCCTGACAGCGCAAACAGACCCCCGCCTGCCCTTCATAGGCCTTAAACACCGCCTCTGTAGCCCGCCAACGATACATGATCTCCAACAGGGTCATCTGGGGGGTTATCACCTGCTCGGGGGAAGCGTCAGGATTTGCCATTGGTATCTGCCTATGCAGCCAGGACCTGAGTTAAGGCCCTGGGGATGTGGTTAATAATTTCAGCTACCTGGGTTGCGGGTGTCGGCTCGGCTAACAAACCAGCCAGGCGGTTGGTCCGGGCCGCGAGGAGCGCAGATTGGGGAGTTTCATACCCGGCCGCGATCAGGGCTGCGGCCAATCCTGTGAGGGTATCTCCGGTCCCGCCGATGGGCTCCAGGGTTGGCACCATGGGTTTGCTGACGGTAGCCAAGATCCCCTGGCGGGAGGCGATATAATCAATCCTGCCTTTGACCAACAAAAACTGGGCAGCGTTGTCAAACTCATAGGCCCGTCGGATCAGGTCTGGTGCCAGGTTTTCTTCATGGAGGATAAAGCCCCGAGTATAGAAGGGATGGGGGGCTTCCTCGTCCGCCAGAAAAGCCAACTCACCCACGTCGGGGGTAAACAGGTCATAAGCAGCCGCCTGTCCACTCATCTTGGCCACATACATATAACCGGCATCGGCGATGAGGATGGGCCGTGGCGCCATGGCCTCGATGGCAAACATTACCCGATTGTGCCAATCCACCTCGGGCTGCAAGTAATGAAAACAGAGGGTGGTGTAGGGCCGCTGCCCTAAGACAGCCTCCAAATGGGCATAGAGACGGCGGCTGCCCTCCCCCAGGCCGATATCCCCTGCGAGGATTGCCACGGGCGGCGGCTGCCCGAGGGTGTGGGCGGTGGCCAAGGCCGCGGCCAGCAGGGCTGGAGTACCCCGCTGGATGGAACAGGTCTGGCCGGCGACTGCCAACTTCCCTCTCACGGCCGTGGCCTCCCCCTCCACCAAGGGGAATGAGGCATCTGGCACGGTGCCGATTACGGTGAGCACTGGCGGAGCATCTCCTCATAGGCCAACTGCAGGGCATAACCGCACAGGGTATGGCCCAAATCTTTGGGGGCCGGGGCCGTATCGAGGCTCTGGCCCACCATGGCTTCGGCCAGATAGGGCACATCCGGGCAGCCGCCCCCGGAGACATTGACGATCCGGCGGCTGGCCTTATGGACGGTTAATTTCATGTTGGCCGCCCGCACCATGAGGTAGTCGCCGAAATCCCTTACCTGAAAGAGACTCACCGGTTGGAGGAGCGGGCTATTTACCGGCACTACCTGCAGCGGCCGCAGCTTCTGGCTCTCTAAGAGGCGGAGAACCCGCAGTTTTTCCATGAGGGGAAACTCGATCACCAGATCACAGCCAGATTGAATTTCCGGCGGCGGTCCCATCACCCGGATGGGCCAGCCAGCCTCTGTCAGGACCTTTTCAGCCCTGATCACCTCACTGGTATTGGCAAAAACCAGGATCCCGGCCCCCATGGCCGAGGGCTCGGGGGCCGCGGGCACCTCCCGGCGTTTAAAGATATCCCGCCACCCCACGATTAGCCTTTGCTTAACCGGATCTGGTAGGAGCCCTCCTGCTCCTCCACCCCGGCTTCCTGCCAACCCTGGCTGGCCGCAGCTCGCAGGACGTTTTCTTTGGAAGTGTCAGTATCCACCAGGACCGTGAGTTGGCCCTTGGCAAGTTTTTTCATGGCCTCAAGGGCCAGAAGAACTGGTTGGGGGCAGGACAAACCCCGGGCATCAACAATCTCGCTCATGAGCTAACCTCCTTTGCCACTTAAGCCTTCTGGCGCATGGTAAAGCCGATGCCCAAGCAAACGATGAGGCCGATGATGGTCGCAGCAATCCCATACTCACCCACACCTTTGGGGGAACTGGCCAATTGGAAGTTGTGGGCAAAGCCAGCGCCGACAATCATCCCCAAGACAAAAACTGCGGCATCACCATCACCCTCCCCTGCCAGGAAAATCTGCCGGCCCGGGCAACCACCGGCCAAGGCAAAGGCCAACCCGGCCACCAGCATGCCGCCGAAATTCCACAGTTGCATGGTATGGGCGACTGGCTGATCAACAAATCCCGGTTTAAATTGCCCCAGGAGAAGGTTGGTGATGAAGGCCGCTATGAAAAGGGCAACGATGCCGGAAAACAGGTGCGTCTGCCGGAAGAGGATGAGGTCCCGGAAGGCACCCATAGTGCAGAACCGGCTACGCTGGCAGATGAAGCCCACCACCAGTCCCAGGATCAGAGAAATGAACAGCGGGGCATGCTGGGAGCCCGGACCCTTGACGCTGTAAAAAAGAATGCCACTTTGCCCCTCTCCCTGAATCTGGGGAAAAATGAACATGAGAATCAAGAGGCCGAACATGAAGATGGGTAACAGCCAACCCACGGAAGAATACGTTGCCTGATTGCGCCCCAAATTGTAACCGGCCTTGAAAAACAGGGTTCCGATATAGATGCCGGCCACTAACCCCAGGAGACCGGCGATGGCGTTGCCGTCACCACCGGCCAGACGGAACAGGGTACGCCAGGGGCAGCCCAGAAAGACCAGAGCGCCGATCATGGCAAAGGCCCCCAAAAAAAACCGCACGATGGGGGCCGATCCAGCTCGGGGCCGGAATTCTTTGAAAAGAAAAGCTGCCGCCATGGCCCCCAGGACAAAGCCGATGATCTCCGGCCGGATATACTGCACCACGGCAGCCCGGTGCAAACCCACGCCCCCGGCGATGTCCCGATCAAAACAGGCCACACAGATACCCATATTGCCGGGGTTGCCCAACTTTTGCAGCACCGGCGCCAAAATCCCCACCACCACGCCGACGCTGATGATCCCCCAGCGGGTGGCAAAAAAATTCCCTTTACTTGACAT
>CAZARS010000019.1:8703-18878 GCA_964487625.1 uncultured Desulfobacca sp.
TAGTTACATCAAAAATCTTAACTGCCTCTAATCCTTGAACTTGTCTACCCTTACCCTAACCCTCTCCCCACGGGAGAGGGAATAAAGGAATTTCTTATGTAAGACATTACTTATGATTAATAAAAGCCACCGGTGACTCCATCAGCGCGGCCCTTAAGCTCTTAAATCTAACCCCTAATCCCTGATTCCTGGCCTCTGAACCCTGCACCCTAGCGTCACGCCTCTACCCGAATGACCCCCCGCCCGGGGCCTGTAACCTCGCCCACAATGGTGGCGGCAGCCAGCCCCTCCTCCTGAAAACGGCGGACAATATAGGGCGCGGCCGCGGCCGCCACAGCCAGGAGCAGACCCCCATTAGTCTGGGTATCGCTGAGCAGGTCCAGGAGGAGGGGGTCAACCCCGGGAGCCACTTGCAGGTGACGATCACAGAATTGCCGGTTGGCAAAACTGCCGGCCGGAATCAGACCCATGGCGGCAAAATCCCGGGCTGGGGCGAGGATGGGCACCTGGCCGGCCGCAATGGTCATGGTAACCTGTGAGCCCCGGGCCATTTCCAGGGCATGACCGAGAAAGCCGAAACCTGTGATATCCGTGGCTGCATGGATCTGGCCAGTCGCCAGAACATCATCGGGAATCCGGTTTAAGGTCCGCATCAGGTCCGCCACTTGGGCTTCCACCTCCGGCGAGGCCAACCGCCCTTTGCTGGCCGTGGCCAGGATACCGGTTCCCAAAGGTTTGGTGAGGATCAGGCGATCACCCACCTGCGCCCCGGCATTGGTCAGCACCCGGGCCGGGTGGACAATGCCGGTGACCGACAAACCATATTTTAATTCCTGGTCTTCGACGCTGTGGCCTCCCACCAGAAGGGCCCCAGCTTCATGGATCTTCTCAATGCCCCCCCGGAGAATGGCCGCCAGATCTTCTTTAGCCACCATTTTCAGGGAGACACACAGGATGTTCATGGCCGTGAGGGGTTTGCCCCCCATGGCATAGACATCGCTCAGGGCATTAGCCGCAGCAATCTGGCCGAAGAGATAAGGATCGTTGACAATAGGGGTAAAGAAATCCACTGTCTGGATTAAGGCCACCTCATCATTGAGGCGATAGACGCCGGCATCGTCGGCCGTCTCCATACCCACCAGCAGATTGGGATGATGCTGACGAGGCAGCGTTGCCAGGATTTCCTCCAAAGCACCGGGAGGAATCTTGGCCGCTCAACCAGCGGCGCGCACCTGCTCCATCAGCGGTTTATAAGCTTCTGGTTTCATCGGGTTTCCACATCTCTGGACCTAAGATGGCCGGAGTCAAGAGGTTCTCGCAGGGAACGTGGGCTGGCGGGAGGATTGCCTGGTCAGTTCAAGAAAGAAAAACGGCGTACGCTCACCCGGCAGCCGCAAGCGCGCCTGCTCAGGTAAAAGGCATAGCTTGTCGATAAAATTGACAAATGTTCATGGGTAAATTTTTACTGAGAAGATATCTATTTGTCAAATCGATAATACCTATAAATATTCTTATTACCAAAATATTTTTCAATGGTTAAATCCGATTAGACTGAGAAATGGCCCAGCCAGTATTTCCCTTGCACTTTTAGGTTTTTTCGGGTAATCCATAAGTTAAGGGGAGATTGGGGATCGGTTCCATGCTGGGCACCCCCAGCCGGCGAGGGCGGCGTAGCCCCGGGGCTGGGGATTGAGACCCCCTAGGATTAGTCGTCATGATCGGAAACAGGGTAGGCTTATGACTGAGGTAAACCCCGCAGGCAGTGAGACGTTCCGCTGCGGTCTGGTGGCCCTCTGTGGGGCGCCCAATGTGGGGAAATCGACCCTCCTGAACCGCCTCGTAGCCGACAAGGTGGCCATCACCTCGCCCAAGCCCCAGACCACCCGCCACCGCTTACTGGGGGTCGTAAACCTGCCCCAGGCCCAGCTCCTGTTTCTGGATGCCCCGGGCATCATGGATCCCAAGAGCTTACTCCATGAGAGTCTAGTCAAAACGGCCTTGGCTGCTCTGAAGGATGCGGATGTCCTGGTCTGGCTGGTGACACCGGACCCCAAAGAAGCTGCTGCGGAGATCATCCTGCCCCATCTCCGCCAGGTAGCCAAACCACTGATCATCGCCATCAACAAGATCGACCTCATCAGCCGACCGGAAGTCCTGCCGCTGATCGAGCATTATCATTCCCTGGTGCCAGAGGCGCCGGTGGTCCCCATTGCCGCCCTGTTGGGGGATGGCCTCCCCATTCTGGTAACGGAAATTGTCCAACGTCTGCCGGTGGCGCCACCCCTCTACCCCCCGGAGCTCTTGACGGATCAGACTGAACGTTTTCTGGCTGCAGAATTCATCCGGGAGCGGGTTTTTCACCACACCTCCCAGGAAATCCCTTATGCCGTGGCCGTCCAGATCGAGTCCTTTGAGGAAGAAGAACGCCCCCGCTTGGTGAAAATCCGGGCTGTCATCTATGTGGAGCGGGACTCCCAGAAAGCCATTCTCATCGGCAAGCAGGGGCGGATGCTGAAGCAGATCGGGCAAGAGGCCCGGGAGGACCTGGAAAGGCTTTTGGATTGTAAGGTTTACCTGGAGTTATGGGTCAAGGTCTGGAAGAATTGGCGCAAAGACCCCCGGGCCCTGCGGGAGTTAGGTTATGTCATGGCTTAAAGTTGGATATGTGGTGGGGGGCGTCTGCCCCTTTCTTGGCGCGGACTCGCCTCAGAGCCATGGCCGCCCTGCCCCAATTCTGATCGGACTGGGCCTCTGTCTGGTTCTCCTGTTGGCCACCCAACCGGCCTGGGCCATCCAGACCCATGGCGATCCGGAGGGGTTGATTGCCCATCAATTGGGGCATATTGTCTTTTTAGGGGCCATGATTTTTGTCTTAATCCAACTCCGGCGCCGAGGTTTGGGAGCCCAACCCGGTTTTTCCCGCCTTGCCTGGGCCGCCATCCTCTTCGGGGTCTGGAATGTGCTTACCTTTGTCGGCCACATTGCCGAAGAAAATCTGCCCGCCACCGCCATTGACCGCCAGGCCGGGCACTTGGGGCGGACGCTGCATATCACTGACCTCAACGGCCTCGTGTTTTACCTGGCCAAATTAGATCACCTCGTCCTGGTCCCGGCGTTTCTTCTCCTCTATTTGGCCCTGCGGACGTTTCGCCGTCAACAGGTAGGGAATTTACCTCCATGATCTGGTCACTGCTGCCGGCCACCCTCGTCGACATCGTGGGATCGGCTTTGGTTATACTGTTGGCCCTCTGTTGCCTGACAACGGTACGGCAACTGCTCCGTCAGGACCAGGAGAATGCCCTGTGGATTTTCCTGTTTTGGCTCAGCACAGCCTTGGTCATTTTTGCCATCTCCCGGTCCGTGGGGCATATTGCCCAACACTTGCTCATCTTGGCCGGTTACCCCCAAATCTGGCGGGCGCTGTCGCCTTACAGCGGTGCCTTAAATACCTTTACCTTTATTTTGATTGCCAGCGTCACGGTTTTCTTTCACCATTTTCAGCTCATCTATCGTCGCATGTCCGCCAACCATGCGGAATTGCAGACAGTCAGCCGGGATATCCTGAACCTCAACCGTGACCTGGAGACCATGGTGATGGAGCGGACCATGGCGGAAATGGCCTTGGGTGTCGCCGATGGCATCCGCAACCCCATCTGCGTCATCGGCGGCTTCAGCCGTCTGCTCCTGCGGCGTCTATCCCCCGATGACCCTACTCGGGAATGGCTGCAGACCATTGCCGCGGAAACCAAGCGCATGGAAGAAATGGTAGCCCGGTTCGAAGCTCTGGCCCAGAAACGGGAATATTTTTTCAGCCAGGAAGACCTCAATGCAGTCATCCAGAACACGGTGGCCACCCTCCGGCCGGAAATTGCCGCCAAAAAGCTGACGCTGCAGACCAACCTGTGGCCAGAACCCTTGCTGGGGAAAATCAACAGCCACCTCATGCGGGTGGCCCTCTCCCATGTCCTGCGCAACGCCATCGAAGCAACACCCATGGGCGGTGCCATCCAGATTAGCACGCTGCTGCAAGGCGAGCAGAGTCGGGTGATGATCCGGGATACCGGTCGGGGGATGCCGCCGGAAGTCGTGGAGCAGATCTTTACGCCCTTTTATACCACTAAGATTGGCGGCTCCGGCCTGGGTCTGGTCTTTGTGCGGCAGATCGTGGAAGAGCACCGGGGCACCATCAAGGTGGAGAGCGCCGTGGGCGAAGGAACCACCGTCACCATCGACCTGCCCCAACGCTTTGCCCCGCAACAAGAGTCGGATTTCCGGCCATTGCTGCGGGGATAACTAATTCATTTGCATCGAGCCCCTGCCAAGCGCTGCATTGCCCTAAACAGATAATCAGCAGCAGAGTTTTCCCCTTGGCCTGGATAAAACCTTGCCGAGTCCCCGCCGTGGTGGTATAAAAACAGTTTTGCCATATAATTTGCGTGGGTGACCCCTCGGTCGCTGTGGGGCCAAAAATATTGCCTTACAAGGAGTGATAAAAAGAAGCGTCATGGTCATGGTTGTGTTGATGTATCTGGGTATGGGGGCCATCGCCGGAATTCTGGCGGGGCTCTTGGGGGTGGGTGGTGGCTTGATCATCGTGCCCATGATGGTCTTGGCTTTGACCTGGCAGGGGGTGGCCCAGGAACACCTCATGCACCTGGCCTTGGGAACTTCGCTGGCCTCGATAATCTTTACCTCCATTTCCAGCTTCATGGCGCACCATCGCCGGGGCGCAGTGCAGTGGCAAGTGGTGCGGCGCATCGTCGTGGGTATCCTGTTGGGGACTTTTTTGGGGGCAACTATCGCAGCGCGACTATCCACCAATGTCCTGAAGGGTATCTTTGTGGTCTTTCTCTACTATATGGCGGTGCAGTTTCTCATCGACAAGAAGCCCAAACCGGGTCGCACTCTGCCTGGGCTTTGGGGAATGTTTCTGGCGGGACTGATTATCGGTATTGTTTCCGCCTTTGTGGGCATCGGTGGCGGAACCCTTTCCGTGCCCTTCATGATTTATTGTAACCTGCCAGTGCATACCGCCATCGGCACTTCGGCGGCCATCGGGTTTCCCATCGCGGTGTCCGGGGCCATTGGCTATGTGGTCAATGGCTTAGGGGCGACCAACCTGCCGCCTTGGTCTTTCGGCTATGTCTACCTCCCGGCCTTGGCCGCCATCGTGGGTTGCAGTGTCTTGACCGCGCCGTTGGGCGCCCGGTTGGCCCACAGTCTGCCGGTGAGCCATTTAAAACGGGTCTTTGCCGTCCTTCTGCTCGTCATGGGAACCAAACTGCTCAGCGATCTCTGGCGGCACTAGGAGATGGGTCAGCAGAGCGGCAATCGCCTTATTTCAGGGGCTTGAGTGTGACCAGGGTGGCTCCCCAGCCGCCGCGCTCGGGCCCAGCATCGGTGACCGCCACCACTTGGGGATTTTTGGCCAGAAGACTTCGAACCCGGGCCTTGAGCTGGCCCGTCCCCTTGCCATGAATAATCCGCACCTCCAGGATACCCCGCTCCTGGCAGGCCCAGAGATAATCCTCCAAGAGAGGGGCCAGCTCCCGGGGCGAAAAGGTATGGAGGTCCAGCTCCCCCGTGATGGGAATAACGATGGGCTCATCCAGGGAGGCTAGATCTTCTGGCGGGAACTCCTGAGATAAAGTCACTCCCAACCTCTCGCTCATTTATTCAAATAGCTGAATGTCAACTGCATATTGCGCAGATGATGAATGGCAGCTCGGAGGTGGGCTTTCTGGGCCAGATTGAGGTCCCGGAGCACCTCCCGCTGGACCTGAGCCGCAGCCTGCATTTGCCCCTGGGCCTCCAGCCGATCGCCCTGTTTCTGCTTTTCCTCGGCGGCTTTTTCGAAACGCTGCCCCTGGGCCGTGCTATCCTCCGCCATTTTCACATTGGCATTAAATTGCTCTTCCTGGGCGGGAGTCAGCTCCTGCTCTCGGCGCTCGGCCGGCATCTCCTTCTGCAAAATGGCAAAAAGTGATTTTGCCTCTTTAATCAAAGATTTTGCTTCAGCGGTAAAATTGCCGGCAAGCTTTTTTTCCGCCTGGTTAAGGGCAGTCACAGCCCGTTTATAGATCTGTACATGGTCTGGCGGCGTCGCCTCCTGGGCCAGGGCCAGGGTGGGCCACAGACATAAAAGAAATATGAAACAGAATGATCTTAAAGAGTTATTTGCCAACTTCATTCTCATGTTCTCCCTTGCCATAAGGTTATAGCGCCGGCTTGCCTGGATTGGCACTGGCCAGCCCTGTAAGCCGGGGCAGCCATGCCGGAGACCCAGGAACGGGGTAAACTCCTCAGTTTTCCTTTACTTCTCCAAGCCTCCATAGAGATAGAGCGGCGCCGCCGGAAGGGACTCGCGGGCCTTGTTGTCTGGTTAGACAATTAAGGTTGGGGTAACGAGGCGAAACCGAACGGAGGGCCGGCCCTCAGGAGCAGGGCCAGGGGAGCCCAGCAAGTGCGGCAGAACCTCCTCGCCAATTAAACATAAGTTCAAAGGAGGGCAATGCCAATATGGGCCCGGTTCGATGTACTCATGACCCCGGGGGCACCTTGTTTTTGGGCGCAGCCGCAGGCCGGGACGGCGGGGCTGCCGTTGCTGGTTTATCAATAAGTTCACCGGAGTAAAAGCGGCTACCCGAAAAGGACTCTACGGTCAGGGGCTCGGAGGCTTTGGTGACCTCCACAGCCACCCCTTCCCGTTCCCTGATGACCCTTTTTACTTTGTCCCAATCCACCAGACCGGCCAACTGGTATTTATGCAATAAGGCCTCAACCTCTTTGAATTTATCGGGCACCCGCTGATAGTAATCCCCGTGGACCTGCAAGAAGACCCGATTGTCGGCAGTATGGGCTATCTTGATGGGTTTATAGAGGATGGCGATGGGCATGCCCACTTCCACTTGGGGGAAGAGCTCCTCAATATGATCCTGGAACATACGCAGGCAGCCATGGGAGGCGTAGCGGCCGATACTCCAGGGCGCCGTGGTGGCGTGGAGCCCTACCCCGCGGGCCGAAGTAGCCATCCAATAAGCTCCTAACGGGTTGTCTGGCCCCGGCGGCACTTCATAGGAGTAGCCCCTCTCATAGCCCAGCTCCTCGACGATGGATTCTGGGATGCGCCATGTAGGATTCTTGATTTTGTTTAAAATTTTATAATTTCCTGTGGGGGTTTCCCAATCCCGTTTTCCCGCTGCCAAGGGATAACGGCGCATAAAAGTTCCCTGGTGAAAATGGTACACCGCCAATTCGGCCAGATTGACCACCAGGCCATGGGAGACCTCGTCGGGCAGGATCAGACTGTAACTGAGATTGAGCTGCGTCCCGGGTTTGAGAGCGGCTTCGACTTTTTTGATTTGGTTCTGCTTGGCCAAGTATTGCACCCGCAGCCCCCGCCGTTGAGCCAAGGCAGCCAACCGATCCCCCTTTTTCACTTCGTATTCTTCGGTAAGGGTGAGGACCTCCCGATAGATCTCGCTGGCCCACAAGGGGCAAACCCAAAAACCTGCCAGAAGTCCTAAACAAACGAGTACCCCCACGCCTAGGGCACTGCTCAGGCGGCTCCCCATACTTCTCCCCAGTATACGTACATAACAGGCGGGATCGTCCGCCGCCCGCTTGAACGGCTGATCCCGGTAAGACTTCTCCCCCACCGCTATCCGACTAATATGCCACATCTATGCAATAGGGAAAATGGTCGGAGGGATAGCGGTCTGCCTGATTGTACCTGATTATCTCGGCGGTTTGCAAGCGGAAAGGGGCGGTGAGGAGAATCCAATCTATCCGCCCCCCGAAAAAACGGCCATCAAACTTATGTTGGGTGGAGGCACCCTCCTCCGGCAGCTGGGCCATCTGCCAGGAATCCTGAAAAGGGCTGTCTGGACCGGCCAGGATAGCATGGACAAGGGAGGTGGGGAGATCGTTAAAATCGCCAGCCAAAATCGCGGGTTTGGCCAAAGCCTGGAAATGGGCCCGGAGCATGAGAGCCCCCTTTTCCCGAGCCGGCGCGGAAATATGGTCCAGGTGGGTGTTGCCGAAATAAAACCACAAATCATGGCCATGCTCACGGAATAAACCATAGGTCAGCATGCGGGGGAAGGCGCTGCCCCAACTCTTGCTGCGATGCACCTGGGGAGTTTCGGATAACCAAAACTCCGCCCCCTGGCCAGCCACCATGGTCTCGGGCCGGTAAAAGATGGTGGGATATTGGCAGGTGGGGTCAATGTCACGGTGGGCAATAAAGGCTGCATAGCCCCGCAGCTGCGTCTGCAGAAAATCCAATTGAGGGATGGTAACCTCTTGAAATGCCACCAGATCAGGTTGATAAGCCCACACCACCTCTAGGACCAGCTCCTTGCGGTATTGCCAATGATTGGGACCGTCCTCCTCATTGAGGAAGCGGATATTGAAGGTCATGATACGCATCGCTGCTTTTCCAATACCCCGCCCTGCATCTGGGCGCTCCAACGTCACATAGTTGGCCATGTTGCGCCGCCGGAGGCGGCGAGGAATCTCCTCTGGCAGGACCGACCAGACATCTGAGGTCTTGCTACCGGGCGCTGCTGGGTGGGAGTTGTCTCCCAGGACTAAAGCCAATTCCCCCCCTACCCCTGCCCTCCCCTTACTGAAACGGCACGGTGATATTTTTCGGAAAAAAGAGGTCCTGACATTGGCGCAAGAAATAGGCGTCGGTCATGGAGGCAATAAAGTCCCGGACCATCTCCGCCGGCTGGTGGGTCAAAAGATAAGGCTTGGCCATACCATCCAAAAAATCCACCCAGATGGGGGAATCCCGGCGCTCATCTTCCACGTCCCGGAGGAATCGACGAAATAAGGCGGCGCAAAGATCGGCGATCTTATCAGTCTGGGCCTTGATGCGGGTATCCTGATAGATCATCCGATAATTGAATTCTTTTAAGGCTCCCAGAGCCTCCCCGATATCCTGGCTGTAGCAGACATAATTTTTCTGAAGACTCTGGCTGATGAGATCGGTGACCAAGGTGTAGATGATGGTGCCATTGGTTTGGCCCAGTCGCTCTTTAACTATTGCAGGCAAATCCTGGCGATCCACCAAACGCAGGAGAATGGCATCCTCCAAGTCCCGGCCGATATAGCTGATGGTATCGGCCAAGCGCACCACACAGCCTTCCAGGGTCATGGGTTTTAGAGCTGCCTGGGGGTCATCCTGTTTCCGGTCGATCTCCCGATAAAAATCAGCAAAGCTCTTCTCCCGATCTGGCGCTAAACGGGCTTGATGAATCTCACCGTCATGGCAGAGGATGCCATCCAGAACCTGGAGGCTCAGGTTTAGGCCATAGCCGCCCTTTTCGATCTTATCCAGAAATCTGACCCCTTGAATACTGTGGAGGAAAGGGCCAATGCCATGCTCCTGGCAGAGCTGCGACAGGATGGCTTCACCGTCATGGCCAAAAGGCGGGTGGCCGATATCATGACCCAAGGCAATGGCTTCCAGCAGGTCTTCATTGAGGCGCAGATAGCGGCCGATGGTCCGGGAGATCTTGGAGAGCAGTTGCACATGCAGCACCCGGTGGCTGATGTGCTCGTGGTCGATGAGGTAAAAAACCTGGGTCTTGTCAATGTAGCGGGTGTAGGCCCGGGAGTGGAGGATGCGATCGGTATCCACGGCAAAATTCTGCCGATGGCCCAAGTCAATGCGCTCTTCATATTGGCGCCGGACGGCCTGACGGCTCTTGGTGGCGTAGGGCGATAGGGTGTCGTCTTCCTGGCGGTCCAATTGGTGCCGCAGGGCCAACAGGTCAATGCTCATACGGCTCGCTACCGGGGTTTCACCAAGTCATTGGGTTGAAAGGGCCCGCCGCTGATGGCCACACCCGCCACGGCATTTTTCCCCAAAATTTCGGTGATCCGCAGCTCACCTTTGGCGATATCGCTGGTATAGCCCAAGACGGCATTGGTCTGGGGATTGCGCACTTCTTTGCCGGAGAACTTTCCCCGGTTTCAGGCCGGCGTTGTTGCCCACATTGACAAAAATCTTATCTTTTTCCAGAAACTCAATGCGGCCGAACCATTCCAGACCGCGGACTTCGTTGCCCAAGAGAACACTGCTGCGGCTGACCACCTTCTGGGCCACGTCAGTCTTGGAATCGCTGGCCCCAAAGGGCTCCAAGATGGTCTTGACTTCAGAGCCA
>CAZARS010000019.1:18888-29742 GCA_964487625.1 uncultured Desulfobacca sp.
TAAAGGGTCAGGGCCACATAACCGGAGCTGTCCTTGTAGCCTGGCGGAATCACCTGGGTGATGATGATGCCTTGCACGCCCAGGGCGTGGCCCAAGGCTTGGATATTGCGGTTAGTGGTGAGCTTGCCGCCCACAACCTTGGCCTCGGCCTCTTTAGTGGCGGCTTCCGGGATAACCACCAGGTCCCGCTGGCGGGCCAAATCAGCCCGGAGATTATTGGCAACCGTTAAATTCAGGCCGTCATAGCCTTTGGGGGTTTCCCGCAGAGCCGGGACCACGGCCACTGCCCGCCCGGGGTAAGGGCTACTGGCCTTTACCTTGGAGACAAAGAGTTCCCCGCCGCGCCCTTGCTCCCGCAGGATCCGTTCCACCTCAGCCCGCACCATTTCCTGGACTTTTTCCGGGGGGACACCGGCCATGGTTTTGTCTTTGCCGCTCCGGCGCTCCCGCCATTTGGCAATGGCATCCCCCAGGCCAACAAATTCCTTACCCTTTTCATAATAGACATATTCCGGTTCTGCCGGATAGGTCAGGTAATAGGGGTTGCGGCCCCGGACGTACGTTTTGCCATCGATGACCACGGTATCCCCGACAGCCTCGGGCGCCGTGGCCGCTTCTTTGGCCTCCCGGGCCACCTCCTCATCATCGGCAGTCTGGAGGCCTGTCCATTTTTTGATGGTGGTGCAACCACACAGAAGGATTACACCGAAAAAAAGTACCCCACTTATGCGGGTCAGGTTAGTCCACCACGGAGACTTCATCCTTGACTCCTCGAGCAGATAAATGATCACTGGCCTGCCCTATGGCTATGGCCAACCATTCTCTTTCCAATATCCCAAATTCAGGCGGTCTGTCAAAGGAAAACAAAAAGCCCACAGGGATCATACCCTGTGGGCTAGTCTAAGTCAAGTTATTGACCAGGTTAGAACATGTACCAGGCGTTGGCCATCAGAGAGTGGTTGTTACCCTGTCTGCTGGTCTGAGAGCCGACCGTGGTAATTTGGAAATAGTTCGTCCGCATATAAGTATACTGTAAGGCGAACTTGACGGCTGGAATTGGCCGATACCACTGGGTAATGCCGGCCCGATAGACACTGGAAATGGGGTCGTAGCCCAAGGGGTTACCATAAACGTAGCCCGCCGGGTTACCCGCCAAAGCTGTGGCCAGGAAGCGATCCCGAGCTTGGGTGATACCCCAGGCTTTCTCGAAGCCGAAATTCAGGTTGGTATAGATTTCGTTCGTCCAGTAATACTGCAACTGGGCATAGCCACCATACCGTTTGACGAGTTGGAGTCTGTAAAAGGCATCGGCACCATTAAAACCAGAGAAGGTGTAATAGCGGTCACTGCCGGGCAGATCAAGCCGCCAGGCCGAGACGCCCTGGCCGATCCACCACTGGTGGGCCAGGCTTAAAGTGCCGGCCAGGCTGTTGGTGGTGGTGGTGAGGATGGGGGTGAAGTTTTCCAGCAAGATCAACCAGTGGTCCTGATACTGTGGGCTCAACACACTCAGATTATAACCAGTTTGCTGGAAGTTATTCTGTCCCCAAGTCCGCCAGTTAGCTGCGGCAAAGTTAGCAGTGTTGCTGCGGGACCGGAACCAGCCGCCCCCAACACCCACATAGAAGGCCCGGGGTTTGCCATACCAGGCGGCCTTGCCGTAGAGATCTTGTTCGTAGCGGAACTTCGCCTCGAACATGGGCACTTCGCTGACTTCCCCCTCATTGGGGTTGGTAGCGTCGATATTCAGACCCCACCGGCCGTTTTGCGGCGCCTCGATGGCCACCGATACGCTAAAGGGATCAAATTTGTGGGTATAGCGCACCTGGGGCAGCCGCAGCTGAGTGGCGCCATACAGGCAATAGGCGCCAGAGTCAGCGGTATCGGGAATCATCTCGCTGTTCATCGACCAGAACTGACCGAAGAGAACTTCCCGATCACTCCAGGCGATCTTGAACATGGCGTGACGCAAACGCAGCTTGGCTTGGTTAAAAGACGACTCGTTTGCTGCTACCCAGCTGGTCTGAGCCCCGGCTGCATTACGAGCAACATTCGTGCCGTCGCCGCCGTCAAAATCCACTTCGATGAAGCCCGTTACCTTACCACCCCACAGTTCCGGGCCTTTGAGTGTGAAATTGAAGCGGGTGGCATTGGCGTTCATCTGGAAACGGCCATGGTTGGCGTCGAGAACGTTGTCCCTCGCCACATAGGCAGCCAGCGTGTGGCCGATACCCTGCTTGGAGTTCCAGATGCCGTCCAAGCGGATATAGCCGCCCAACTCAAACTCGGTTTTGGCCTGGGCGGTCAAGGGCAGGCAGACGAGCACTGCCACCGCCAAGACAAGTAACCATGTCTTTTTCATTGTTCCCCCCTTAATTGATGTGATGATTAACCTTTTTCCCCTTCAGGTTAAAAAACGCTACTGCTTTTGTTTACGGTAAGTTAATCTCTCCCCCCTTCCTTTGGCGGCATCAGGTACATACTGCCGAACTATTCACTGCTTGGCGCTAATATAGGCCAAAGGCCAAAATTTGTCAACAAAAAAAATAGTTGAAATTTTGCCGAGACCCAACCCCGCGGCGCCACGGACGGCGCCAGGAAGGCCAGGGCGGAAATGGGTGGGGCAGCTCAGCCCATGGCCACACCGGTTGCCATCGCGAGCTAAGCAGGGAACAGAGTATTCTCCTTAACCTCAAGCGGCGCCGCTGGTAGCTTGCATCAAGTATGCCCTGATTTAGGGCTCGAGGAAAAGGCTTATTTATAAAAATAACTGGAATATAAAGATGTTATTTCTCCGGCGGTACCCCGAAAAAGATTGACGGCAGCGTTTGGGTATTTTAACATTAAGAACGATAAGTGTTTAGGGGGGGCGGCTGTGCCAGTGAGCTGCCGCCCCACCCAGGGAAAGGAGAAGTATCTATGCCCGTACGTGTGGCCATCAATGGCTTCGGACGCATCGGTCGCTGCCTGGCGCGTATCATCTTTTCCGGCCGCCAGGATGTGGAACTGGTAGCCATCAACAGCCGTGGGGATACCAACTCTGCGGCCTTATTATTCCGTTTTGATTCCGTGCACGGGACTTTTCCAGGGACAGTGGAGGCCAAGGCAGACAGCCTGGTCATCAACGGCCAAGAGGTCCATCTCACCCGCATGGATGATCCCCGCAAACTACCTTGGAAGGATCTTAAGGTGGACATCGTCTTGGAATCCACCGGGGTCTTCCGGGACCGGGCCTCCAATGAGGGGCATTTAACGGCAGGAGCCAAAAAGGTCATCGTGGGGGCGCCGGGCAAGAAGTTGGACGCCACCTTTGTCATGGGGGTCAACCATCAGACCTATGATCCGGCCCAACATACGATTGTCTCCAATGCCTCGTGTACCACCAATTGTCTGGCCCCCGTGGTTAAAGTCCTACACCAGGCCTTTGGCGTAGAGTATGGCCTCATGACCACGGTGCATTCCTATACCATGGACCAACGCCTCTTGGATGGCACGCATCAGGATCCCCGGCGAGCCCGGGCCGCAGCCCTGTCCATGGTGCCCACCAGCACCGGGGCCGCCAAGGCCGTGGCTGAGGTCTTGCCAGAGTTGAAAGGTAAGCTGGATGGCCTGTCGGTCCGGGTGCCCACCGCCAACGTCTCGTTGGTGGATTTCAACGCCATTGTCCGGAAGGCCACCACCGGAGAAGAGGTCAACGAGGCTCTGGAGCAGGCCGCATCTGGGGAATTGCAAGGTATCTTGCAAGTCGTGAAGCTGCCCTTGGTCTCCAGCGATTACAACGGCTGCCAGTATTCGGCCAGCGTCGATGCTCCTTTGACGGCAGTCATGCAAGGCAACATGGTCAAGGTCATGGCCTGGTATGATAACGAAATGGGGTTTTCGGCTCGCCTGATCGATCTGGCCGCCTTCATGGGGCAGCGCCTGGATTCGTAAAGACGGCAAAGGAGGTCGGGGTGAAGGTCAAGTATCTGGAAGATGTCGATATCCGCGAAAAGACAGTTTTTATCCGGGTGGATTTCAATGTGCCCTTGGATCAGAACCAGCAGATTACCGATGATAGCCGCATCCGGGCGGTCCTGCCCACCATCAATCACTGTCTGGATGAACATGCCATCATCCTGGCCTCCCACCTGGGACGGCCCAAAGGGGTGGACCCGAAGATGTCCCTGGCGCCCGTAGCCCGGCGTCTGGGCCGTTTTCTCAAAAAAACCGTACAATTTGCCCCGGACTGCATCGGGCCGGAGGTTCAGAAAATGAAGGCCGCACTGCAGCCCGGGGATGTCCTCTTATTGGAAAACCTACGGTTTCATCCCGGGGAAACCAAGAACGATCCGGAGTTTGCCCGCCAGCTCATGGAGGGTGTGGACGTCTACGTCAACGATGCCTTTGCGGTGGGGCATCGCGCCCATGCCTCGGTCCATGCCGTGGTGCAGTTTGCGCCTCTAGCCGTAGCCGGTTTCCTGCTGCGGGATGAAATCCGCTACTTCCATCGGGCCATGGAGGATCCCGCCCGGCCGTTGGTGGCCATCATCGGGGGCGCCAAGATCTCCAGCAAACTCACGGCCCTCCTCAATCTCTTGCAACATGTGGATAAGATGATCATCGGCGGCGCCATGGCCAACACTTTTTTCAAAGCCATGGGCTACTATGTGGGCAAGTCCTTGGTGGATGATAGCCTCATTGACACCGCCAAGGAGCTCATGTCCACTGCGGTGGCCAAAAAGGTCAAGTTCTACCTCCCGGTGGATTGTATCGTGGCCCCCAGCCTGGATGGCCGGGCCGAGAGCAAGATCGTCCCCATCCAGGAAGTCCCGGAAGATTGGCTCATTGCCGATATCGGACCCGCCACCATCACCCTCTTCAATGAAGCCATCCAGGATGCCCGCACCATTATCTGGAACGGCCCTATGGGGGCCTTTGAAATCGATGCCTTTAGCCGGGGCACTATGGCCATGGTGCATCATGTGGCCAACTCCTTTGCCGAGACCATAGTGGGCGGTGGGGATACCGACGTGGCCATCCACGCGGCCGGTGAGGCCAATAAGATTTCCTATATCTCCACCGGCGGTGGGGCTTTCTTGGAACTCTTGGAGGGCAAAAAATTGCCGGGTATTCAGGTCCTGGAAGAGTGGTATGCCAAACATCCGGAAGTGGGGTGAGACCATGACCACGACTCGCAAACCCCTGGTGGCCGGTAATTGGAAGATGCACAAGACGTTGGCCGAGGCCCAGGCTCTGGCCCGGGATATCCGCCGGGGCCTGCCCACACCGTTGGCCGCGGACGTGGTCTTGGCCCCGCCCTTCACGGCGTTGACTGCGGTCGCCAAAGAAATCCACGGCTCGCCTATCGCCTTGGCCGCCCAGGATACCTTCTGGGAAAAACAAGGGGCCTACACGGGGGCCATCTCCCCCCTGATGCTGAAAGACGCCGGCTGCCAATACGTTATCATCGGGCATTCGGAGCGCCGCCAATACTTCGGGGAGACCGATGAGACCGTCAACAAAAAGATCAAGGCGGCCTTCCAGGCGGAGCTGACCCCCATCGTCTGCATCGGCGAAACCTTGGCCCAACGGGAAGCCTTGGAGACCTTGGCGGTGATTGCCTCACAACTTAGCAACGGCCTCCTGGGGTTGGGTCCAGCCGAGGTGGGCCGCTTGGTCCTGGCCTATGAGCCGGTCTGGGCCATCGGCACCGGCCGCACCGCCACCCCGGCCCAAGCCCAGGAAGTCCATCAGTTTATCCGGCAGTGGATCCAGGATCAGGTGGGCAGTACCGTCGCCACTGCCCTGCGCCTCCTCTACGGCGGCAGCGTTACCCCTGATAATATCAAGGACCTCATGGCCGCACCGGATATTGACGGCGCCCTAGTGGGTGGGGCGTCCCTCAAGGCCGAGTCGTTCCTGCCAATCGTGGCTTTAGGGGCGTAACGACTCTCGGTTGGGCCAAGAAACGCTCGTCATGGGCGGTAAACAGAAAAATTTTTCACGGGGAAGCTTGTCTTGACCTGAGAGTTAGGATATATTTATTTATGACAGCCATGATAACCATTGTCCACGTAATCGTCTGTTTGGCGTTAATTCTCATCGTCCTGCTCCAGACCGGGCGCGGGGCGGGTATCGGTGCGGCCTTTGGCGGCTCCAGCCAGACCTTTTTCGGAAGTACCGGGGCAACCCCCTTCTTGGCCAAATTAACTGCCGGGGCGGCCATCCTCTTCATGGTCACGTCTCTGGCCTTAACCTTCATCGGCCAACGGGGCGGCCAATCAGTCATGCGTGGCGCCACGTCGCCGGCCCCCGTGGAACAGCCGGCCGGGCAGCCCGGAAGCAAATAACCAGCAGTATGCCGAAGTGGTGGAATCTGGTAGACACGCCATCTTGAGGGGGTGGTGGGGAGACCCGTGCGGGTTCAAATCCCGCCTTCGGCACCAACCACAGCAACATCAAGGCGTAATCACTGCGGATTACGCCTTTTTTCGTGGATGCGGCCGAGCGCTCGCCAACCCTTATAGAATGGGGAGATAGCGCTCAATCTCGTAATCGCTGACATGCATCCGGTACTGATCCCATTCTATCTTCTTATTTTCCAGGAATTTCGTAAAGATATGCTCGCCCAAAGCCTCCCGCACTAAGGCACTGTTTTCCACTTCCTCAATGGCCTCATAGAGACTGCCGGGCAATGATTTAATGCCCAAACGCTCCCGTTCCGCCGGGGAAAGGTGATAGATATCCACCTCCACCGGCTCGGGCAGGGGGTAGTTCTCTTCAATGCCTTTAAGGCCGGCGGCCAGCATGACGGCAAAGGCTAGGTAGGGGTTGCAGGCCGGGTCAGGAGCCCGATACTCTATGCGGGTCGCCGCCTCCTTGCCGGGTTTGTACATGGGCACCCGCACCAGAGCCGAGCGGTTGCGCCGGGCCCAGGCAATGTAAACCGGCGCTTCATAACCCGGCACCAGGCGTTTATAAGAGTTCACCCATTGGTTACAGATGCCGGTGATCTCCCGGGTATGCCGCAGGATGCCAGCGATGTAACACTTGGCGACGTGCGAGAGATTGTACTCAGCGTCGGCATCATAAAAGGCGTTCTTGGTCCCCTGGAAAAGGGATTGGTGGGTATGCATGCCGCTGCCATTGATGCCGAAAATGGGTTTGGGCATGAAGGTGGCATAGACGCCGTGCCGCCGGGCAATCTCCTTAACCGCCACCCGGTAGGTCATGGTCTTGTCGGCCATGCGCAGCCCTTCGTCGTAGCGCAGGTCGATCTCGTGTTGCGAATAGGCCACTTCATGGTGGGAATACTCTACCCGAATGCCCATTTTTTCCAGAGCAAAGATGGTCTCCCGGCGGTAGTCGTTGCCCCGGTCCAACGGTGTGGTGTCAAAGTAGCCAGCCTTGTCCAGGATCGTGGTACTTTCATTGTTGGCGAAATAAAAATACTCCAGCTCCGGGCCAGCATAGAAAGTATAGCCTTGGGCCGCGGCCTTGGCCAACATGCGTTTTAAGGCATAGCGGGGATCGCCGGGGTAGTGAGTGCCGTCCGGCTGCATAATATCACAGAACATGCGGGCTACCGGCTGGTCATCCGGCCGCCAGGGGAGGATCTGAAAAGTGGTGGGGTCGGGTTTGGCCACCATGTCGCTCTCCTCAATGCGGGAGAAACCTTCGATGGAGGAGCCGTCAAACCCCATGCCTTCAGTCATGGCCTCGGCCAACTCCGAAGGCCGGATGGAAAAACTCTTTAACATCCCCAAAATGTCAGTAAACCAGATCTGAATAAAACTAATCTGTCGATCCTTGACAATCCGAAAAACATCTTCCACGGTCTGGCATTCCATAAGCTGCCTTCCTTTCGCTGCTTACTGGTTGGTTGAAACCGGCCTAAAGTTGCCGGTTGGTGTCTTGATAATGAAATTAATACTATCTGCTTGGCAGTATTTTACTGCCTGGGACTTTTTTGTCGAGAGATTTTCCGGCTCAAGGGGAAAAAAGGGGCAGGCTGGGGGCGCAGCCTTGCCGACGGTCCGCTCAGAGGGACCCGTATCACCTTTTTCCGAGTTGCCCACCAGGTGCGATTTACTCCTTTTTTCCTTTCCCCACACTGAGGGGAGAGGGCTAGGAAACTTTTTGATTTCATTTTGGTATTAGATCTGGCAGAGGTTTGCCAGCTCCGGGCGGTTGAGGAGAGTCTGCAGATACTGGAGGTGGCGGGCCAGATCTGCGGGCGATTGGAAGCGCACCTCCAGGCGCCAGGTAGGGTCCTCAAAGGCTGGCGCGGGCTGCAGGCGGATATGGGGATATTGGCTCAGGCCCAAGGCTTGGAGATTCTCTTGCGCAGCCTGGCGGGCGGAGCTCAACCGGGGAAAGCACCGGCGCCGGAGTGCTGCGAAAAGAAGCCGGTCCTGGGCAGCCGGGGGCAGGGCCGGGTTGTGGA
This sequence comes from uncultured Desulfobacca sp., assembly GCA_964487625.1. Classification (GTDB taxonomy): domain Bacteria; phylum Desulfobacterota; class Desulfobaccia; order Desulfobaccales; family Desulfobaccaceae; genus Desulfobacca. The sequence goes on from CAZARS010000019.1 coordinate 27,317, forward strand.
GGATGGCGCTTATTTCCGGCTGGGCCAGTTCCTGGGCGGGGCTGGTGCCATGACGGCGGCTGAGGGTAATGAGATACTCCAAAAGCTCCAATTGTTTGCTGTGGCTCAGGGGGAGGCGCGTCCACCAGGCTAACAGGGCCTCCCGGTCCGCTACCGGCCAATGGGCCAGGCGGGCACCCGCCTCCACGGTCAGCCGCTGAGTGGCCAGCAGAGGCCACCAGGGTTCTTCCAGGTTCAGCAAGGCTTGGTATTTTTCCAAGAGGGGCCGGGCTGGCGGCAGACCCAAGAGGGGGAGATGCTCCCGGATGATCACCTCTGGGGGGAAATGCTCCAGCAGCCGTCGAATCATCTGGGCCGCCTCCCAAGGGTTGAAGCCGCGTCCCCGGGCATTGGCGTGGAGGGAGGCCAGGAGGCACCACGAGTCGGGCGTCTCGGGCGGCACTACCAACGCCGGGACCGTGGTCCAGCCAAGCTGCCTTGCCACCAGAAACCTCTGCCATCCTGCGATGATGTGCCAGCGGCCATCTCGTCGCCGGCGCATCAGCAAGGGTTGCACCAACCCGAGCGCAGCCATCGAGGTTCGCAGGGGGGCCAAATCATACCCATAGCTGACCACAAAGGTAAGGTCGTCATCAGCTACATCAAGAAGCTTAATTTGCTGAAAGTCTGCTCCTTCATTAACCTGGGTCCACATGGGAAGTTCCCACACCGCAGCAATGGTTGTTAAAAAGTAAGGTTTGCGAAGAGTTACTCCATCACTTGGCCAAGGACGTCCAAAGGAGGTGGCCTGGCAGGGGAATCCAGCTGCCGTGCCGATAAAGCGGTAACCCAGCAGTTGCCTCAGTTTACTTGGTTTTTCTTAAAATGCCAAATGTTTCTTAGCATGGGAGAATAGTTTCTAACCAAGAGTTCTTAAGCCTTAGCGCTGGCTAGTAAATGTATCCGGCAAGACACAAACTTGTGTCATTTCCGCTCCCCTAGTGCGGTTATCTGACTGATTCGGCGCAGGACTCTATCTCTTTCTTCGGGCGTTTAACCCCGATTTTCTTGTCAACGCCATACAGCCATGATAAGGTATGGTTACCCAGGAAAGGAGTGAACCAGGCCACCTGTGCCCCTCTGATGTTGATCGCCGCAGATAATCTCAATGCCCTCAATCCGGTGGTGGCCTCGGCCCTGCAGGATCTGGCCAAAGGGCCGCTCCAGGAGCTGGTACGCCGGTTGGATCAGGTGGGAGTCGACCTCATTGACCTCAACCCGGGCTATCTCTCACCCCGCCACGAGGACCGCATGGCCTTCCTGGTGGAGACGGTGCAGGAGGTCAGCAACACCCGCCTCATCCTGGATAGCCCCAACCCTCGGGTTTTGGCCCAGGGGCTGGCAGTTTGCCAGCAGCCGCCCATTCTCAATGCTTTGACCCTGGAAGAGGACAAACTAACGCACCTCTTGCCGCTGGCAGCAGCCGCCCGAACGGACCTGGTCCTCTTGTTATTGGATGAACGGTCCATGCCGGCCCCGACCCTGGAGGAGAAACTCACCCTGGCTAGCCGCTTGCAGGCCTCAGCCTTGGCGGCTGGGATCCCGGCCGAACAGCTCATTTACGACCCGGTCCTGCCCAATCTGAGCTGGCCGGATGTTTATTATCAGACCAGTGCCGCCATCCAGACCATTCGCCTCCTGGCCGCCGGTGCGGTCTTTGGCGAACCGGCCCGGACCATGATCGGGCTGTCCAACCTCCGGAGCGGCCGTCGGCAACTCTTCCCCCTGGAGTTGGAGGCCACCTGCCTGGGGCTCCTGGCGGGAGCAGGAGTAACAATTGTGTTGCTGGACGCCCTGCAACCCGGTCTTCTAGCTCAGGTCCACCGGGTGCAGCAGTTGCTCCGGGAAAGTTAAAGGGGCGGGGGGCATAAGCCTAAGGGAACCCGCTGATAAAGCCCCGAACCTCAGCGAGGGGATACCATACCAGTCAGAGGCAAGAGGTTTAAGGTACTTAGCAAGGATGGGGGCTTAATACCCGCCTGCCAACAACCGGGAAAAAACCCACACATCTGGGAGGCAAACAGAGGGAGGTTGGCTGGGCGGTGCTCCGCTGGCCCGCCCTCCCCTGCCCGACCAAGCGTTGGGTCTAATGCTGCCGACAGGCCAAGGAGGATCACCATGGATTTGTATGAAGCCATAAAAAATCGCCGTAGTCACCGCCTCTACAAACCCGATCCGGTGCCCCGGGATGTCCTGGAGAGGATCGTCGAAGCGGCGCTGTGGGCCCCGTCCGGGACCAACCAGCAGCCTTGGGACCTGACCGTCCTAACGGGCCAGCCACGGGATGAATTTGTGGCCCTCGCCTCTGCCTCCTTTGCGGACCTGGAACCCCGCTTGCGGCAACTCTTTGATGAGCAGCGGGTGGGCTTTGTGAAGCAGTTTTTCCA
>CAZARS010000020.1:0-4747 GCA_964487625.1 uncultured Desulfobacca sp.
GCATTGACGAAACCAACCGGCGCATCGACTCGGTACGGGAAGAGTTAACCGCACGTATCGAAAATGTCCGAGACGAATTGTCCGGACGCATTGACGAAACCAACCGGCGCATCGACTCGGTACGGGAAGAGTTAACCGCACGTATCGAAAATGTCCGAGACGAATTGTCCGGACGCATTGACGAAACCAACCGGCGCATCGACTCGGTACGGGAAGAGTTAACCGCACGTATCGAAAATGTCCGAGACGAATTGTCCGGACGCATTGACGAAACCAACCGGCGCATCGACTCGGTACGGGAAGAGTTAACCGCACGCCTCGATGATACTAATGGCCGCATCGACGCCGTCCGGGAAAAATTGACCGCACGCATCGAAAACGTCCGAGACGAATTGTCCGGACGCATTGACGAAACCAACCGACGCATCGACTCAGTACGGGAAGAGTTGACTAGGCGCCTGGATGGGAATAATCAGCGCCTGGATAACCTCATCGGCGCCATCGTGCCCCGAAACGAGTTCCAAAAGATAGAAGAACGGGTAACCCGTCTGGAAAGCGATCTGACTGAACTGAAACGGCGCCTGGCAGCCTAAGAGTCTTTTGCGTTATCCAAGTCAATAAACGGGCGGAGTTGGGCGCCGCCAAAATTTTTGCTTAATCTACTTTAGGCACCCCCCCTTGGGCAGAGGTAGCCTCCAACTTCTCCTTCACAAATAGCCAGAGGGGCCCACAGAAATTTGCCGCGGGCTAACTCTGTGAACAACCTTCCCCTTCTGCCAGATAGCGGCTCACTGCCACTAAGGGGCATGGCCACCAAGTCGGCTCCGGCGGCTGGGTCATGCTCAGGAGGGCCCGCAATATCTTGACGAAGGATAGACAGGCGGCCATAGCCCCGGCATCGTGGTGGGTAATCATGGCCGGCAGGGCTGTATCCACCCATAACTCAGGAGTGGGAGACTGCTAAGTCTTCTCCTCCCATAAGGGCCAATAACGGCGCGGCCAACAGGAGGGGCAGCCACTGGCCGATAAGCGGGCGGCCAGGGATGGCGCACCCGGAGATCGCCGGCGGCCGGCGGGCGGCACTGCCGCAGTTCCTCCTGCCATTGCCTAAGGCCAACCCCGAATCATCGGTTGGTTGCCCGGAGATAGTCCCCCAGGTCCCGCCGTCATGCAGCCACCGCACGCCGTTGGGATAATCTCTGCTGTTATCTTTCAGACTCCGAAATTCTACCAGACTGCTCAAGGCATCCCCGGCCAGTTGCCCCACCAAGCAGCCATGGGCTCGCTCCACCGCACCGGGAGCTAGGTCGAGGTTGTGCTTATCCATCTGTATAAACATACCAATGGCCCTTACGGAATTATTATCCTCAATTCAATATGATTATTAAGAAAAGTCCTTTTAAGAGAAATACTAAGCGATGCTCTTTACTCAGGCCGGTGAACGACATCGGACCGGCTGGGTCACAATTTAGAGTTGACAATCTGGCCTCCAGAGTTACATTTAGACAAATATATGCAGCCGAAACTCAACCCTAGGGGTTGGGTGCGGGGGACCCAGGTTTTTGGGGCGAATTCCAGAGCGGATAGGGCACTTCCAAGCCCGAGCCCGACAGCTAACCTCGTAGGCATTTGGAAGGGCAACCGCTCCGGCACTATGACCGCGGCCTTTGCCAGCGGTTTTTTTTTGCCCATACGGCATTTGCTCTCCCTGATGGCAAAAAGCAGAGCTGTCAAAGGATTGGTAAAAAATGAAGGTTATCATCCTGGTAGTTCTCAATCTGGTGCTGGGTATTCTTTTTCTTTATTTAGTCCGGCAGCAAGGGCTCCTCTCCTATTATCGAAACGGCCGTTGGTGGCTGACCTACCTCTCCGTGGCGATTATTACCCTGATGGACGAACTTACTTCAGTCTTTTACGCCCCGGCCGAGGCGTATCGGTTTATCGGCATCAGCGCTATTGTTTTCATTGCATTTACTGCCCTTTTCATCCATTACATGACCACCCGTTTGGTGGAGATTGCCAATATTCTTGAACATCATGGTCTTATCGGCGGCGGTGTATATTCCTTCTCCTACCTGGTCTTGGGCCCCACTGTCTCTTTCATCGCCATTTCTTCCATCATGGTGGATTATATCCTCACCGCCTGCATCTCGGCGGTCAGTGCCGTGGAGAACGCCGCCTCCTTTTTTTCGGCAAGCCATACCACCAAAATGGCTCTCATCCTGATCATCATCTGGGCTGTGGCGGGGCTTAATATCATAGGCATAAAGGAAAATGCCCGCTTTGTCTTCGCCATTTTCATCGCCGCAACCTTCATTTTCATCAATCTCATTGCCTCTGGCATCTTGGCCTTGGACGCCCCGGCGCTGGCCCGGCTGCGGGAAGCTGTGATTGCCGCCCATGAACGGTTGCACGCCGGCGGCACCTGGTTCGGAGGGTATCATCTCTTCATCGCTTCCGTGGCCAGCTGTATCTTGGCCTATTCCGGGGTGGAGTCTGTCCTCCAAACCGCAGGATTAGTGCGCAGTTGGCGGGAGATCAGCAAAGCTTATTGGTTCCTGGCCCTCACCGTAGGCATCGTCACCCCCACGGTGGCGGCCTTGGCTCTGTCTGCACCCATCAATTTTGCCGAACATGAAGGCGACCTCATAACGTTCTACGCCACGTTGATAAACGGCTATCCTTTTGGAGGCGCAGTGGCCGTCTTGGCTAGCTTCACCTTGATCATGGCGGTGAATACGGCTTTTGTGGCCTCCAGCGAACTCATTGAACGGGTGGCCCATCGCTATGGCTTCCATTGGCTCATCGCCACTAACCGGCGGCAGTCCCTTTACCGGGTCCACTTGATGAATGCCTTATTTTTCTCAGCGATTATCGTCATCACGGCCGGCACCCAGTCAATTCTGGCCGATATGTACGCCTTGGGCCTGATTGCCAGCTTTTGTATTAACATGGGATCGTTGCTGGTTTACCGATATTTCATGGGAACGGTGGAAATCCAGTTCTTCACCAACCGGTTGGTAACCCTAATTATGTGGATAATTTTTATCAGCTGCTTTTTCTTCTTGGCTGGGATGAAATGGCATGGCACCTTGCTCTGGGCTGGCGTTACCGGCATGGTGTTATTTGCAGGTCTCCTGCTGGCCCGGACCAGAGCACCGGAAATCCGGGAAATTGTCCAAGCCGACAGCGAAATGGCCATGATAATTTATCTGGCACAGACGAGCCAACCCGAGATCCGCCTGATTTTTCGCCGGCCTTGGGAGGAGGCTATCGCCTCAGTACAGGATAACGAAGTTTTTATCACGTTTTATGCCCCGCGAGAGGGCATTCCCCAGAAAATGGCTCCCAATCATTTTCGCTTTCCTTTACGTCAAGGCGGCCTCTATAATCGTATCGTGGCCATCTTGAAAGTTGTTGAATACGAGTTTCCGGACCGGCGAATTGCAGTGCAGTTCGGTTGGCCCATGTCCTCCTGGTTGGATAGGATGGCGGTGGGAGTCATGATTTACCATCTCATGCGTCTGCCCAAGCTGTTTCCCAGATGCCAATTTGATATCCGTTATCGGCCCTGGCCAGCTGGCTCTCGCCACGGCGCGGGGTAACCTGCCGCCGGCCCATACCTGAACGCCAAAAAAATAATAAGTAATGTAAAATAACTGAGGGCTTTCCGGAGGATTATAGCGTTGGCATCTTGCCGCCCGGGCAAAAATAACCTAAACTTGGTGATAAGCCGAATTCCACTGCCGTGGGAACGGGGGACCCGGGTATTTGGGGCGCATCGCCGTCTGGAGTAGGACAACCTCATCGGTCCGAGCCCTGCAGCTAACCTCGTAGGCGTCGATGGGGAAAGACCTTCCGGACTCCATGCCCGGAGGCCTAACCTCCTGGAATCAGAGTTTGGAGGGGGAGTATGAGTTCGTCTTCCACTTCCGAGGCCGAAGCCTCGCCTCAATCCGCACCACCTCCGCCTACTTCTCCATTGCAGACCGAGCCCAAAGCGCAATCCGCCCCTTCTAAGAAACTGCTCTTAGCCTTGGGGGCCCTCGGGGTGGTCTATGGCGACATTGGCACCAGCCCGTTATACACCGTCAAGGAATGTTTTCATGGCCCTCATGCCATGACCATCAGCACCAGCAACATTCTGGGGGTCATGTCCTTGATTTTCTGGTCTTTGACCATGGTGGTCACGGTAAAATATGTCATCTTCATCCTGCGGGCCGACAACCATGGCGAGGGTGGGATTTACGCCCTGGCGGCCCTTTTTCTGAGCAAAGGCCGGGAGCGGGTGCATCCCAAAGTACTCAACCGCCTCATGCTGTTGGCCATCTTCGGCGCTGCCCTGCTCTGCGGCGAAGGCCTCATCACCCCGGTTATCTCAGTGCTCTCGGCCATTGAAGGTCTGAATGTGGCTACCCATGCGGCCGAACCTTTTGTCCTGCCCCTGGCCTGCGGCGTTCTTTTGGGGCTGTTTCTGGTGCAGAGTAAAGGCACGGAGCGCATCGGCAAAGTTTTTGGCCCCATCATGATTATTTGGTTTCTGTCTCTGGCCGCCCTGGGTCTGGCGCAGATAATCCGCACGCCCATCATCCTGCAATCCTTTGACCCCCGCCACGCCGTCAATTTTTTTCTTGAGAACCGCTTGCACGGAGTGCTCGTTTTGGGCGCTGTGGTCCTGTGCATCACTGGCTGCGAGGCCTTGTATGCCGACATGGGCCATTTTGGCCGGGGTCCTATCCGCTTCTCA
>CAZARS010000020.1:4764-8405 GCA_964487625.1 uncultured Desulfobacca sp.
GTGTTTCCCTCCCTGTTGCTCAATTACCTGGGTCAAACAGCCCTCCTCTTGGAGCAGCCCCAGGCCGCGGTGCACCCGTTCTATGGTCTGGTGCCCCGCTTTCTCCTCTACCCCATGGTGGCCCTGGCCACCACCGCCACGGTAATTGCCTCCCAGGCCATGATCTCCGGGGTCTTTTCCCTCATGCAGCAGGCCATCCAGATCGGTTATGCCCCCCGCCTGCGCATCATTCACACTTCCGGGGAGACCAAGGGGCAAATTTACCTCCCCTGGATCAACAGCGTCATGATGATCGGCTGTCTGGGCCTGGCACTGACGTTTAAGGAATCCAGCCGGTTGGCCGCAGCCTACGGTATCGCCGTCACCGGCACCATGTGTATCAGCACCATTATTTATTTCTATATCTGCCGTCACAACTGGAACTGGCCCCTCTGGCAGGCCCTGCCCCTGGCAGCCACCTTCTTCTTTTTCGACTTCTCCTTTTTCAGCGCCAATCTGCTGAAAGTTATCGACGGCGGCTGGTTTGCCGTCAGCGTCGCCATCGTTCTGTTCACCGTCATGGTTACCTGGCGGGACGGTCGGGCCGCCTTGCGCAAGCGTTTTGAAGAAGCACAGGTGCCGCTGGATGTCCTGATGTATGACATTGCCACCTACAAACTGGTGCGCACCCCCGGCACCGCCTTCTTCCTGTCCGTCTCCCCCGCGGGCACGCCCATTGTCCTGCTGCACCTGTTGAAACACACCGATGCCCTGCCGGAACGGGTTTTCATCCTTTCCATGATCACCACCGATACGCCCTATGTAGCCCCGGAAAATCGGTTGGAAGTCACTGAAAAAGGAGAGGGGTTTTATCGAGTCATAGCCTCCTATGGCTTCATGGAGACGCCTCACGTGCCGGAGGTCATTGATTTGCTCAATGAGCGCGGCCTGGAAATCGATATCTATGCCACCTCATTTTATCTTGGCCGAGAATCTCTGCTCACCACCGGTCCCACCAAAATGGCGGCTTGGCGCAAGGCCCTGTTTGCCTTCCTGAGCCGCAATGCCTGGAACGTTTCCACCTTTTTCGGCATCCCCCCGGGCCGGGTGGTGGAATTGGGCAGCCAGGTGGAAATTTAAGGGGCAAATGACCCTGCCAGTAAATCCTTGACCACCGAGCCGGAAGCAAGGTCTGCATGAACGTATTCTCATCATCCTCGCAAACCAAGAATGCCTTGCTGAAAAAGGTCCTGCCCTTTCTGAAATCACCCCAATTTCTGCTGATCGGCGGCTTTGCGGGCGTGATTTTCGTGGGGTCCATGCTCTTGTGGCTTCCTTGGGCCCATCAAGCCGGGCAGGTGAGTTATCTGACGGCCCTGTTTACAGCCACTTCCGCCGTCTGTGTCACCGGTCTGGTAGTCGTGGATACCGGCTCGGTCTACACGCACTTCGGCCAGATCATCATCTTGCTGCTGATCCAGACCGGGGGCTTGGGCGTCATGACCTTCGCCGCCCTGACCTTCCAGATGCTCGGACGGCGCCTGTCGCTGCAATCGCAGATGGTGCTCCATGACTCATTCTTCCAACAGGATATCGGTTCAGACTTTCGCCGCCAGTTTTATCGCATCTTATTGACCACGGCAATCATCGAGGCGGTGGGAATGGTCATCATTGCTCTGGCCCTGCTGGTCCGAACCGGCAACCTGGGCCAGTCGCTCTATAGCGCCGTTTTCCACGCCATCTCCGCTTTCTGCAATGCCGGCTTTTCCATTTATAAAAATAATCTCATGGATATCCGGGATAATCCGGTCATCTTGGTCATCATCATGCTCCTGATCATCACTGGCGGCCTCGGCCACGCAGTCTTATTGGAGACCTGGCGTTGGCTCGCTGCTAAGGTGGAGAGAAAAAAAACGGGGCTGACCCCGCGGCTCTTGTCCACCCATGCCAAAGTCGTCTGGAACATGACCATCTTTCTTATCAGCGGCGGGGCGCTGGCCATCCTCGTGTTCGGCCTCCCTGCCGAAGAAACAGGTTGGGGGGAGAAACTGATGGGGGCCCTGTTCCAATCAGTCACGGCCCGGACTGCAGGATTTAATACGGTGAACTGCGGGGCACTCCCCTTGGGAACCATTCTGATCATCGTCTTTCTCATGTTCATCGGCGGGTCGCCGGGGTCGTGCGCCGGGGGGGTCAAAACCACGTCCTTTGCCATCTGGCTGGCGGAGATGCGCTCCAAGTTGCGGGGCTTTCGAGAGGTGAATATCGCCGGCCGGCAGGTGCCCGCCGAAATTCTCTGGCGCAATACTATCCTAATCCGCTTGGCCGCCGCCTGGAATATCCTGGGCATCTTCCTGTTGTTGTTTACCGAAACCCATCCCGATATCGGCCTGCATGATGTTATCTTTGAGCAGATCTCTGCCTTCGGCACCGTAGGCCTGTCCACCGGCCTCACGGAAAAGCTCTCAGTCGTTGGCCGCCTGTGGATTATTCTGACCATGTTTATCGGCCGGGTGGGTCCATTAACAGTGGCCATGTGGATTATCCCGGAACGGCATGTTAGCATACGGTATCCCAAAGCCAGGATTATGATCGGATGAAAAAGAAAAAGTATATCTGTGTCATTGGCTTAGGCCAATTCGGCATGGAGTTGGCCCGGGAGCTGGCCAGAAATTGCGAAGTGCTGGCCTTGGACAGAGATGAAAACCTGGTCTACAGCATTGCTGACGACGTCCAACGGGCCTTGGTGGTGGACGCCCGGGATTATGCCAGCCTGAAACAGGTAGTGACCAGCGATTTTGACGAAGTGGTGGTCAGTTTGGGGGAAAGCCTGGAGGCCAGTATCCTTTGCACCCTGCATTTAAAAAAGATCGGTATCAAGATGATCCGGGCCAAGGTGATGAGTGAGGACCACGCCGCTATCCTGCACTCTCTGGGTGTTCAGGAGGTGATCTTCCCCGAGCGGGAAACAGCCTGGCGGCTGGCGGCCCAGATCGTCAATCCCAACCTGTTGGATTATATCCCCTTGGAAGCCGGCTACCGGGTCATGGATGTGGCGCCGCCCAATAGCTTCTACGGCAAGACCCTCATGGAATTGGAGCTCCGGAAAAAATATGGGGTCTTCGTCCTGGCTGTCAAGGAACTGGTGCCGGAGCGCTTTATTTTCCTGCCAGACCCCACCTTTGTGATTAAACCCAGCGATGTCCTGGTTATGATCGGCCGGGAAGACCATCTGGCCAAACTGCAGGAGCTGGCCTCATAGCCACTCCTCCGAAGACGGTCTCGGACACCGATTAGAAACAGCAGGCAACAGGGGGACATACAGCAACCGGCCATGCAGACTTTGCGAGCCAAAATCCTCTTGGGCTTCGGCGCCAGCCTAAGCCTCGTGGCCCTGATCCTCGTCTTGAGCATTATTCTCCTCTTGCGCCTGGGCCGGGCCGCCGATGCCATCCTACAGGAGAATTATCTAAGCACCCTGGCAGCTGAAAACATGATCAACGATATCGAGCGCCAGGATTCCGGGCTGCTCCTGGTGTTATTGAATTTCCCTGAGCTGGGCCTGCAGGAGATGCGGCACAGCGAGGTTAATTTCCTCATGTGGCTGGGACGGGCCAAAGACAATATCACCATTCCGGGGGAACAGGAAATTGTAGCGGCCA
>CAZARS010000020.1:8415-9625 GCA_964487625.1 uncultured Desulfobacca sp.
GAAAAGCAATATACCCTCTATCTCCAAGCAATCCAACAGCTCCGCTTAGGCGGCCGGAATAATCTGGAGCAGCTCACAGCCACCTACCATGATCAGGTGCTCCCTCGGTTCCGAACGATACGGGATGCTTGTTTTAAACTGCGCAACCTGAATCACGAGGTAATGTTTGCTGCCAGCAAAAGGGCCCGCCGCCTAGCGGAACAGGCAGTCTGGTTTATTGCCGGCATAGGGGCCTTAACGATCCTTGGAGGTATTTCCTTCTGTTTCGGGTTGGCCCATCTCATCTCCCGACCGGTCAGGGAATTGAAAGAGGCGGCCTTGACCCTTGCCCAAGGCAACTATGACGTCCAGGTGCCGGTGCGGGGCCGGGATGAATTGGCCCTGTTGGCCGCCGCCTTTAACAGCATGACCGTAACCTTAAGAAGTTTCCACGAAATTGATATTGACCGGCTGGTGGCAGAAAAACAGAAAAGCGACGCTATCATCCGGAGTGTGGATGATGGTTTGGTGGTGGTGGATGAAAAATTCTTCATCAATAATATTAACCCCACAGCTGCTGCCGTTTTTGGGGTGGAGGTGGCCGAGTCCTTGGGCAGACACATCCTGGAAATTATTCGAGATGAGCGCCTCTATGGGGCGTTAAAACAATCATTGGCCACAGGACAGGTAGCGCACTTTCTGGAGGGTGAAGATATTCTGTCCATCCCCCAAGGGGAGACAACGAAATATTATCAGACTGCCATCTTGCCCATCCGGTCCCGTTCTGGGGTTATACCAGGCGCGGTTCTCGTCCTCAGGGATATTACTCGCTTGAAAGAGTTAGACCGGTTGAAGAGCGAGTTTGTCATGACCGCCTCCCATGAGCTGCGCACTCCCCTGACCAGCATCGGCATGTCCTTGGGTATGCTGCGGGAAACAGCGGTCGTCAAGCTCAATGACCAGGAAAAGCAACTGCTGGACATTTGTCATGAAGAACTTCAACGTCTCAAGGCCCTGGTCAATGATTTATTGGATCTCTCGAAGATTGAGGCCGGGAAGTTAGAACTGACCTTTGAGGCCGTAACCCCCACCTTCCTTAGTCACCAGGCCTGGACTCTGATGGCCCAACAGGCTGAAGCCAAAGGAATTACAATCTCCTTGGATGTGCCGGCAAACCTGCCGGAAGTGCTGGCTGATCCCCAGAAAATCGTCTGGGTCTTGGTCAATCTCT
>CAZARS010000020.1:9660-18508 GCA_964487625.1 uncultured Desulfobacca sp.
CTACACCCCGCCGGGCGGTCTCATTCAGCTAAGGGGAGAACAAATCGGCTCGATGATCCATCTGTCCGTCCGGGATGCAGGCCCTGGTATTCCCCGGGAGATGCAATCCCGTATTTTTGACAAGTTTGTCCGGCTTGAGCAGGGGGAGACTGCCGGCAGCGGCCTGGGCCTGGCCATCAGCCGAGAGATCGTTCGGGCTCACCGTGGGGTTATCTGGGTAGACTCAGAGCCTGGGCAGGGCAGCACCTTTACCTTCACCCTCCCCCTGGCTAACATCCGTAAGGAGAGTGTGAGCAATGGCTAAAGCACGTGTGCTTATCGTGGATGATGAACGGAATATCCGCCTCACCCTGATGGGGGCTTTAAAGGCCATTGGCTTGGAAGTGGAGGCGGTCTTCCAAGGGGAGGAGGCTCTCCAAAAATTGGCAGAAACCACCTACGACGTCATGCTCCTGGACCTGCGGCTGCCGGGCATGGATGGCCTGACGGTCCTCCGCCAAGTGATCGCCCGCTTTCCCCGGACCCGTGTTATTATCATTACAGCTTATGGCACGGTGGAGGCAGTCCTGGAGGCCATGCAATTGGGCGCGGTGGATTTCCTGCAAAAACCTTTTGAGCCATATGAATTACGAGAGATCGTCAGCCGGGTGTTGGCCCAGCCCCAAGAAGGACCACCAGCTTTTTCCTACGAAGAATATCTCGCCCTGGCCCATAGAAATATCGCTCAGAAGAAGGTCAGCACTGCCTTTATTTATGCCCACAAGGCGGTGCTAGTGAATCCCCAACGCCCTGAGGCCTTTAATATTCTGGGTGGTTTATACGAAACCCGGGAGCAACGCAAAGAAGCCTTGATCAACTATCGCGTGGCCCTGCAACTCGACCCGAACTATGAACCGGCCCAACAGAACCTCCAGCGGGCCTCGGCCAAGCCATACATCAAAGTGGGGATTCATTGGGGCGAAGGGAAAAAAGAGGAAAAACGTCAGGATTAAGAATTGAGGTGGCCCCGGCAGCACCGAGGCAGGTTCAAGCAAATTCACCAACACGGCCACCAAGGCCATAGGTGGATGGTTTTATTCTCACCATCTAGATCGTGGCCCAGCGCCTTAATCTGACTTTCCAGATCCTGGCGCAGGGCCTTGATCTGACCTTCCAGGTCACAGCGGAGCGCCTCATTTTGAGATCTCGCCTCCTGGCGCCCGGCCTCCAGGCCAGCGTCAATGTGGCAGCGCAGTTCATTAATTTCCGCCGTTAGATCACGCTGCAGCTCTTGCAGGTCCGCTTGAGTGGCCAACTGCTCCGTAATTACGGCGACAACGGCCTCCACCATGGATGGCCTCTGCTGGGCCTCGCTGCAGTTGGCCGCCTTGAGCCGCTTCACAAATTCCAGGGAATCGAAGGCAATGACTTTCCTGGTCCGTTCTTCACGAATGTCATACCACCGGGACGAAAAAGGGTTTAAGGGCCCTAAGTATATTGTTGGAGGGTAAGCGCTCTCGGGAAAAACAGGCTAAATGGCTTGGTTTGGCGCCACCCTCCCGCTTTAAAGATTTACGCCGCCGGTTGGGCGGTTTGCGGCTGTTCTTTGACCTTCATACTCTGTTCTATGACTAAGAGATATTTCAGATAGTTGAAGGCAAATTTCATGAGGGCTACATCATCTTCCCGTATGGCCGCCTGGGTTTCCGGATCTACCTCAAAGATTTCCAAGAAACGACTCTCAAAGACAAAGCGCCGGAAATTATCCAGATCATAGCTGGCCAAATAAAATAGCTGCTGTTTTTTCTCGTCGATGGCTTGCCGCGCGTTGGAGTCCCGGCGCAACATCATGGCTTTCCATTCCCGATTCATCTCATCGTAAAGATCGGGTTCCTGGTCAACCCGCCAGGAAGCCACAGTCCATTCCGTGGCTTCTTCATGCCCCTTACAGTACGGCTCTTTAATCAAGAAGTAAAACTCTTCAATGCCCGCAAGGCCCTCTTCCCGTTGCAAGGTGGCCTGGCCGATGGGATAATATCGGCAGGCGCAGGGACGGTCCGAGTAAATGGTACACCCTTCCGGCGTGACAAAAGCACACTTGTAGTTATTCTCCGCCGGCATAAGGAGATAAACTAAGGGCAGACCAGACTTCTCATCAATCTCCCTGCGGGTATAGGTCCGCAGGAATTCATCAGAGCGCATTCCTAAGCGGTGTTTGATGCGGATAATATCATACGGCGTCAGGGCGATATCGATGCGACCGCAGCATTCGGTAAAACACGAGATACCGGGGTAGCATTTAAATTTAAAGCGGCTGTTCAGGCCCATCTGAATCGGCCTGACGTCTTTCATACTCTTCATAATGGTTACTCCTGCCAGAATTCACACTGAGCTTTCTGCCCGAAGCCGTTGACTTCAGGCTGCCAGTTCCTTTTAATATATCATTTTTCTGCAAATCACCAAAGAATATGAGGTCCAGGGGGCAGGGGCTGTGCTCCCCCCTGCCTTTTTTCTCTCTCCCTCATACTTTGCACTCGCCCTGTTTAGCGGTTTCTCCGCCGGCCTGGGGGATTTCCGCGGCCTGACCATAGAAAAAAGCCGGCCCCCTAGGCGAGGACCGGCCTTTTTTATCCGCAAGTTTTTACCTAGTTATTCCCGACCCTGCATCTTAGCAAAAACCAGGGCGGTGGTCCGATAAACCAGGTGGGCCATCTTGGTGTACGGCGCATAGAAGAAGAGGAAGAAAACCGACACCAGATGGAGGAAATACATGGGATACGCCAGGGAAGCCAGGTTAGCCAGACGCAGGATCCAGCTCAAAGCCCCCGTGACGCCCACGGCAACGATTACCCAGATCAGCAGCCAGTCAAAGTAGCCGCCGAAGCCGGCGCCGTTGGCCTTGGCCTGCCGCTGCTGGTAAATCAGATAAATGCCGTAGAGCAGCAGGATCGTGCCCACCAGCGCCACCCATTTAATGGGCTCGGTGATGCTGAACGGGGATTCCTTGTGGGGAATCAAACCGAATTTGGAAGCCCATTCATAGTAGGCTGACCAGGCGGTGGTGATGGCCAAGGCAATAAAGCCCAACACCAGGAGCAGGTGGGACGTAGCCCGAGCATAGTTGGTGACGCATTCTTTAAAGCGCTTGTGGACGATAAATTCTTTGAGCACTTCGATGGTGGCACTCATCACGCTTTTATTGCTAAGTTTGACCTTCCACGGGGACACGCCTTCGTTGAGGTCTTTCCAGTAACGCCGCACGCCATTGACAAAGACAAAAACGGCGAAACCGGCTGCGGCCATAAAGATGGCATCAACGGCCAACAGCGGCATCATATTGGAGTATTTGATGGTGCCGGCTGGAATATTGCCCAGCGTCCCCACCAGTTTCATGACAAAAAGGATTACCAGCACAGGGATGGCCAATAGGACCGGCAAGAACTTGGGCTGGCTGACCATCCGAGCTAATTGGCTCGGAAAGGAATAGTGCTCGATGCAGGCTTGCCGCATAGCCCCCAACACCTCCCCGGGATTGGCGCCCCGGGGGCAGTAGGCGGTGCAGTCACCGCAGTAATGGCAGGCCCAGATATCGGGGTCTTTGACAATCTGGTCTTTGAGACCCCATTGCGCCATGAGCATTTCCTTACGGGGATACGGCTTATCATCCGGAGAGATATTGCAGACTACAGAGCAGGTGGCACACTGATAGCACTTCTTCAGAGATTCCCCGCCATACTCCTGCAGGCGCTTGACAAATTCCAGGTCGGATTTGATGATCGTTTCATCAGCCATGAATTATCCTCCTAGAACTCCTTATAGGGGTTCGGCCCGATTACTTCGACCCTGACGACGAAATCTTAAATCATTTTGGGGATCTTGTCGAAATCGGAGATGGCTACTTCCATAAATTGGGCCCGTTCGGCTTCCAACGCCAAACGATCCAAGGTTTCCTGCAGCTTGCCCATGCGGTAGTTGGCCAGCTCGCTGCCCTTGGCAAAATGGCACTGATAATCGTCGCCGTACTTGCAACCCATGATCAAGATGCCATCAATACCCCGGGAGAGGGCATCGGCGATCCATACCAAGTTAAAGGAACCCAGACAACGCACTGGGATGAACCGCACTGCCGAGTGCAGTTGCAGCCGGTTCAGGGCCGCAGCGTCGATGGCCGGATAGGCATCATTTTCACAGACAAAGGCGACAATGCGGGTTCCTTCCTCCGGCACATCCATGGCTTTAATCATGGAGCCGACGATGTCCACGCTGAAGTCTTTGAAGCTGACGATCCGTTCCGGACAGGCGCCCATACAGGTACCGCAGCGGCGGCAGCGGTTGATCTTATAGAAGGGTGTGCCTTTTTCATCCTCTTCAATGGCGCCGAAGGGACATTCTTCAGTACACCGTTTACAGGCGGTGCAGCGCTGCATGAAGGGATCCGGGAAGGTCTGATCCCAAGCCCGGGGATGGACGGCAATACCCTTGGCGGTGTGTTCCAAGCATTGATAAGCCTTCAGGGCCGCACCGGCCGCATCCTCCATAGCTGTGGCCATGTCCATGGGCTGACGCACTGCGCCTGCGGCATAAATGCCGGTACGGCGAGTCTCATATTGGAAGCAGATGAAATTGGAGTCGGCAAAACCCTGGAAAAGTTCCAAGTCGGGGAGCCCCGGACCCTGACGGTAATTCAGATTCAGGATCGGGTTGTCAAGGGTGGCCGGGACCAAGCCGGTGGCCAAGACTACCAGATCAGCCTCTAGTTTGATCTTGTCGCCCAGGAGGGTGTTTTCGGCAATGACAGCCAGGCTGCCGTCATCGCCCACTTCCACGCCGGTCACATCACCCTTGGTCAATAAAATGCCGGCATCGTTCTGGGCATGTTTATAGAACAATTCGTTCTGGCCCAGGGTCCGCATGTTTTTATAAATGATATAGGCCAAGGCATCCGGGTTCATGGTCCGGACGTATTTGGCCTGTTTCAGAGAGGTGCCACAGCAGAAAGCCGAGCAATAGGGCAGGTGATCGGGATCCACCGATCCGGCGCACTGGATGAAGACGACTTTCTGGGCCGGCTTGCCGTTGGAAGGCCGCAGGATCTTGCCGTTGGCAGCAATCTTTTCCAATTCCCAGTTGGTGACCACATCATCGGACTTGCCATACCCCAGATGACCCAATTTGGTGGCATCGTAGGGTTTGGCCCCGGCCGCCAGGATCACCGCCCCGATTTTATAGATGCTTTCCTTGCCGTCGGTCTTAATGGTGACGTCATACAGACCCGGCTGTCCATCGATCTGGACCACTTCAGATTTGGTCAAGACTTTGATCTTAGGGTTGGTCAGGACTTCTTTGATCTTGCTGAAGACCACCGGCACTTCCAGCTCTTGGTAGGGATAGGACCGGGGCGTCTGCTGGAAGAGACCAGCTCCCAGACCGCCCAGCTCGGCTTCTTTTTCCACCAAGACGACTTCCTGACCCAGGTTGGCGGCTTCCAGGGCAGCGGTGAGACCGGTAACGCCGCCGCCGATGACCAGGATGGCCCGTTCGATCTCCACCGGCACACCCTCGGGAATATCGGCCTTTTTGATCTTGGCACAGCCCATGACCACATAGTCTTCGGCCAGGAGTTGGGTTTCCTCTGCCATGGGCTCGTGGGTCCAGGCCACCAATTCCCGGAGGTTGACCCGTTCAATCAGGGCGCCAGGGATATCGAACTCTTCATATTTCACCCGAGGGGAACAGGCGCAGATAACGGCACAGTTGATGCCCTCGGCAGTCATATCACCTTTTAAAAATTCCAACCCTTCCGGGCTGCAGAGGATGGGGTGGCTTTTGATGTGGGGAATCTTGCCGTTCTTCTTGGCCGCCTTTTCCAGGCCTTCCAGCTTCACTGCCTCGGCAATGCCACACCCCTGGCAGATATACACACCGTATTTTCTTTCTTCCATCTGTTACCTCCCTACCAAGCTCTGAAGAGCCTTGATGGCAGCGCCGGTGCCGTCCTGCACAGACTTGGCCACGTCCAGAGGACTCTTCATACTGCCCACGGCGAAAATGCCGGCAGGCAGATCGGTGGGGTCAATAAAGCCTTCATCGGTGTATTTCACCGCCAACGGAATCTTGTCGGTTTTGGTGGAGGGCTCCATACCGGCAGCCAGGACCACCAGATCAAAGACCCGCCGGACTTTATTGCCGGTAGCCGTATCTTCCGCCACTACCTCCACTTTATCGCCGGGAGCCTGGCTGATCTTGGCCACTTTACCGCGAATCAATTCCACATTTTCCCGATCCCGCACCTTCCAGTAGAACTGTTCGTAGCGGCCCGGCGTGCGAATGTCGATATAAAAGATCGTGGCCTGGGCCTCGGGATCCTGATCCAACAGGTAAGTAGCCTGTTTTAATGACGCCATGCAACAGATATAAGAGCAATAGGGCAGGTGATTCTCATCCCGGGAACCGGCACACTGCACAAAAGCCACACTCTTGGGTTCGGCCCCATCGGAAGGGCGTTGAATCTTCCCGCCGGTAGGACCATTGGGAGCAGCCAGACGTTCCATCTGCATGTTGGTAATGACGTTGGCCACCTGTCCAAAGCCCAGATTATCGATCTTGCTGGCGTCATAGAGGTTCCAGCCACCGGCCACCACGATGGCCCCGACATTCACAGTTACTGTCTGGGGAGCCATATCCAGCTCGATGGCGTTGTATTCACAGGCTTTGACGCATTTTTTACAAGCCTCGCCCAAACAGACGCTCATATCGATGACATATTGATACGGGAAGGCCATGTCAAAGGGCAGATAGGCGGCTTTGTTATTATCCAAGCCATAATTGAAGTCATTGACCCGTTCCACCGGACAGACTTCGGCGCATTTGTTGCAAGCCACACACTTGTCGTTGACATAGCGGGGCTTGACATTCAAGGTGACCGTAAAATCCCCGGCTTGCCCGGTAATCTGGGTGACTTCGGTGAGCGTATAGAAGGTAATGTCTGGGTTATTTTTGATCCGTTTAAAATTAATCTCCAGACCACAGGTGGGGGGGCAGAGCTTGGGGAAATATTTATTGAGCTGAGCCACACGGCCGCCCAAGTAGGGGGATTTCTCCACCAGGACTACCTGGGCTCCCGATTCCGCAGCTTCCAGAGCCGCAGTGAGGCCGCTCATACCGCCCCCGATGACGAGAATCTTCTTGTTGCTTGCGTTCACATCAGACCTCCTTCAGAACTTCCCCGCATCGGAAATGGGATAAGGAGTTCCAAAGCTTCAGGGTATGCATTGGGATGGTGTGGGTGGGGTGTGTTTGCAGCATGGCCGCCGGCCAACAAATATCCACCCCAGGCGGATATTCCCCCAGACCCACCCTTTAAGAATGAGGAGATTGCCACAGCTATTTTTAAGGAGGGAAATATCCGCATTCTTAAAGGGGGGTTGGAGGGTCTCACAGCGCACACAGAAAATTGGCCGTGGCCGGTATCTTGGCCACGGCCACCAGAGTTACCGGGGCGCCGGCGCGCCCCGGGTTCAGTCCGTGTTAGGGTACCAACTGCTTGTAGGGCAGGGTTTCAAACTTCCACTCGTTGGTTTCTTTGTTGTACTGGGAGATGGTGAACACCCGCCACTTGCTGTCGTCAATGGACAGGAAGTCGGACCGGTAATAGTAGCCGGGATAACGGCTTTCTTCCCGGAACAGGATGTGGCGCAGGTGCGCTTCGCCGGAGAGGATCCGGTGATACTGTTCCCAGGCCCGCATCAGTTCGTGGAGATCCCGAGCCGCCATGCGATGGGCATCTTCCTTCAGCATGGTGAGGCGTTTCAGACCTTCTTCCAGCATGGGTTTGTTGGTCATATACATGGTGGCGATGCCGCCGCAGTATTCGTCCATGATTTTCTGCAGCCGGGTCTGGACCTGTTTCGGCATCAAGTAGTTGGGGTTGATCTCGGGAGCCGTGGTGTAATCTTTATATTTCTCAAAGATTTCGAACGGCAGATAGATCTCAGCGATGACATCGTCGATGTTCTGGGCCGGTTCCAGCTTGTCATCCTTGTGGTCCAAGATGAAGGCAATGGCGCCCTTGGCCGCCATACGGCCTTCAGCGTGGGAGCCGGAGGAGAACTTGTGACCGGAAGCGCCGACGCCGTCACCCGCGGTGAACAGACCTTCCACGGTGGTCATGCGGTCATAGCCCCAGAACCATTCATCGGGGGCGCCCAAGTAGTTCTTGGACGGACCGGAAACCCACAGACCGGCGCAACCAGCATGGGAGCCCAGCAGATAGGGTTCAGACGGGATGATTTCGGACGGGACTTTGTCCGGTTCCATGTTCATGGAGGCCCACAGAGAGGCAGCCGAGATGGACATATCCAGGAAGTCTTCCCAAGCTTCGGCTTCCAGGTGTTTGAGCTCTTTCTTGGAGAGGACTTTGGCCAGTTCCTGCATAGCCTTGTCGGTATGCATGAGGATGGGGCCACGGCCTTCCCGCATTTCGATCATGGCCGCATGGTTCCGGAGGCAAGTACCCGGGCTGTCGGCATAGCCAGGATATTCGGCTTTGACCCGTTCCCAGTTCTTGGCCATATAGTCTTCGTTGTAGGCATTGGTGGCCTGGGCTTTGAAGAACAAGAACCAGGCACCGACCGGACCGTAACCATCCTTAAAGCGGGCGGGCACGAAGCGGTTTTCCATGAGAACCATCTTGGCGCCGATTTCCGCCGGCATGGCGTAGGTGGAGCCAGCGTTCCACACCGGATACCAAGCACGGCCCTGACCTTCACCCACGGACCGAGGCCGGAAGACGTTCACCACGCCACCGCAGGCCACGATCATGGCTTTGCATTTGAATACGAAGGTCTTGTGTTCCCGGACGCTGAAGCCG
>CAZARS010000020.1:18542-21269 GCA_964487625.1 uncultured Desulfobacca sp.
TTGGAGTTGTTTTTGTCGGTCAACAGCTTCACGATGAACACCCGCTCATAGATGTTTTCCATACCCAGAGCGTTTTTGGCAGCTTCGGCCACGATCACTTTGTAGGATTCACCGTTGATCATGCACTGCCAACGACCGGACCGGGCGCATTTGCCACCGTCTTTCAGCAAGGGCAGGCCCTCATCCCGAGCGGTCTGACCGTCAACGGTGTGGCCTTCATTGTCTTTCTGCCAGATGGGCAAACCCCAATCCTGGAAGTCATACACAGACTGGTCAACATGGCAACCCAGGCTGTGGACCAAGTCTTCCCGGATGATGCCCATGAGGTCGGTGCGGACGTATTTGACATAGTCGTTGACCGGGTTTTCAGGGCCCACATAGGTGTTGATGGCGGACAGACCCATGGCCACGGCGCCGGAGCGGTCCAGGGCGGCTTTGTCCACCAAGGTGACTTTCAGGCCCAGGGCTTTAGCATAAGCAGCAGCTTCAACCGCGGCACCGCAGCAGGCCATACCGCCACCCACCAACAACAGGTCGGTTTCCACGGTTTCTACTGCGGGTTTCTGACAGAATGACCATTTACAGAATTCTCTTTCCAGAGCCATATCTCTTCTTCCTCCTTAGGATAGTCGCTGCGTCACAGACTTATTCGGTGCGGGCCGGGCCGGTGAAGAAACCGGGTTTCTTCAGGTCTTCGGCTTTGGGCAAGTTTTTCCCCTTGAACACGTCGATGGAACCTTCCGGGGTGGTCCGGATGGGGAATTTGAACCGTTTCATGGTCTTGCCATCCCGGAATTTTATGGTCCACATGATGGAGTCGGTGCCACGCAGCGGAATGGTGCTGGAACCTAAGGGCATAATATCGGCATAATGCCGGACTTCAATGGCCTGCTGGGGGCAGATCTTCACACAGTTGAAGCATTCCCAGCACTGTTCCGGTTCCTGGTTGTAAGCCTTTTTCTGAACAGGATCTAAGACCATTAGGTCGTTGGGGCAAATGTACTGACAAGCGGTCTTGTCCAGTGCTTTACAACCGTCGCATTTTTCAGCAATGACATAACTGGGCATTCGGTTTACCTCCTGAAGATTCTATCGTTTCTTGGTAAATGGTTAGCAACTGCAATGTGGGAAGGATATCTGTGAATTGCCCGATTCACCTCCTTTCCCTTGCAACACGCACTACAAACCTTTTTTACTGCGGGCCAGGCATTATCTCATACCTTGCCTGGGTTGAGGGAACATTACTTTTTGGATTCCTCGCCCGTGGCAAATTTGTGGACTTTGATCTCCACTTTTTCGGTCAGCCCAGAATAGTACTCCCGGAGGACCTTGAGGACTTCGGGACGGCTGAAGTGATCCGGCACCTCCAGACCTTCAGAGAGCATCTTGCGGAGCATGGTGCCGGAGAGCAGGAGCCGGTCTTCTTTGCCATGGGGGCAGGTGCGCATGGAGGCCATGCCATCGCATTTATGGCAATAGAAGGTCCAGTCAATCTTTAAGGGCTTGGTTTCCAGGGCGTCTTTGGGGATCTCATCAAAGATCTTTTGGGCGTCAAAAGGACCGTAGTATTCACCCACACCGGCATGGTCACGGCCGACGATAAGGTGGGAGCAGCCATAGTTCTGACGGAACAGGGCATGCAGTAAGGCTTCCCGAGGACCAGCATAGCGCATATCCAGAGGATAACCAGCCTGCAGGAAGGTGTCCTTTACAAAATAATACTCGGTCAAGACATCAAT
Source organism: uncultured Desulfobacca sp. (assembly GCA_964487625.1). Classification (GTDB taxonomy): domain Bacteria; phylum Desulfobacterota; class Desulfobaccia; order Desulfobaccales; family Desulfobaccaceae; genus Desulfobacca. The sequence goes on from CAZARS010000020.1 coordinate 20,282, forward strand.
GGCCTTAACCCGGACTTCGGCCGGAATGTCGCCAGGTTTCAGTTTGCCCAGGAGCTGGTGAATAAGAACACCATCACAAATTTCGATGGCGATTTTGGCCAGATACTCATGGGAACGGTGCATGGGGTTCCGCAGCTGCAGGGCGGCCACGGTGCTCCAACCCTTCTGCTCGAAGATCCGCCGGGTTTCTTCTGGCCGCATGTAAATCCCCGCATACTGTTTGGGGAAAATCCCTTCGCTCCAGACCTTGACCGGGCCAGCCAGGTTTACTTCTTCCTGGTTCATGACCATCTGCACCCCAGGGTGCTCCAGATCGTCAGTCCGGAATACCTGCTTGCATTCCCATTTCTTGTCAATGGTGTACTTTTCAGTGACCTTCATGGTCCCCATCATTTCTTCCGTCTCTTTGTCCACCAAGAGGACCTCTTCACCGATCTTAATGCTATCAGCTTTGCCTTTGGTGGTGGACAGGGTGATGGGGATTGGCCAGAAGGTACCATCGGGCAGGGTCATATCATCAGAACAGGCACCCCGCCATTCGGCTTCGTTCATAAAGCCTTCCAGCGGCGTGAAGCCGCCGATGCCCAACATAATAAGGTCGGCGGTCTCCCGGGAATTCATGGTGACCACGGTCAAGGATTTGGCACGAGCTTTATCTTCTTCCAGTTCCTTGCCTTTAAGCAACAAGGGTTTGAGTTTCTTCTCTTTGCCATGGGGGTTTACCAACGCCATCGAAAACTTCCTCCTAATTGTAGTTTCTTAACTCACTTATCGCTCATAGAGGGCGGTCGGATTGCTTCGACACGCTATCAGATACACATCTTTGGTGACATCAGGTTTGGCTTGCTACTGGCGCGGCGGTTTGGGCCGGTCTCTTACCCTGGGGGGCTTGGCGCCATCTGCCCCATGGGCATCACCATTGCGTGCAATGGCTCGTAAAGAATAGCACGATCTTTTTATATAGCAGACCCTCATAGCCTGTCAAGAA